>JAWRJQ010000031.1:0-6538 GCA_040307385.1 Atopobiaceae bacterium
GCAACCGCCATACTCGGCCTGCTCGCCGGCATCGGTATCTTCCTCGTCGCATGCTCCATGCTGAGCCGCAACCTCGAAACCCTCGGGTCGAGCAAGCTCCGTCATCTGTTCGCCTCGGCCTCCAAGAGCAAGCTCCTGGGCGTGGGCATCGGCGCGCTCGGCACGGCGGCCATCCAGAGCTCCGGCGCCGTGACGGTCATCGTCATCGGCTTCGTCAACGCGGGCATCATGTCGCTCGCGCAGGCGGCGACGGTCATCTACGGCGCCAACATCGGCACTACCATCACCGGCCAGATCGTCGCCTGGGGCATCTCGGGCGAAGCGGGCGTCTCGAGCACGGTCATCTTCGCGGGCCTCACCGGCATCGGCGCGTTCATCACGTCGTTCGCGGAGGCCGATAAGCCCAAGACGGTCGGCGGCATCATCACCGGCTTCGGCATGCTGTTCGTCGGCCTGGGGATGATGAGCGGCGCGATGGAGAGCTTCGCCGAGCTCGACAGCGTGCGGGAATTTCTCGCCAGCATCGACAACGTGCTGCTCCTCGTGCTGATCGGCGCGGTGTTCACGGCGATCATCCAGAGCTCGTCGGTCATGACATCGGTCGCGATCACCATGGTGGTTGCCGGCCTCGTCTCGCTCGACCAGGGCATCTACCTCACCATGGGCTCCAACATCGGCTCGTGCGTCGTGGCCCTCATCGCCGGTGCCACCGGCCCCGTCCCGTCCAAGCGCGCGGCGCTCATCCACCTCATCTTCAACGTGAGCGGCGTCATCGTGTTCTTGATCCTCGGGTTCATCCTCAGCACGGCTTCGGGCGGCTCGCTCGCCTTCGGCACCATCTTCAACTCGCTCTTCCCGGGCATGCCCCAGATCCAGCTCGCCATGTTCCACACGGTGTTCAACGTGATCGCCGTGATCATGATGCTCCCGCTCACCAACCTGCTCATCTCGATCGTCTGCGGCATCGTCCCCGACGAGCCCGAGGTTCCGGAGGAGGAGCAGGGCGTGCAGCTGCACACGTACTTCATCAGCGACGCCCTCATCGCCTCGCCGCCCATCGCCGTCCAGCAGGTCAAGTCGGAGATCATCAACATGGCCAAGATCGCCATGCGCAACGCCAGCATCGCCCTGAACTGCGCCCGTACGCTCGATTTCTCCGAGCAGGAGGAATTCGATCAGAACGAGGCCGAACTCAACTTCCTCAACCATGAAATGGCGCGCTACATCGCCCGCCTCTTCGGCGAGCAGCTCTCCGAATACGACCGCGACTACCTCTCCCACGCCCTCCACTCCATATCCGACCTCGAGCGCGTGGGAGACTATGCCACCAACATCGTCGAGTACGCCCAGCAGATCGCCTCGAAGGAGTATTCCTTCTCGTCCGAGGCGCAGGCCGAGATCGGCATGCTCGAGGAGTTCCTCCAGAAGCTCTACATGCATGTCATGCATGCCTATGTGATGAAGGACCAGGAGTCGTACGACAACGCGAAGGCGGCTGAGGCCGCCATCGACCTCATCACCGAGCAGATGGGCCAGAACCACGTGGCGCGCATCGCCAGCGGCATCTGCTCGCCCGAGGTGGGCGCGCAGTATATCGGCCTCATCTCCGATGCCGAGCGCATGGGCGACCACTTCTACAACCTCACCAAGGCGCGGCGCGGCTTCCAGCCCTAAGCCTCAAGCAGTGCGCGAAGGCGGCTCGAGCTACGAGTTGGATCCCCGGCCCAGCACGTCGAAGCGATCGACGCGCATGAGGATCTGCTCCACGTCGAGAATGCCCCACAGCATGCCCGTGGGTCTGCCGTCCTCGTATATGCGCAGGTTGCGATAGCCGGATCCCGTGCGCAGGCCGAACCATTCCATACGTTCGATGTTGTCGTACACCACATGGATGTTGCCGCCCAAAAACGGCGTGATGTCCATGTAGTCGTCGTAGACGGCCACGCGGTAGCGGCGCATGCACAGCCACATCGCGAACATCACCGCGATGAACGCCACGAAGAAGCCGATGACCGCCCGAGGACTTGCTGTGAACACGCCCACGCTGCAGAGCCAGGCGAGGAGCACGCCCACGATATCCATGAAGAACATGGCGATGATGAGCGCACGCGAGAACGACGTCTCGGCCGCGAAGGTGTCGTGGTGGCTGTGGTGGCGCTCGGAAATGCCCGCCGCGCTGCTCATCGCCTCGATCAGCAGCGCAAGGATGGGGATGACGGTGGCGAGAAGCATAAGCGCATGATGATCCACCGAAATGCCCCCTTCCCTTGACAGCGATAACCGAAAACAGCTCGAGGGCACGCTGCCCTCATGTAAAACCCTACCTTTTAACTCAGGTCAAAACCTGACGCGATGGCAAGCGGGCGTCCTGCCCAAGCGAACGGCAGGGCGAATCCACGAGCGCACGCGATTTTGTTGTGAGCGGTATACGCCCGATTACCTCGTATTGGAGGCGAACTTCGCTACGAGCGCCGTGAGCATGTCCACGGTTTTCTCCATGCTCGGAACCGGGATGAACTCGCGGACCGAATGGAAATTGTAGGCACCCGTCGCGAGGTTCGGGCATGGAAGCCCTCGGAAGGTGAGCTGCGCTCCATCGGTGCCGCCTCGGACGGGAACGGTGAACGCGGCGAGACCCGCCTCCTCATTGGCCTCGAGCGCGTAGTCGATGAGGAACTCCTTGCCCGCGAACTGCTCCGCCATGTTGCGATACTGCGCGCACGTCTCAACCGTCACGGTGTGCTCGCCGTAGCGCGCGTTCATGAAGGCTGCGATGGCGCGCAGGGTCTGCTCGCGCGCGGCAAGCACATCGGAATCGAAGTCGCGCAGGATGAACGAAAGCTCGACTTCGGAAGCGGTGCCTTTGACATCGGTGGGATGATAGAAGCCCTCGCCGCCCTCGGTGTGCTCGGGGCGCTCGTGGACGGGCACCAGCGCGAGGAACTCGGCGGCAAGCGTGATGGCGTTCACCATGACGTTCTTGGCGGAGCCCGGATGGACCATCACGCCCTGGATGCGCACCGTTGCCTGGGAGGCCGAGAAGCACTCGTAGTTGATGGAACCCAGCTCCTCGCCGTCGACGGTGTAGCCGTAGGCGGCGCCGAGCGCATCGAGATCGAGCAGGCTCGCGCCGTGGCCGATCTCCTCATCGGGCACGAAGGCGATCTTCAGCGTGGGATGGGGCAGCGCGGGATCATCCTTCAGGCGTTGGAGCAGGGCGCATATCTCCGCCACGCCCGCCTTATCATCGGCGCCGAGCAGCGTGGTGCCGTCGGTGACGACGATATCCTGGCCCGCGAAGTCGGCAAGATCGGGTACTTCCTCGGGCGTGGTGACGATGCGCTCGCCATCGACGATGCCCGAGAGCAGCTCTCCTCCCTCATAGCGCACCACATGGGGCTTCACACCAAGGCCGGGCGCGTCCGGCGCAGTATCGAGGTGCGAGCAGAGCAGGAGCGCGGGAGCGGCCTCCGCGCCGGCAGATGCCGCAAAGGTGCCGGTCACGTAGGCGTGCTCGTCCACGTTGACGTCCGCCAGCCCCAGGGCCGTGAGCTCCTCGCCCAAGAGACGCGCCATATCATGCTGGCATGCGCTCGAAGGAACCTGGGACTCGTTATCGGGATCGGACGGCGAACCTACGCGCACATAGCGCAGGAAACGCTCGAGGACGTCGGACATGCTCTCTCCTTTGCGGGCTGGCGTTCACGTGCATCGGTATAGTGTATCCCCTGCCGCCTGCGGCGTCGAGAGCGAGACGCGCGTCGCCCGCTTGACATGATATCCAGTCGGTATCAAGTCGGCCCGAACGAGGCGGGGCGAGCTGAGCCGGCCTATTCCTAGCGCTCGCAGAGCCAATAGTGCGCGCTGAACGGACCCACCTCGCTGCCTGCGCCGAAGTCGTGCTCCTCTCCCGTGATGAGATCGATTGCACGGCCGCACCCGGCATCGAAGTGCAGGACGGCGGGCTCGGCATCCGCATTGATGGCCACGATGACGCGCCTGCCGCCGACTGCACGCTGGAACACCAGCTGCTTCGGCTGGCACATGAGCTCGTGATAGTCGCCGTTGCACAGCGCCTCCGAGCCCTCGCTCTCGAAGCGCGCCGCCGCAAGCGCGCCGATCCAATCGGTGAGGTCGTTCCATGAGGGCGCATCGAGCGCCGGGCGCAGCTCGTGGTCGCCGTGGAGCTGCTCGCCCTCGATGCCCCATTCGCTGCCATAGTAGACGCAGGGCGTGCCGCACATGCCGAAGAGCAGGCCGTAGAGCGGGACGAGCTGGCGCGTGTCGTCGAGCTTGGTGGCGATGCGCGGAACATCGTGGTTGTCGAGGAAGTTGAGCAGGTGTTTGCCCGTGTAGAGGTTCCAGGGCTTATCGCCGCTCTGGCGCTCGAGCGCATAGGCGACCTCGTGCATGTTGGCCGTGTTCATGGAGCTCCAGAGGCCCTTGTATGCCTCGTAGTTGGTCACGGTGTCGCAGGCGCCGTCGTTCATCCAGCGGTTGTAGTCGCCGAACATGCACTCGCCCAAAAGCAGGAATTTGCTCCCCCGCTTGGCGGTCAGCTCGTCCGCCACGCGGCGCACATACTCCAAGAATCCCAGATCGAGGCAGTAGGCCACATCGAGGCGCAGGCCGTCGATGTCGAACTCGCGCTCCCACGTGCGGATGACGTCGATACACATGTCGTTGCAGCCGAAGTTGCGATGGTTGAGCTTCACCAAGCTCGACACGCCCTCCCAGCACTCGTAGGCGAAGCCGTCGCCAAACTGGTTGTCTCCACTCCAGTCGATGTTGAACCACCCTGCGTAGGGGCTCGCCGCGCCCTTCTCGCGCACATCCTGGAAGGCCCAGAAGCCCCGGCCCACATGGTTGAGCACCGCATCGAGCAGCACGCGGATGCCCGCCTCGTGGAGGGCATCGACCAGGTTGCGTAGATCGTCGTTCGTACCCAGACGCCGATCCACCGTGAGATAATCCCACGTATCGTAGCCGTGGGAGCCGCTCTCGAAGACGGGGTTCAGGATCACGCATGTCACGCCGAGCTGCTTGAGGTGGTCGATCCAGCCGTCGTTCACCAGCTTGAGCAGGCGGTGCTCGTCATCGTTGGCCTTGCCCGTATCCGATCCGTCGTTCGTCCACGGAGCACCGCAGAGGCCCAAGGGGTAGATCTGATACACGAACGCGCCGTCATACCAGTTCATCGCATTTCTCCAGTCTTGCATCGATCGCGGCTGAGACTTGCGCACCCGCTGGGGGACGCCGCGCGATAGGCCGATACGTCCCAGCTCGCTCTGGGCGGGATCGAGCGCGGCCTCCACCTTTGCCAACAGGCCGAACTCTCCGCAGATATCGAGCACGGTGCCCACGCCGACGCCCGTGTCGCCCCGTTCGACGCGCGAGAGGGTGTCCCGCGACACGCCGATGGTTTCCGCCAGCTCGTCCGCTGTGCGCCCGGCCAGCGTACGCCAGGTCTTGAGGCTCACGCCTATGCGCTGCATGGAATCGGATGATGCCGAGGTTGTCATAGGGTTCCTTCCCTCACACGACGATGTTGAAAATAACGACTGAGATTTCAGACGGTATTTCTTTAATAATTGTTATATCAGATATAACTCTAAGATGGAAGCGAAAAACGAAGGCTCTTTCTCCGCATGCTCTCGCAGTGGGGCGGAACCCCTTGGGCTACCATGTGATGCAAGGTATTTTTCAGAACAGAAAGGGATGCAGATGAAGAAGGTGCTCTTTGTACAGGGATCTCTGCGCGAGCAGTCGTTCAACCGTCAGCTTCAGAAGGCGATCGTAGCCGCCCTGGACCACAAGGTCGAGGTGGTCGAGCTCGCCTACGATGACGTGACCCCCATCAATCAGGACGACGAGTGGCCTACGCCCGCCCCCGTGGCTCGCGTGCGCGCAGACGTGCAGGCAGCCGATGCCATCTGGGTGGTCAGTCCGCAATATAATGGGAGCTTCCCCGGTCATGTCAAGAATCTCTTCGACTGGCTGTCCCGCCCCATGGAGCAGGGCAAGCCCGCGACGGCCGTCAAGGGCAAGAAGGTCACCGTCTCGGGCATCGGCGGCAGGACGCAGACCGCCGAGATGCGCACGGCGCTGAGCACGCTCCTGCGCTTCATCGGCATGGACACCATGGACGAGACGGGCAGCGGCTACGCCGTGAACCCCAGCGCTTGGACAAGCAACGTGGTCGAGTTCTCCGAAGAGCAGCAGGCGAGCATCGAGCAGCAGGTGCAGGACTTCCTCGCGTTCATCGAAGCGTAGGGTCGAAGCGGAACCTCTCGACCATCCCCGACCTCGAAAACCTCATCAGAGCGCCCGCGAAACCGGTGCGGATCCCTTGTGTTTCGGGCAAGGCCGAGGCACGCGCCGTCGCTTTCACGATCATCACGGGATGATGGCCGTGAGCCGGCCCATGTTTCCCACGTGTTTCTCACCTCATGTGTTCTATTAGTAATTTACTTTTTGTCATTTACTGATCCATGATCATCTTTGCTAGGATTGCTCCCAGCATGAACGTTTTCGACGA
>JAWRJQ010000032.1:0-12781 GCA_040307385.1 Atopobiaceae bacterium
TAAAAGCTCGTGAGATAGCCGTTGGGAGGCAGATCGACGATGGGATCGAAACCGTCCATATACCATCTGCCTCCCAGCTGCCCCGTGCTGCACACGATGCCGCCCTCGCGCACATGCAGGCAGCTGTCCTTGAGCGTGGCCGGTCCGATGAGTTCCAGCACGCGGTCGAAAACCCTGCCTGCAGCATCCAATACGCCGTCCACGTCGAGCACCGTATCGTCGAACCCGGCCGCGCTCAGAAGGGCTCCGCGCTCGGCACTGCGCGTGCTGCCCACGAGGCGCAGGTCGGGTGTTGCCGCTCGCGCCAGGCGCGCAAACGCCATGCCCACCCCGCTTGCGGCGCCGCGCACCAATACGCTCATGCCGGACTCCACGCGCAGATTCTTGAGGGAACCGAAGGCCGTGTAGCAGGTTTCGGGAATCGAAGCCAGCTGCTCCCAGGGAAGCTGCGATGTCACGGGATAGATCTGCTCGTTGGGGAGCAGCGCGTACTCGGCATAGCTGCCGTCGAAGGCACGTCCCATCTCCCCCATGATGGAGGCCACGCGGCACCCCACGGGAAGGCGATCGCCATCGGTGGTGGCGGCGATCTCGCCCACGCACTCGATTCCCAGAATGCGGGGGAAGCGCACGCTCGGCGAGAGGCCCTGACGCGTGAAGATCTCGGAATGGTTGAGTCCGCGCGCCATCACCCGCACGAGCGACCAGCCCGCCCGAAGCGTGGGAACGGGCCTCCGTTCAAGCTTGAGCACTTCGGGGCCGCCCGGCTCATGCACCACAATGGCGCGCATGGCGGTGGGACTATCGTTCGCAGCCATCTCGTCTCCTATCTGCCCGCCACCAGACGGCGCACGAAGTCCGTGGCGGGCGCTTCGGCCAGCTCGTCGGGCGCGGCATACTGCTGCACGCATCCTCCATCCACGACGGCGACCCTGGTGGCCAGCCTCAACGCCTCTTCGATGTCGTGCGTCACGAACATGACGGTGATGCCCGTCTCGCCGTGGATGCGCTTCAGCTCAGCCTGCAGCTGCTCCCGCGTGATCTCATCCACAGCGCCGAACGGCTCGTCCATGAGCAGGATCTTCGGCGACGCCGCGAGGGCGCGCGCTATGCCCACACGCTGCTGCTGCCCGCCCGAGAGCTCGGCCGGGTAGCGTCCGAGCAGCTCGTCGTCGAGCCCCACGATGCCCATCCATCTGCGGACGGCCTTGCGGGTGCGTGCGCGGTCGTTGCCGTTCCAGAGGCTGGGCACATACGCTATGTTCTGCTCCACCGTCATGTGCGGGAAGAGCACGCTGCCCTGGATGGCATAGCCGATGTTGCGCCTGAGCTGGATGAGGTCCTGTTCGCGCACGTTCCTGCCCTCCACCAGCACGTCGCCTGAACTCGGCTCGATGAGTCCGTTGACCATTTTGAGGAGGGTGGTCTTGCCGCCTCCCGAGGATCCTATCACGCACACGAACTCGCCGCGTGCGATGGCAAGCGACACGTCGTCGAGCGCCGGCTTCCCATCGTAGTCCTTGCTCACATGGCGAAACTCAATGGCCGGCACGTCTGCTGCGGCCATGGCCGCACCTTCGCTATAAGCGCTCATCGCAGCAGCCCCTTCTGCTCGAGGTACTCGCGCGCCACGTCCTCGGGCGAGCGGCCTTCGGTCTCCACCTCGTAGTTCATCCGGGCCATATCGTCATCGGCGATGGTTCCCTCGAGGCTCTCGAGCACTGCACGCAGCTCGGGGTGCCGTTCGAGCGTCTCCTGCCGCACCACGTTGCCGCAGAGGTAGGAGGGGAAGAACGCCAGGTCGTCGATGAGGACCACGGCATCGGCGGCGGCGAGCTGCCCATCGGTGGTGAAGACCACCATCACGTCCACCTGTCCCTCGGCCAACGCCTGGTACTTGAGGCCGATGTCGAGGTCCATGGTGTTGCCGAAGTCGAGGCCATAGGCGTCGCACAGGGCCCGATAGCCGTCCTCGCGCTCGAAGAAGTCGTATTCGGCCCCGAAGACGAGCTGATCGGCCGTACGCTGCAAGTCGGAGTAGGTGTGCAGGTCGTACCGGTCGGCGACCTCCCTGCGCACCACGAGCCCGTAGGTGTTGTTGAAGCCGTACATGCCCACCCATTCGAAGCCCAGCTGGTCCCCGTAGATCTGCTGCAGCTGGTCGAAGAGGTCCTCCGAGTAGATATCCTCGCGCATGAGAACGGCGTTCCAAGCGGTGCCGGTGTATTCGGGGTAGAGGTCGAACTCCCCGGACTCCATGGCGGGTTCGATGTTCGAGGTTCCGCCGCCCACGCCTTCGGTTATCTCCACCGTAAGATCCGTCTCCTGCTCGATGAGGTCCCTGAGCATGTAGCCCATGATGTACTGCTCGGTCATGGGTTTGGTGGCAACACGGATGACCTCGGCGGGCCTCAGGGCCTGCACGCCGGCGGCCGCTGCGATGACGGCGGCGGCAGCAGCGGACGCGAGCGCTATACGCCGATTGGCGCGCTTCGCCGCCGAGCTCCTCATCTGGCTGCGCCGCTCCACGAAGCCGAGCACGAGATCGACTGCAAGGGCGAGAAGCGCCGTGAGCAGGCTGCCATCCATGGTCATGGCGGCGTTGTTGGTGGTGATGCCGCGATAGATGGCCACGCCCAGGCCCCCTGCTCCTATGAACGATGCGATGCCCGCCAAGGCCACCGTCATGGTTGCCATACTGCGGATGCCGCTCATGATGTAGGGCAGGGCCAGCGGAAGCTTGATCTTGCGCAGGATCTGCCCATCGGTCGAGCCCATGCCGCGAGCGGCCTCTATGAGGGCGGGATCTACGTTGGTGATGCCCGTGTAGGTATTGCGCACCATGGGCAGCAGGGCGTAGATGGTGAGGGCTATGACTGCCGTGGCATTGCCCACGCCCGAGAAGGGGATGAGGAAGCCCAGCATCGAGATGGACGGGATGGTATAGAGGAAGTTGACCGCGCCGAGCGCAGGTTTGGCGGCATGCGGGCGCTCGGCGATGGCAAGGCCGAAGAGGCCGCCCGCCACGATGGCGATGACGATGGAGGCGGCCGAGATGGCGAGGTGCTCGAGCACGAGCTCCCCGAAGAACCCCCGCCGCTCCACCAAGAGATCCCACATGGCCCGCAGCATGTCCAAGCCTGCCCGTGCGTCCATGGATCCTCCTCACATGATTCTTACGCATGCATTATCGTGCCCGTTTTCTATCTATTCTCGCATAAGGTTCGGCGGATGCAGGCGCATGACCCGGCCCAACCGCGCCTCCCGTGCCTTGCGTCAGCCGCCGCGCGCACCCCCGCTCCGCGCAAAGCCCCGTGTCAGCCCACCTGTTTTGTGCGAAGTGCTTCGCCACGATTCCGAACGTGTAGTTTTCGGGTAGAGTAGTACTGCATGCTCCGGCAGCGTGCATTCCGTCATGGAGAGAGAGCTATGTCAAACGTTGATAACATCATGAGTGCGCACTTCATCGGCATCGGCGGAGCAGGCATGAGCGGCATCGCGCTCGTGCTGCATGAGCGCGGGTGCAAGGTCACCGGATCCGATCTCAAGAGCTCGTACTACGTACGCAAGCTCGAGGATGCGGGCATCGAGGTGCAGATAGGCCACGAGGCTCCTACGATCGACGCCGTCATGCCCGACGTGGTGGTCATCTCCACGGCCATCCCCGAAACCAATCCCGAGCTCATCCGCGCTCGTGAGCTGGGCATTCCCGTCTGGCCGCGCGCCAAGATGCTCTCGTATCTCTCTCGCGACACGGTGACCGTCGCCGTTGCCGGAACGCACGGCAAGACCACCACGTCGTCGATGGTCGCCTCCATGCTCGATAACATGGGCCTCGACCCCACGTTCCTCATAGGCGGCGTGGTCGAAGGCTACGGCACCAACGGCCGCAACGGTTCGGGCGGGCTCTTCGTGTGCGAGGCCGACGAGTCCGACGGCTCGTTCCTCTGCCTCGATCCCAACGTGGTGGTGGTCACCAACATCGAGGATGACCACCTCGATTTTTACGGCACCTTGGAGAACGCCGAGAAGGCGTTCTGCACTTTCATGGATCTGGTCGGCGATGCCGGCACCGTCGTGGTGTGCGGCGACTCCGCGCATCTGGTGGAGCTGGCGCGCTCGACGGGGCGCCGCGTCGTGACCTACGGCTTCGACTCGGCCTGCGACTACCGCTGCACGATGGGCGCCACCCATGGCATCCAGAGCGCCGCCACGGTGCGCACGCCTGCGGGAAAGATCGCGAGCTTCACCATCCAGGCGAATCCCGGCAAGCACAACCTCTCGAACGCCACCGCCGCCCTCGCCGTCGCCGACGTGCTCGGCACCGATCTCGACCAGGCCGCCGAGGCGCTCTCGAAGTTCAAGGGCGCCCGTCGGCGCTTCACGCATGTGGGCGATGTCGACGGCATCACCGTGATCGACGACTACGGCCATCACCCCACCGAGATCGCGGCCACGCTCGAGGCCGCCTCCAAACTCGATTTCAAGCGCATCGTCTGCGTATTCCAGCCCCACCGCTACAGCCGCACGCAGTCGCTCGAGAAGCAATGGGCGCATGCCTTCGACCACGCCGACATCCTGCTCGTGATGGACGTGTTCTCGGCGGGCGAGATGCCCATTCCGGGCGTCTCGGGCAAGACCGTCGTCAACTCCGTCAAAAAGGGCGGAGGCTGCGCGCATGCGGCCTACGTCCCCAACGCACGCACCATCATCGATCTGCTCGTCGATACCTGCATGCCCGGCGATATGCTCATCACGCAGGGCGCGGGCGACATCACCCAGATCGGCCCCGCCTTCATCGAGGCCAAGCAGGCTGCGGGCAGCATAGGGCGGAGCATGTGAGCATCTTCAACGCCTACATGCAGCTCTCGGGCGCCATCGATGCCGACGTGCGTCGCGATGAGATGCTGAGCCATCGCACCACGCTGCGCATAGGCGGGCCCGCCGCATTGCTCGTGGTCGCGCACAGCTACACCGCCCTCGCGTACACGCTCGATGTGCTGGCGCATGAGAACGTGCCGTGGGTCGTGCTGGGCAAGGGCTCCAACATTCTGTGCTCGGATAACGGCTATCGGGGCTGCATCATATGCCTCGGGCGCGAGTTCACGCGCATCGCCGTGGAGGGGGAGTCCATCACGTGCGGCGGTGCGGCGCTCACCTCCAAGCTCGTCAACACGGCGCTCAAGTCGTCGCTGACGGGGTTGGAGTGCTGCGCGGGCATCCCCGGAACCGTGGGCGGCGCTCTGGCCATGAATGCCGGCAGCCGCGACCAATGGATCGGCTCGGTCGTGCGCGATGTCGTGGTCCTGCGCAAGCGCGAGGGCCTTGCGCGTCTCGCAGCATCCGATATCGCATGGGGGTATCGCAGCACGTCGTTTCTCCCGGGCGACATCATCCTCGAAGCCACGCTCGATCTTTCGAGCGATGAGCGCGACAAGATAGCGCGGCGCATGGATGCGCTGCTCAAGCGCCGCAAGCTGACCCAGCCTATCGGGCTGCCCACCTGCGGGTCGGTGTTCAAGAACCCGCTCGAGGGCTCCGTGGGGGCTCTGATCGAGAAGTGCGGCCTCAAGGGTGCGAAGCGCGGCGGCGCGCGCATCTCCGAGGTGCATGCCAACTTCGTGGTGAACGAGAGTCGCGCGAGCGCCGACGATGTATGCGCGCTCATGCAGCTGATGCGGGACAGCGTGCACGCGTCGTACGGCATCGCCCTCGAACCCGAGGTGCGTTTCCTGGGGTTTGGAGCATAGCATGGCAAAAGATGATTCGCGCCGTGCGACGCCGCGCACGAAATCCAAACCCGACGCGCCCGAGGCGAGTTCCCAGAAGAGCGCTCCGACCCTGCCGGACTCGTTGCAGAAACGCGGCGGCACGCGCGTGGTGCTCTCCGAAGCGGACATGCCCCGCACGCGCACGTCGTCGGGGTTCATCGCGGGCAAGGCCTTCTCCTTCTTGGGACGGGCTGCCATCGTTATCGCGGCGCTTGCCGCAACATGTGCCATCGTCTTCTACATCCTGCGCATGTCGTCGCTCTTCACCATCGCATCCATCGATACCGAGGCGACCGAGCATCTGAGCGCGGAGGATATCGCCAACCTTGCCGGCGTGAAGGAGGGGACGACGCTGCTGAGCCTCGATACGGATGCCGTCGTCGAGAATCTGAGCCGGAACCCCTGGGTCGGAGACGTGGAGGTGCACCGCGAGTTTCCCGACAGGATCAGAATCGTGGTGCACGAGCGTCGGGTGAGATCGCTCGTGCTGATGAGCACGAGCGCATTCGCCTGGTACATAGGGGAGGGCAACGTCTGGCTCGAGCCCGCCACCCTCGATCTCTCCGATGGCAAGACCGCCAAGGATGCGGCGCAGGAGCTTGCCGCGCAGCGGGGCGCGCTGCTCATCATCGACGCGCCCGTAACCGTGAACCCTTCTGCCGGATCCACGGTCGAGGATGATGTGCTGCTCGGCATCGACACGTACTTGGATGAGCTTCCCGAGGAGATCTCGTCTTCCATCGTGTACTTCTCGGCGTCGAGCCTCGAGGGCATCTCCTGCGTGCTGTCGAGCGGCGTGGAGGTTTCGCTGGGGTCGCCGACGCAGATCGAGCAGAAGGCGGCCGTGCTCACCGAGATCCTCGAGCAGCATCCGGGCGAGATCACCTACGTCAACGTGCGCGTACCCTCGAACCCCTCGTATCGGCGCATCGACTTGAGCACCGTGCAGCCGGGAACAGGCGCGTAGCGGCTGTCTTTCCTACTCAGCTTCGCCCTGCTCTTTGCGCCCCAGCGCATCCCTTATCGCATCCCTGACGGCAAGTCTGACGGCTAGGTATATGATGGCTGCCAGGGCCGAACCTGTAATCAGATAGTAGATCAGCATCGTTGCACCTCTTTACATCCAGTTCCATCTCACTGCTCTTCCGGTGATACGCTGGCTGCAGGATACAGCCATATGCCACGGTATGAGGAACTCTCTGGTTCGTCGCGCAAACGCGGGTGATAGCTGGAACGGTGTCTCTGCCATCAAGTACGCCCTTAACAGAGGGAACACTCGTTAAGAAGAACGCATCATCGAGCATTCCCAGAAAAGGCGAGGCGTCTCTGCGTACAAGGTAAAAGGCATGGGTTTACCGCTTCGGCGGCGCTTGAAAAGACCGAGCCTCGTCGTCCGTCCCCCAAGGCCTCGTTGTTCGTTGCGCGCACTCGATGCAGCCCTCCACGAACGCCGAGCCCCCGCGCGGGCACCGCGCAAAGCTAAAGTGCCGCTTGAATGTTAACAGCTCGCTCAGCACTACCGTTTACCTGCGGTTATGTTCACTCGGTGAAAGAGTTTGACGAAACGGCCGCGTTTGTGCAAATATACACCGCTTTGCATTAAACATCGAGCTTAACTTGAACTTGAACGTTTGCTGGCACCACTAAAGGAGGACGAACCATGAGCACTTTCGACGCACCGAACAACTACCTCGCCGTAATCAAGGTCGTCGGCGTGGGCGGTGGCGGCACCAACGCCGTGAACCGCATGATCGAGGAGGGCATCCGCGGCGTCGAATTCGTTGCCGTGAATACCGATGCGCAGGCCCTCGCCATCTCCGACGCCGACATCAAGGTCCACATCGGAACCGACATCACCAAGGGCCTCGGCGCGGGCGCCAACCCCTCCGTGGGCCGCGAGGCGGCCGAGGAGAGCCGCGATGAGATCAAGCGCGCGCTTGCCGGCGCCGACATGGTCTTCATCACCGCAGGCGAAGGCGGCGGCACCGGCACCGGCGCAGCTCCCATCGTCGCCGACATCGCCAAGAACGACGTGGGCGCGCTCACCGTGGGCGTGGTCACCAAGCCCTTCACCTTCGAGGGCCGCAAGCGCTACGGTGCCGCCACCGACGGCATCGCCGAGCTTTCCGAGAGCGTCGACACGCTGATCGTCATTCCCAACGATCGCCTGCTCGACCTCTCCGAGAAGAAGACCACCATGCTCGAGGCCTTCCGCATGGCCGATGACGTGCTGTGCCAGGGTACCCAGGGCATCACCGACCTCATCACCGTTCCGGGCATCATCAACCTCGACTTCGCCGACGTCTGCACCATCATGAAGGGCGCCGGCACCGCGATGATGGGTATCGGCACCGCTTCCGGCGACAACCGCGCCGTCGATGCCGCCACCGAGGCCATCTCGAGCCGCCTGCTCGAAACCACCATCGACGGAGCAACCCGCGTGCTCCTCTCCATCGCCGGCAACAAGGATCTCGGCATCCAGGAGATCAACGCCGCCGCCGATCTCGTGGCATCCAACGTCGATTCCGAAGCCAACATCATCTTCGGCACCGTGGTGGACGAGAGCCTGGGCGATCAGGTGCGCGTCACCGTCATCGCCGCCGGCTTCAATGAGGCGGCCGCTCAGCAGATGCTTCCCTCGTTCGCGGTCGAACGCCCCGAGCCCAAGCGCGAGGACGCCCGCTCCTCCCGCTACGGCCAGCCGTCCCATGCGCCCGCGCAGCCCGCTGCGGCATCAACGCCCGCGCCCGCTCCCGCGCGCAACCCCATGACGAGCAACGACAAGGAGTTCGACATCCCCGATTTCCTCAAGCGCAGCCGTCTCTAGGATGCTATGGCGTCGCTTACGCGACATACCGTCGATGGCGTGACCCTGCTTGGCGGCGCAAGCCGCCCGGGCGGGGTCGCGTTCGCTTTCACCGAGCGCACGGGCGGCGTGTCCGCCGGCGCGCACGCCTCGCTCAACCTCGGGGATGCGTGCGGCGACGATCCCGCCTGCGTGCGGGAGAATCGCAGGCGCGCGCTCGCGGCGCTGAGCCCCAAGGCCGATCCCGCCCGCCTCGTGAACCCGCTCCAGGTGCATGGCGACAAGGTGGTATGCATAACGGCGGATGATCCCGAATCCCTCGCTGCTGCGCAGGCCGAGGCGCGCTCGGGCGCCGACGCCGTGGCGGTGAGCGTGCCGGGCGTTCCCGTGCTGCTTTGCTATGCCGATTGCGTTCCCGTCATGATCGTCGCCGAGGGCGGATTCGCCGTGGTGCATTCGGGGTGGAAGGGCACGTACGCCCGCATCGCGGGCACGGCCGCCGCAGACCTCGCCGCGATCACCGGCGCCCATCCCCGCACGATGAGCGCCTACATCGGGCCCCACATCTTGGGCGGCGAGTACGCGGTCGACCCGGGTCTCGCCGAGCGGTTCGCAGCGGCTTTCGGTGCACGGGCTCTCGTGGGCGCCCGCAACGTCGATCTGGGCGCGTGCATCGCATCGACGCTCGTCGATGCCGGTCTCGACGCCGCCTGCATCTTCGATGACGAGATCTCGTGCTTCTCGAACCCCGACCGGTTCTTCAGCTACCGCGCAAGCGGCGGAACCTGCGGACGCCACGGCGCCCTTGCGATCATGGAAGGATAGCGGCATGGACTATGCAGCGTTTATCCGCGAGCGCCGCGCGGAGATTCTCGAACGCGTCGCGGATGCGGCGAAGGCGTCGGGGCGCAGCGCCGATGCGGTGACCCTCGTGGCCGTCTCCAAGACGGTGGGCATCGAGGAGGTTGCAGACGCCTATGCGGCCGGATACGCCGTCTTCGCCGAGAACCGTCCGCAGGAGCTCAAGCGCAAGCAGCAGGCGGCTCTGGCATACCCCGAGCTGGCCTCGGTGCGCTGGGACATGATCGGGCATCTGCAGACCAACAAGGTCAAAGACGTGGTGGGAGCCGTCGAGCTCATCCACTCCGTCGACTCGCTGCGCCTCGCCGAGGCCATCGAGCGCCGCGCGGAGCGTCTCGGCATCACCGTGCCCATCCTCATGGAGGTCAACGTGGCGGGGGAGGAGAGCAAGTCGGGCTTCTCGCCCGAGGATGCGCGCCTCCACGCGGAGCAGGTCATCGAGCTTGCGCACGTCTCGCTCAAGGGCCTCATGTGCATGGCCCCGGCCCATGACGCCGCCGCCGCGCGCCGCGCGTTCTCGGATCTGCGCGAGCTCCGCGACCTTCTCGCCCGCGATACCGGGTGTCAACTTGATGAACTATCGTGCGGCATGAGCGACGACTACGCCCTCGCCATCGAGGAGGGTTCTACAATGATACGGTTGGGAAGAACGGTGTTCGACCCGGCATACGCCTTACAATAGGGGTATCGACCGGTAACGGCTGCGCGGAAGGTCCGCGCATTGAATGGGAGGGGCGTGTCATGGGTTTTCTTGACAGCATCCGCGATCGTTTCGCGCGCAACGCCGATGACGATTACTACGACGATTACTACGATGACATCGATGACGGGGACGACTACTACGAGGAGCAGCCGCGCGGCGAGCGCAGGGGGCTTCTCGGCAACACCCCGCGCCCCGAGGCGGAGAGCGTCTCGGTCTACACCCGTTCGGGCCGTCCCCTCTCGAGCGGCGGCGCCCCCGCTGCGGCTCCCAATCCGAGCTATGCGCCCGCGACGAGCTATGCGCCCGCCCAGACGGGCATGCGCATGTCTTCGGGCAACCTACCTCCGTACGTGCTGCGCCCGGCGTCGTACGAGGACGTCCAGACGGTCGTGCGCCGCGTGCGCACCAGCCAGCCCGTGGTGCTGAACTTCCGCCATACCAACATCGATATCGCCAAGCGCGTGCTCGATTTCTGCTACGGCCTCTCCTTCGGCATCGATGGGGAGATCGTCGAGCTGGGCGACCGCGTGTTCGCGGTGCTGCCGCACGGGCTCACGCTCTCTCAGGCCGATATCGACAAGCTCATCGCCGACGGCGAGATCTCCGGATAGCGCCTATGGATACCAGCAACGTCAAGCTCGCGTTCGTGGGCGCCGGAGCCATGGGCGGCTCCATCGCCCGGGGCATCGTTTCGTCCGGAACCGCAGATCCCGCCCAGATCGCCATCGCAGAACCCGATGCCGCCATCCGCGCATCCTTCGCCGAGCTCGGAGCCGCCGTGTTCGAGGATGCCGATCAGATGCTTGCGGCGTTTCGCCCCGATGCGGTGGTTCTCGCGGTCAAACCGCAGTTCGCCGCCGCCGTCGTGGAGCCGCTCGCCGGCCAGTTCGGCGGCGCGCTCGTGATCTCCATCATGGCGGGCGTTCCGCTTGCCAAGCTCTGCGGGCTCTGCGGCACCGAGCGCATCGTGCGCCTCATGCCCAACCTGCCCGTCGCCGCCGGCCTCGGTGCCATCGCGCTCACGCCGGGTGCGGGCGCTTCCGCCGACGATGCACTTTTCGTGGAGCGGCTCTTCTCCGCCGTGGCCGAGGTCAAGGCCATGCGAGAAGACCAGCTCGACGTCGCGGGCGTGGTGGCGGGCTCGGCGCCTGCCTTCTTCGCCCTCTTCGTGGACTGCCTCACCCGTGCGGGCATCGAGGCGGGGCTTCCCGCCGTCGATTGCCGTGCGCTGGTCGAGGCGACCATGCGAGGAACCGCCCAGCAGCTGATCGATTCGGGCGAGCACCCGCGCGCCTACATGGAGCGCATCGCTTCGCCGGGCGGCACCACCATCGCTGCGCTGCAGGCGATGGAGGGCGACCTGCTCCATATCGTTCACTTCGCCGTCAACGCCGCCCTCGAGCGCACGCGCGAGCTCGCGCAAAGCTAGGTAGGTGCCATATGATCAGCTATTTCCTCTACCGTCTCATCTCCGTCTACCAGATGCTCATCATCGTGTGGTGCATCATGTCGTGGATTCCTCGCGGAGGCGAAACGCTCGAGAGCATCCGGGGTGCGCTGCGCCAACTCGTCGATCCGTACCTGTCGTTGTTCAGGCGCTACATACCTCCGTTCAGCGGCATCGATTTCTCGCCGATTATCGCAATTGTCGTATTACGGTTGGTGCAAAGCGTAATTCTGTATATACTTTAGACTTAGGCATGTTGATGCTGTCTTTTGCTTAAACGGCACTTAAACACGAAAGGGACGAACATGGCTATCACACCGCAGGATATCGAGCAGCAGGCATTCTCCGCCTCCAAGCAGGGTTATAACACCGCAGAGGTCGATGACTTCCTCGAGGTCGTTGCGGGCGAGGTCGAGGCGATGCTCAGCAAGATCGCCGACCTGAAGACACGCCTGACCAATACCGAGAAGGAGCTTGCCGCCGCGCAGGAGCAGCTCGCCGCCGCCCCTGCCGCCGCTCCCGTCGAGACCGTCGCCGCGCCCGTCGCCGACTTCGTGGCATCCGAGCGCCAGATCTCCCAGGCGCTCATCGTCGCCCAGAAGGCTGCCGACAAGCTCGTGGCCGATGCCCGCGACAACGCAGAGCGCATCCGCAACGACGCCGACGCCAAGGCCCGCGAGGTCATCCGCCAGGCGCTTGCCGAGAAGCAGACCGAGCTCGACGAGATCGATCGTCTCAAGGCTTCCCGCGAGGAGTTCCGCGTGGAGTACAAGAACCTGCTCCAGCACTTCATGGACGATGCCGATTCCGTCTTCCCCGACACCGGCTCCGTCGCCGCGCCCGCTCCCGCGATCGAGGTTCCGCACTACGAGGCTCCCGCCGCTCCGGCGCAGATTTCCGCTCCCGCCTCGCTGTCCGACATGAGCGATTTCGGCGATCTCGACTAGCCGCCTGCCCTCATCGATCGTCCAACGGCTCCGCAGATGCGGAGCCGTTTCTTTTCTCCCGCGAACCCCAGCCGCATCCCCCCCTCGAACTCCAGTCGAGCCTACAAACTACGCATTAGTTTTCTCTCAGAGAAAAAAGCTGGCACAAAAGCCCAGATGGAATGCGAAAAGACTTCTGTAGAGAAAACTAATGCGTAGTTCGCGGCTGGGGCTCATGGGGTTCGGCTGGGGCTCATGGGGTTCGGC
>JAWRJQ010000033.1:0-52734 GCA_040307385.1 Atopobiaceae bacterium
GGGTCGTAACCGAAGCCGTTCGTGCCGACGGGCGAGAAACCTATGCGCCCTTCGCAGTCGCCATCGCCGGCGAGCTGGCTGCCGTCGGCATAGACGAGCGCCACCGACGAGTGGAAGCGTGCCGTGCGCTCGGGCTCGGGCACGTCTGCCAGCTCGTGCATGAGCTTCTCGTTGTTGGCGGCGTCGTCTCCGTGGACGCCGGCCCAGCGCGCAGACCACACGCCGGGCGCACCGCCGAGCGCATCCACGCACAGGCCCGAATCGTCCGCAACCGCCATGGACAGCCCCGTGACCTCGAGCGCATAGCGGGCTTTGATGCGGGCATTGTCGGAGAAGGTCTCGCCGTCCTCCACGGGATCGGGGTAATCTCCCAGCTCTCCCAAGGCGATGAAACGCATTCCGGGCAGTGCGCGCCCGAGAATGGCCTCGATCTCCACCACCTTATGGGCGTTACCCGTGGAGACCACGACGGTGTTCTTGGGGTCGAGCAGCGAGATGTCGAGGTAAGTCATGGCGTGCGCTCCCGTTATTCCTGAAAGCCGGTTACGTCGTTCTGCAGCGAGATCAGCCGCTCGATGCCCTTCTCCCCCATATCGAGCAGGGCATCGAGCTCGGCGCGCGAGAAGCTCGTGCGCTCGCCGGTGCCCTGGATCTCCACGATGCGTCCGCCCGAGGCGGCGACGAGGTTCATATCGACATCGGCGGCGCTGTCCTCGCGGTAGTCGAGGTCGAGCAGGGGCACGCCATCGACCAGCCCCATCGAGATGGCCGCCACGTGGTCGGTCAGCGGCAGGTGCGCGATACGGTCGGCCTCGACCTCGCGCATGAGCGCCTCGTGCAGCGCCACCCATGCGCCGGTGATGGATGCGGTGCGGGTGCCGCCATCTGCCTGGATGACGTCGCAATCGACGGTGACCGTGCGCTCGCCGAGCAGCCCCATGTTGGTGACTGCCCTGAGCGAGCGTCCGATCAGGCGCTCGATCTCCATCGAGCGGCCCTTACGGCCCCGCTGTTCACGCGGGGTGCGGCGCGCGGTGGAGGCGGGCAGCATGGCGTATTCCGCCGTGACCCAGCCGGCATGCGCCCCTCTGCGCCAGAGGGGCACGCCGTCCTCGACGGTTGCGGTGCAGAGCACGCGGGTGTCGCCGAACTCGGCGAGGCATGAGCCGTCGGCGTTCTTCATGACGCCGCGTGTCAGGGTGACGGCGCGCATCTGGTCGTGCGCACGGCCGGACGAGCGGGATGGCTCGGACATGGGTGATCCTCTCGGTTGTGTGCGAACGCATTCCATCCTACCGCAAGGTGCACCATCCGCGCCGGCTCCTGATTTCGGGAACGCTCGGCTCCATGGGCCCCTGGCACTAGAACGGCTTATTCCTGCGACCTGAGCCGCTCAAACGCCTTACTCCTGAGGACCAAGGCCTTCTGGGGGCAAAAACCGCAGGAATAAGGCTGTTTGGTGCCAGGGGCCGCACGCCCTTATCGCAAAGCTCGAGGCGCGAGAAAAGCCCCGGAGACGAATCTCCGGGGCTTGCAGGCCTATCGTGGCGCGCCAGTTCGTGGCGCAAGATCGAATTGTTCGTACACGGTGAAGCTCAGCAACCGTATTACTCCTCAACCAGCTCGAACATATCAGGGCCGACGCCGCACACTTCGCAGACGAAATCATCGGGGAGCTCGGGGGAATCGCTCTCGTATTCCCACCCGCAAACGGTACAACGGAACGTGTACGTTTCCTTTTCTGAGCCCATTGGAATCCCCCCTTATCCGTGGCTTTCAAAACCCTAGAAAGCCTGCTTTGCACTTATTTAAACACATACCAAGAACCCGCGCAATCCAAAAAACCGGTGGGGGCGCAAGGCAGCGAATCGCCGCCAAACGGTTGCACGCAGCGCCCGGCGCCCTAGCCCTCCGGCACGTATGCGGAGGCCTTGGGCGGGGTCTTGCCCTTGAGCACCGTGTGGTAGTAGTTGTAGGTCATGTGCGGGTCGGACGAGAGCACGGCGGCGTCTTTGACCTCGCCTGCAAAGATCATGTGAGTCCCCACGTCGAGCTTTTTCACCACCTCGCAGGCCAGCATGGCCACCGCATTATCGGTCGTGTACGGATCGCCCAAGATGGTATGCTCGACGGCCACGCCGTCGAACTTATCGAAATCGCGCGACGTGCGGAAGCCGAATCGGCCGATGTAGGGCATGTCGGCCTTCTCCGAGACGAGCGTGAGGGCGAAGTGCCCGGCCTTCTCGATGACGCCCTCGGTGAAGTTCTCCTTGTTGACGACCACCTGCACCTGCAGCGGCACGCTCGTGAGCTGCAGGCCCGTGTTGATGAGGCAGGCGCCCGTCGTTTCGCCGTCGTGGGCCGACACCACGTAGAGCCCGCTGGTGATCCTGTTCAGTGCCATTACGTCCATGGGAACCCCCTTTGTTCCGCAAACCCTCTCCTACTTAGCGATTGCGCTCCTTCAGCGCACGCTGTATCTCGCGATTGGCATCGCGTTTTGCCATATCGTCGCGCTTATCGTACAGCTTCTTGCCCCTGCCGAGGCCGATGGTGAGCTTCACGCGGTTATGCTCGTCGAAGTAGAGCTGAAGCGGGATGAGGGCCGCGCCCCTGAGCCGCAGCTTGCGATCGAGATAGTCGATCTGACGCTTGTGGAGCAGGAGCTTGCGCTTGCGATCGGGATCCACGTTCCATACGGTGCCATGGCTGTAGGGATGGATGTGGACGCCGTGCAGCCACGCCTCGCGCCCCCGGATGAGGCAGAAGGCATCGGTGATCTGGCAGGCGCGCTCGCGGAGGCTGCGCACCTCGGTTCCGGTGAGCACGAGGCCCGCCTCGAACGTTTCGTCGATGAAATACTCATGATGCGCCGAGCGGTTCTTGGCTATCACGTGGATGGACGGCTTGTCTTTGCCAGATGCTTTGGCCATGCTACTCACCGGCTCCAGAATCTGCCTCCGAGCTGCGGATCAGTTCGAGCAGCGCCAAGGAGGCGGGCTCTCCCACCAGATCGCGGGCGCGGAGCGTGAGGGTGGTGGCGAGGTCGCGCTCGCCTGCAGAGGCCGCATCGGATGCGCACATGAGCAGGCAGACGGCGATCTCGGCATTGGCTCCGTCGGGCAGTCCCTCGGCGGCAAGCAGCTCAGCCGCCTCTTCATCGGTCACGACGCTCGGATCGCGCTCGGTGCCGGCTGCCTGATCGAGCGCCGCAGCAAGGGCCGAGTCGCGCACGTCGAGCTTGCGCGCGGCATGCAGGGCAGCTGCAGCGGTGCGGGGCTTCTCGCATGCCTCGAAGTAGGTGGCGAAGATGAGAAACGCGCGCGCCAGATGGCGGGCATCGTGCGCGCGCTCGAACACGGTGTAGGCGAGCGCAAGGTATTCCTGCATGTCTCCGGTGATGCGGAAGAGGTCGGCCAGGTCGAGACGGGCGCCGCAATCCATGGGATTCCAGCGGATGGCCTGCTTCAGGGCCTCGATGGCCATCTCGTATGCGCCTGTTTTGACATAGGCAAGGGCAAGATCGCCATAGAGGCGGTTGAGCGGCTCCCCCACATCGTGGAGCTCGCGCGGATCGTCCTCGACGCGACGATATGCCAGGCGCTCGAAGATCGAGGGGAACGCGAACCACTGCACGGAATCGGTTGTGGGGCAGTTGCGGTCGACATACTCCTCGGCATCCTCGGCAAGGCGGGCCAGCAGCTCCGCCGCCTGCTCGTCCTGATCCTGCATGAGGTAGCCCTCGGCACGCAGGATCTCGTCTGTCATGTTGGTGCGATCCATACCCCTCCTCGGGAACATGCGCGTATATCCAAACCTTGATTATGACCTTGCCCGGCTTCGTTCGCCAGCGTGAAGTCGATGCGGCCACGGCCTATGTCCACGCTGGCCACCCGCACGGCGACGCGCCTGCCGATGCGCCACACCGAACCCGTGGCCTCGCTCGTGAGCGTGAGACGCGCCTCATCGTAGCCGAACCACTCGGGTCCGAGCGCGCGGATGGGGAGCAGGCCCTCGGCGTGGGTGTCGTCGAGGGTGACGAACAGGCCGAAGCTGGTGCAGCCGCTCACCACGCCCGAGAACGTCTCGCCGATGCGCTCGGAATAGTACGCTGCCATCTTGATGCGCTGCGAGTCGAGCGCGGCGGAGTCGGCAACGCGCTCCTGATCGGAGCAGGTGCGGCAGATCTGCGGGAGCTGCTCGCGCAGGACGGCCTGCTCGCGCGACCCCAGCTGATTGCGGCTCAGCGCCTTGAGGCTGCGATGCACCACCAGATCGGGATAGCGGCGGATAGGGGCGGTGAAGTGGCAGTACGCAGGCGCTCCAAGCGCATAGTGCCCCAGGTTGTGCGGCAGGTAGACGGCGCGCCTTTGCGCACGCAAAAGCAGCGCGGACGCAAGCTCGCCGCCCGCCGAGCCCTTCGCCCGCGCGAGCACCTCCGCTATGGCGAAGGGATCGCCGGCGATAAGGGCTGAAACCTCCTCGTTGCGGATGAGGTCGAGTTCGCGCAGGGGCAGGATCGCCGCCTTGAGGTCGTCGGGTGCGGGATGCTCGTGCACGCGAAACGCGCTCGGAACGCCCGCATCGGCGAGCATTGCGGCCACGCTCTCATTTGCGGCGATCATGGCCTCCTCGATGAGGCTCGTGGCGCGGGTTTTCGTGCGCACGGCAACGCCCGTGGGCGTGCCCTGCTCATCGAGAGTCACCCGAGCCTCGACGGTTTCGAAGTCGATCGATCCGCGACGGGCGCGCAGGGTCTCGCGCAGAGCGCGGATCTCGTCGAGCAGGACAAGCTCCTCTTCGATGCGGGGGCTGGGAGCAGGCGCCGTCCCGGCAAGCACGGCGTCCACCTCATCGTACGAGAGGCGCGCGGAGGAGCGGATGACCGAAGGATGGGCTTCGGCGGATACCGTCGCGCCACGTTCATCGAGCTGCATGCACACGCTCATGGCGAGGCGGTCCTCATGGGGCTTGAGCGAGCACAGCTCGTTGCAGAGGCGCTCGGGGAGCATGGGCAGGACGCGATCGACCAGATACACCGAGCAGGTGCGCTGCTTGGCCTCGGAATCGATGGCATCGCCCGCATGCACGTACGCCGAGACGTCGGCGATATGCACCCAGAGCTCGTACCCGCCTGCGGTGCGGCGGGCGCCCACGGCGTCATCGTAATCGCGGGCATCGGCGGGGTCGATGGTTAGGGCGAGGGAATCGCGCAGGTCGATCCTGTCGGGTTCGGTTGCAAGGGCGCCCTCGATGTCGAGCACGAGCCCATCTGCCTGCGCGAGGGTGGCTGGCTGAAATTCCGTGGGCAGGCCGTAGTTCGCGATGAGGGCCTCGATGGGCATGTCGAGCTCGGTGCCGGCGCCCACGCGCCGATCGAGCGTGGCCACGGCCGCGCTCTTGCGCGTGGGGTACTCCACGATACGGGCGGAGACGATATCGCCGGCGGCGACGCCCAAACGCTCGGGCATGGGATCGTCGGGCAGGATGAAGAAGTCGTGGTCGAGACGGCCGTCGAGCGGCACCACCACGCCCAGCGGATCGGCCAGCTCGTAGCGTCCGAGGAAGGTGGTGGCCGCACGTGAGACCACATGCTGCACATAGGCGAGCTTCTCACCGCGCACGTTGGCGAGCGATACCTGCACCGTGTCTCCGTGCATGGCCTCGTGCATGCCGCCGCGACCGATGCGATAGGTGCCTTCGGAGGTTGTCACGCTTGCCTGGCCGGGGCGCGCAACGGAGAGCGTGCCGGTTAGGAGCTGGCGGGGTTTCTTGCGATGCGGGGCTGTCTTCTGCTTGCGTGCCATGGGGTCCTGTTCGCGGTGGCGGATCTTCTCCCCCATGATACCGGTTTGCGCGCAGCCCCCACTCGGGGAGTATCCCCCATTGGGGGAGTATCCCCCGTTGCAACCCCCACTCGGGGAGTATCCCCCCCGGCGGGGCGTTTGGGCGTTGGTAGGGGCGGTGGGGTTCGAACCCACAAGACCGAAGCCGGCGGATTTTAAGTCCGCTGCGTATGCCAATTCCGCCACGCCCCCGTAAGCTCCTTCTATCTTAGCCTTCCTTCACGAGACGGGAGAGAACCGGTTTCCATATGACCGGCGAATCCGCCCCGGCCGCGGTGCTCGCGCACACGACGGAGAGACCGAACAGCAGGTCGCTCTCACTCGCTTGCGCCACCTCGAATCCCGTGGTGGACAAGAGCTCGGACACGGCCACCGTTCCGCCGAGCATGACAGGCGCCCGCTTATCCTGCAGGCCGGGAAGGGCGCGGCGCTGCTCCAGGGAACGGGCTGCGAGCTCGGCCTCGATGCCCGAGATCTCATCGAGCGTGATCTCATGGAGATGCACGAAGCGGGGATCGTACGGCTCGAGCTTCGCCGCCATGGCAACCAGGCTCAGCGCGGTTCCGCCGCACACGATCAGGCGCTCGGGCACCAGGTCGCGCGGCATCTCTGCAAGCGCGGCCGCAAACGCACCGCGTGCGAACGCATGAGCGCTACCGAGCGCTTCGGCGCCCGCAGGTCCCCCGTCGGAGAAGAACCGGTCGGTCACGCGGCGGCAACCCACGTCGACCGACGTGACCCAACGCAGGTCGAGCGTCTGGCCATCGAGCGTGCCCAGCGCGAGCTCCGTGGACCCGCCGCCATTATCGGCGATGAGGATGGGCGTGCTGGGAAAGTCTTGCGCCACACCGAGAAACGTGAGCGCCCCTTCGATCTCACCCGGAATGACCTGCGGTTTGATGCCGAGAGATGCAAGGGCTGCCATCAGCTCGTCGGAATTGCGCGCATCGCGTGCGGCGCTCGTGAGCGTGCAGCACAGCGCCTCGGCCCCCGCCTCCTTGGCCATCTGCGCATATGCGCGGGCGCAGAGAAACGTCCGTTTCATGGCATCGAGCGCAAGCTCCCCGGACGCATCGACGCCCGCGCCCAAATCGACGATGGTGGACTGCTTGCCGAGCGACATCACGCGGCCATCCACCACGTCGGCGATGGCGAGGCGCATGGTGAAGGTGCCTATATCGATGGACGCAACGCGGCTCACGCATCTGCTCCGTAGAAGAAGATGACATCGCCCACGCGGATGAACCAGGGCAGGTCCTCCTCGCCCTCAGCGGTGGAAGACGTGCCCGACATCCCCTCGTCCTGCGGTTCTTCGAGCCCCTCGACCCTGACGCTCGTCTCGCCGGGCATGACCCAGCCGCGCTTGCGCGCCTCGTCCTCGATGCCCTCGTGGGTCATCAGGCGCTCGACATCGCTGCTGAGCTCCTGGTTTTCCTCGGCAAGCACCTCGTTGCGTATGTTGAGGAGGTACCCCGTGCGCCAGGCGACATAGTAGTCGCGTGCGGGGCGGTAGAGCATGACGATGACGACGGCCACCACGGCAAGGGCGGTCAAGATGCGGCGCCTGCGCTCGGGATCGGGTGCGCGCTTGACCTTCTCGCGTGCCGTCGCGCGCGCGTGCGCGCTCGTTGCCTTCGCCTCGTCGGCGGATGCCGTGCTTATGGATGCTTCGGTGCTCATGCCTCTGCTTTGTCTCAGGTTTCGTTTGGGCTACAACCGTTATACCACGGAATGCGCCTACGCACGGTCCGCGCGGTCCGAATCCAACGCCTTCGCACGATTCCACAGCTCGTTGAGTTCGGCGGTGGAGTAGGAGCCGATGTCGCGATCGTCGGCGGCGGCCATACGCTCCATGGCGCTCCAGCGGCGGCGGAACTTGGCGTTGGAGGCGGCGAGCGCCTCCTCGGCGTCGATGCCCTCGTGGCGTGCAACGTTGACCAGCGCGAAGAGCATATCGCCAAACTCCAGGGCGCGCGCGTTGGAGCCGGGCTCTTCTGCCGAGAATTCCGCACGCTCGCTTGCGAACTGATCCCACACATCGTCGACCGAACCCCACTCGAAACCCGCCTTGGCAGCGCGCTTGGAGATCTTCTGGCACTGCATGAGCGCGGGAAACGACCGGGGAACGGAGTCGAGCAGGCCCGCAGGCTCGAGACCCTCCGCCCGCTCCTGCTTCTTAACGTCGTCCCAGATATCGAGCACCTCATCCGCGCTGTTCACGGTGCCCCGCGCCGCCGCATCGCCGAAAACGTGAGGATGGCGGCGCACGAGCTTCTCGTTGATACCGCGACAGATATCGTCGATGCCGAACTCACCCTCGTCCGAACCGATCTGCGCGTGGAGCAGGACCTGCTCGAGCATGTCGCCCAGCTCCTCGATCAGATGCGCGGCGTTCCCCTCGCGGATGGCCTCGACGGCCTCGTAGGTCTCCTCGACCATGTTGCGCGCGATGCTCTCGTGGGTCTGGGCCTTGTCCCACGGGCAGCCGTCAGCTTGGCGGAGGCGCCAGATGGTGCGCACGAGCCGGTCGAATTCGGGATGGGCGGCAGGCGCGCCGTCGCGCGCCGAGGTTTCGACGTCGACGCGGGCGCAGAGATCGGAAAGCGATTCCACCTTACAGCTCCTCGGGATAGTAGAAGTTCCAGTCGCGACGAAAGTCGGTCATCATGCGCATGACATCGACCGTAACGTCCATCTGCGCGCGGGCATCCTCGTCGCCGGCAACCGCAGACTCGAGATCGGCGAGCACGTAGCACAGCGCCAGCGAGCGCTCGCCTGCGCGGAAGGTCTCGGTCTCGCCCGTCTCGGTCCAGACGATCGTGGCCTCATCGGCGCGCGGGTACTCCATGATCTCGATATACGCCTTCTCGCATGCGATTACCGCGCGTTTGGGCTGCTTGCAATGCAGGCTGAGCGAGATGACGCCCATCTGGCCCCCGGCGTTGCGCAGCAGCAGGCCGCTGGTCATGTCGACGCCGGTGGGAGCCGGGTTCATCATCGAGAGGCGCTCGTTGGGCGCGGAATCCATGAACAGCCGCATGAGGGTGAGCGCATAGATGCCGATGTCGAGCATGGCGCCACCGGCGAGGTTGGGATTGAAGAAGCGGTTGCGCTCGTCGTACTCCTTGAAGCTGCCGAAATTCTCCTGGATAAGGGTGACAGGGCCGAAATCGCCGCCGCGCATGCGGCGGACGAGCTCCTTGTAGAGCGGCATGTGCAGCTCGGTGCACGCATCCATGAGCACCACGTTGTTCTCGGCCGCCAGCGCAATCGCCTCATCGAGCTCCTCTGAGTTCAAGGTGATGGCCTTCTCGCACATGACATGCTTGCCGGCGGCAAGCGCCCGGCGCAGGTAGGTGATGTGGGTGTTGTGCGGCGTGGTGATGTAGACCGCATCGATAGCGGGATCGGCGAAGAGGTCGTCGATCCGGTCGTAGACCTTGGGGACGCCGTGCAGGGCAGCGTACTCGACGGCCTTGGCATGCGTGCGGTTGGCCACGCCGGCGATGCTGCGGCCCTGCAGCTTGAGGGCATGTGCCATCTCATTGGCGATGACGCCGCAGCCGAGCACGCCCCAGCGGAGCTTGGGCGCGGGTCCTGTTGTGGTGGATGTACCTGGCATGGCTGCTCCTATCGGCTCATCTCGTAACGCCCGCCCACAAAGTAGTCGCGGCCGATGTAGACGGGCTGGTCGTCCTTATCGACGAAATACGTCTCGGAGTAGATCAGGGGGTGCCCCGCGCTTATCTGGAGCAAAGACGCCTGCTCGGTGTTCGCCCCCGCAGCGTTGATCGTCCATTCCCTGCTCCTGACGGGACGGCGCCCCAGGCATTCGCCGACCGCATCGAACATCGATCTGTCTTCAAGGTCCGCCGTGAGAAGCTGCGATGCCCATTCATAGGGGATGAGCACGCGTTCGTCGCTGATGGGAAGATCGTCCGCCGTACGGATACGACGCACCCAGAGCAGGAGAGCACCTTCCTCCAACCCGAAGAACGCCAGCTCGTCGGAGCGTGCCGGCACGATCTGGCGATCGACCACGTATGCCCCCGGCTTAGCGCCGATCTCGGCGCACATCTCGCTGAATGCACGCATCTCATGCGTTTGGACCAGACGGCTGCTCAGGCGGCGCGTCCCCACGAACGTGCCTTTGCCCTGCTTCTTGATAAGGTATCCGTCAAAGCACAGGTCCTCCACGGCACGCCGGACCGTTATGCGGCTCACGTCGTAGCGCTGGCTGAGCTCCGCCTCGGAAGGGATCTTGTCGCCCTGCTGGTAGGAGCCGTTTTTGATCGCAGTCTTGAGATCGTCGTAGATCTGCTGGTAGAGCGGGGTTCCCGCGAACCCGTTCATGCAAACCTCCTTGCTCGAAAGCACAGGACATCATGAGATAGGCATCTGTTAGATCATATACATGGTATCCGCTCTCGTCGAGCCTCTCCCGCTGCAGACGGCAGACGCCACCGCATCCACAGGTTCCGCGATGGTGCGAGGCGGGCCGCCGTCGCGACCCGCCTCGTTTTACCCCCGTCTTTCTGTACCTAGTAGGAGAGCTTCCACATATAGCGGCGCAGCGTGAGCGGGTGCTGCCGGGCCTCGGCGAGCTGCTCGGCGTACACGCGCATGACCGCAGTGTGGATGAAGGGGTTGAAGTAGGCGATGACGCTGGCGGGAACGGCGCTGGACAAGCCGTAATCCTTGGCGTCGATGACCGCCACCTTGGCATCGAAGCGCTGCAGGAACGTAAGCGCGCGGGCATCCATCGGACGGGTTGCGCCATCGCTCATGAACAGCAGGTAGGGCTTGTCCTTCTCCGTGAGCTCGAAAGGGCCGTGGAAGTACTCGCCCGTGTTGTAGGCGGCAGAGTCGATCCATTGCATTTCCGAGAGGAGGAAGAGCGAGGTCGAGTAGGCCACCTTCGCGCTCGCACCCGACCCCATGAGGTAGATGAGCTGTTCGTCCTTGTAGGCTTGCGCGAACTCGCAGGCGGCCTTCCCGGCGTGCACGGCGGCGTCTTCGGCAAGATCGTAGATCCTCTCGAGACCGGCGATCATGTCGTCGTACAGCTCGTTGCCCTCGACCTGCTGCGCAAGCTCGACGGCAAGGGCGAGGGCATAGCCCATCTTCTCGATCTTTGCAGCATAGCTTGCCTCGAATCCGTGAGTGATCACGTGGTCGACGCCCTCGGTGAGCGCCGAACCGGCCACGTGGGTGATGGCCACGACCGGCGCGCCCGCCGCCTTGGCGGTCTTGTTGGCCTCTACGGTCTCAGGCGTGCCGCCGCCGAGGGAACAGGTCACCACGAGCGTGTTGGGGCCGAGCCACGCAGGGGTGTCGTAGTTGAACTCGCTGGACGTGAAGATCTGGACGTTCAGCGTCTTGGTGTTGTTGGCCAGGAAGTACTTGGCCGGATAGAGCTCGGACATCGAGGCGCCGCAGCCGACAAAGGCGACGGAATCGATGGTACGGTCTGCAAGCACGGCGGATACGATCTGCTTGGGCTGGTTGAGGTCGATCTCGTACATGGTATCAAGCTCCTTCTATTCGGGACGGTATGCAGACGGGATGGCGAAAGCCGGCGGCTACACGAGGATGCCGAGAACCGAGAGCGCGATGCCGCCGAAAATGCTGATCACGAGCAGCCACCCCGATCCCACGTTGCGCTTGATCAGCGCATACATGGCTCCGGTGAGGGCCAAAGGAATCATGTTGGGCAGGATGGTGTCCAAGATATCCTGGATCACGACGGAGCCTTCGGAGAAGGTCAGGGGCGTCGTCGCACCGATGAGCGTTGCGACCATGCCGCCGATCGCCATAAGGCCCACGATGCCGCACACATACATGACCCTGTCCATGAGGTCGCCGCTCTGCAGCTTCTCAAGGTATTCGCGGCCGCCCTGGTAGCCCAGCTTGGCACCGAACCACGTGACGAGCACCGAGGGGATGATGGAGATGGCCATCGCGAGCACGGGGCCCATCATCGAACCCTGCTGCGCCAGAGCGACGCCGAGCCCGAAGGCGATGACGCGGATGGTTCCTTGGAAGAAGGAGTCGCCGATACCGGAAAGCGGACCCATGAGGGAGGTCTTGATGGCATTGACGGCACCGGGGTCGAAGGCGTCGGGCGTCTCGGCGAGCTCCTCTTCCATCGATGCCGCCAAACCCAGGACGAACGCGCTCGTCTGAGGCGTGCAGTTGTAGAACGCCATGTGACGGCGGTAGGCTTCCTTCTTGCGCTCGAGCTGCACGGGATCGGACTCATCGGGGTAGCAGCGGTCGAGCGTGGGCACGATTCCATAGAGGAATCCCATGTTCATCTGGCGCTCGTAGTTCCATGAATCCTGGATGGCCCAGCTGCGCCAGAAGAACTGGCTGATCTTCTTGTTGAGCGAATCGCTTTTGGTGTGTGCCATGATGCGCTTCTCCTTACTCGTCGTCTTCGAGCGGGTCGTAGTCGGGGTCTGCAGCGGCTAGGGCCAAACCGCCCTTGCCGAATTTAAGGTCCATGAGCACCAGCGCGAGGACGACGCCCAAGGCGGAGACTGCGATGACCGAAAGGCCCAGATAGGAGGCGAGCAGGAACCCGAGGATGAGGAAGGCGGCCATGCCCTTTTTAAGCGAGAGAGAGATGAGCAGCGCAAGACCGTAGGCGGTAAGGAGCTTGGTCGAAACGCCCAGTCCTGCGGAAAGCCACGCGGGGATGAGGTCTACGACGGATTGCACGAGATCGGTACCCACATACACGGCGAGGAACGTGGGGATGAAGTACATGAGGGAGTACAGGATGGTGCCCACGACGATATGCATGCGGTAGGCTGCCCTAAAATTACCCGCCTCGATTTCCCTATCGGCCATGTGGGTGAGTACGGCGATCACGGAGCGGAAGACGATGCCCAAAAGCTGTCCGAGCACGGCCACGGGGACGGCGATCGTCATCGCCGTCTCGGCGGTTGCACCCGTCAGGCAGGCGAAGGCCGAAGCGATGATGCCGCCGAGAACCATGTCGGCGGGCACGGCTGCGCCCACCTGGACGAGGCCCATGCTCACCATCTCGGTTGCGGCACCGACGGCTAGGCCCGTCATCGGGTCGCCGAGGACGATACCGACCAGCGTAGCGCCTACGAGCGGTTGCTCAAAGTTCAGGCGGCCGAGCAGGCGGGAGTCCAATATGCAGAATACGCTGACGAGTCCGACGAGCAGCGCATTGACGAACATGCTCATGTAGTTCTCCTTTCGATGGAGACGACCGACCCTAGAGGCGGTCGTTCACCTTGACGCGGGCGTATGCGGGAGTTTGCTGCACGTAGAGGCTGACGCCGAGATCCATGAGGGCGTTGATGTCGGCCCTCTGGGCCTCGTCGAGGAAGACGGAGCTGTCCTTGCCGCCGATCTGGCGGGCGCCGTCATGGTTGGCGGTCGCGCCCAGATTGATGTCGCCGATCGGACACGCCCGGTAGAACTCCAGCATCTCAGCGGTGTTGCCGAAGAGGAACATGACCTTCTCGCCCAGGGTGTTGAGCTTGTCCATCTTCTCGAGAGCCCGCTTCACCGTGAAGACATTCAAACGTACGCCGGCGGGCTTGGCCAGCTTGAGCGCGCTCTTCTTGACCTCATCTTGTGCGGCATCGTTGTCGACGACGATGATGCGCTCCGCTCCGACCTTGCTGACCCATGAGAAGACGACCTGCCCATGGAGCAGGCGGTAATCCAACCTCGAAAGGACGATCTTGGCCGATCCCCCCGTGCGCTTCGCGGGCGCAGCGGCGGGTTTGGGTGCAAGTTCGACGGCATCCGATGGGTGGGCGCAATCGACGATGCCACGGCGACCCTCGGCGATAAGGTCGATGACATCTTGGGAGGTCAACGGCTCGTCTTTCAGCACGAGCGTGAGGATGAGCGGCATGTTCATGCCGGCGATCACCGTCACGTTCTCATGGGCGGCCATGAACTCGACCATGGAATTGTTCACGCTCGACCCGAGCATGTCGGTGAGCACGTAGATCGTATCGTCCGAAGAACAGGCGGATACGATCGCCTCGGCCTGCGCGATCAGGGGCTCCGTATCGTCGCGCTCGAGCGAGATGGCGTGCACGTGAGGGATCTCCCCCACGATCATGCGGGCCGTGTCGAGCGCTCCTTTCGATAAGCCCCCGTGTGATGCGAGGATTATCTGGTTCATCGAGCTTCTCCTCCCTTTTGTCTTCTCTGTACGGGTCATTGTATATATTATGTACTAGTTATTATAGTAGTCTATAACATATCAGTTGAGCGTGCAGGTCGACACTCCAAGCGGATCGAAAGATGCATACACGGCTGCGCAGGATCCGCGAGCGTCAGTAGTCGACCTTCCACATATAGCGCCTTGCCAGATAGTCCTTGTTCGTTGCCTTTGCGAGCGCACGCATGAACACGTTGTTGAGAACCGGGGCGAGGATCACATGGTTGAAGTACTCCGCCACGTCGTCGGGCAGGTCGTTCAGGCCCAGCTCCCTGCTGTCGAGGACAAAGACGTTCTCGCCGCCATAGCGCTCGAGAAATGCGCGTGCGCGTTCATCGCACGGCCTCGTGCGACCGATCCCCATGATGAGGAAGATCGGCTTCTGCGTATCCACCACCTCGAAAGGCCCGTGGAAAAACTCGCAGCTGTTGACGGTGGGCGCATCGAGCTGGAGCATCTCCTCGAGGTTGCAGATGGAGAAGATGTACGCGGCGCCGTAGGCGGGGCCAGAACCCATGACGTAGATGGTGCTCTGCGCGGCCATCCGCTCCGCCCATGCGGCGGCACGCGGCTGCGCGCGGGCAACGGCCGTGCGGTAGAGGGCGTCGACGTCATCGAAGGCGGCCATGGCCGTGCCGTAGCGCGCATAACCCTCCGTCTGGTCCACGAGCGCCATGGCAAGCTGCAGGGCGATGCTCGAGTTTACGCGCTCAGCGCGACTTTCATCCAGCGCAACGGACTCGTATCTGATCTTATGATCCGCGATCTGAGTGAGCTTGGACTCATCCACGTAGAGGGCGATGGTCGCCGCACCGCAGTTGCGGGCGACCCGGGCCGCAGCGCAGGTCTCGGCTGTTCCGCGCATGGAGGTGATCACGGCAAGCGTGCGTTCGCCGAGATAGGCCGGCGGAGCATAGGCGAATTCAGCGCTCGTGTACATCTCGCTGGCGATACCTGCGCTCTCATGCGCCATAAAGTAGTTCGCCGGCCAGTGACCGCCGTTCGATCCGCCGGCCGCCACCCATACGACGCGATCGATCTCGTGATGCTCCAAGACCCTCCCGATAACCTGAGCGACCTCGTCCTGGATCTTCATGGCATCCTCCTGCTTTCAGTTACGGCGTGCTGCTCACAGCTCTCACATTCTAGTCAGTAATATATCATAGTCGTTATATACGTCTAGTATTATTTTGGTATTTGAGATGCACAGGCAGCCTGCCCGCATGAAGATGCTCGCGATTGCATGGGATGTCGTATGGAAGGGGCGGACCGAACCATGATGTCACACGAAACGCGCTCTTTTCTCCGTACGTTTCGTGAAACGGGCTGATTTTATGCGTACGTTTCGCGAACCGTACGTCCGGTTCGCGAAACGTACTGTTTTGCCGCCCGGGCGCTACTCCTCCACCTCGTCGTCGCCGCCGATCTCTTCAAGCAAGCCCAGCGCGGCGGGCATGACCTCCTCCTGCGTGCGCTTGAAGGGCATCGTGACCTTGCCCGACTTGGGAAACACCAGGCCGCCCTTCTGCTTGATCTTGAGCGCGACGGGCTTGGGGATATCGAGAAGCCCCTGGTACACGAGACGGCCGTTGGAGAGCGTGACCGATGAGCACCCCAGACGTTGCGCGCGGATGCGCAGGCGGGCCCGGTCGAAGAGGTTCTTTCCCGCAAGGGGCAGGGCGCCCCAGCTGTTCTCGCAGTCCATCTCGATGGCGTTGAGTTCATCGAGCTCCGTTGCCGCAGCAAGACGGCGGTACACGAGCACGCGCTTGTCCACCTCGGACAGATAATCCTCGGAGAGGAAGAAGTCCGCCGGCAGGTTGATGGTGACCTCGGCAGGCTCCACATCGCGCGTCTCGCCGCGCGCCTCGGCGACGGCCTCGCCGAGCATCTGCGTGAAGAGATCGAAACCCACGCCGGAGAGGTTGCCGTGCTGTTCGGCGCCCATGAGCGACCCTGCGCCGCGGATCTCGAGGTCGCGCATGGCGATGCGCATGCCGCTTCCCAGGTCCTGATACTCGTTGATGGCGGTGAGGCGGTCGATCGCCTCGGGCGTGAGCGGCAGTTCGGGCGGGAACATGAAGTAGGCGAACGCCTGCTCGCGTCCGCGCCCCACACGGCCCTTGAGCTGGTAGAGCTGGGCCAGGCCCAGACGCTGGGAGTCCTCGATGATGAGGGTGTTGGTGATGGGGTTGTCGATGCCGCTCTCGATGATCGTGGTCGCCACGAGCACGTCGATCTCGTGTCCTTGGAAGCGGATCATGACGTCCTCCACGTCGCGGGCGCTCATCTGTCCGTGAGCGACGCCGATGCGTGCCTCGGGCGCGGCTTCCAGCACGCGCTCCACCGCCTCGTCGATGGTGGTCACGCGGTTCGAGACGTAGTAGACCTGGCCCTTGCGCGCCAGCTCGTCGCGGATTGCCGACGACACGATGTCGGGGTCGTACTCCCCCACCGTCACCTTCACGGGCAGACGGCCCGGCGGCGGCGTCATGATGAGCGACATGTCGCGCACACCCGAAACCGCCATCTGCATGGTGCGCGGGATGGGCGTGGCCGAGAGCGTGAGCACGTCCACCTGCTCGCGCATGTTCTTGAGCTGCTCTTTATGGCCAACGCCGAAGCGCTGTTCCTCGTCGATGACCACAAGCCCCAGATCGTGGGGGTTGACGTCCGATGAGAGCAGACGATGCGTGCCGATGAGCACATCCACATCGCCCGATGCGAACTCCGCGAGCGATCTACGCTGCCGAGCAGGCGTGATGAAGCGCGAGAGCACGGCAACCTTGAGGCCGAAGGGCGTGAAGCGCTCGAAGAACGTCTGGTAGTGCTGCTCGGCGAGGATCGTGGTGGGGCAGAGCACCATGACCTGCTTGCCGTCCTGGCAGCATTTGAAGGCAGCGCGCAGGGCGACTTCGGTCTTGCCGAAGCCCACATCGCCGCAGAGCAGGCGATCCATGGGGCGCTGCGCCTCCATATCCGCTTTGATGTCGGCGATCGCGGAAACCTGGTCGGGGGTGAGGTCGAAGGCGAAGCTTTCCTCCATCTCTTCCTGAACCCGCGTATCGGGCGCGAAGGCGAACCCGGCGACCGATGAACGGCGCGTGTACAGATCGACGAGATCGAACGCGAGCCTCTTGGCGCTCGTGCGCGCTTTCGCGGTGGCGCGCGACCAGTCGGCCGTGTTGAGGCGCGTGAGGCGGGGTTCCGATCCGTCGGGGCCTACGTAGCGCGTGAGGCGATCGACCTGCTCGAGCGGCACGTAGAGCTTGTCTCCCGCAGCGTATTCCAGCATGAAATAGTCGCGCTCGCGGCCCGCCACCTCCTGACGCACGATGGATGAGAACAGCGCGATGCCGTGCGTGGCATGCACCACGTAGTCGCCCGGTTTGAAGGGAAAGGTCACGCTCGTGGGGTCGATGCGCCTGCCCTTACGGCGGCTCTTGGCGCTGCGGGCGGTGAGGTCGGACACCGAGAGCACCGCAAGGCGCGCCTCGGGAAAGACGATGCCCGCAGGCACGGGCGCATCGAAGAACGTGACGGCACCCGCCTTAAGGGGCTTGTCGCCCGCCGCTGCGCCGAGGACCTCGACAAACGGGATGTTCTCGTCGGAAAAGCGCAGTTCGAGCGCTTCGCGGGCACCTCGGTCGGGCACGGCGAAGAGCACGGTGCAGCGGTCGTTGATCAGCTGCCGCACGCGCCCGATCAGCTTGGTATCGGCACCGGCGATGCCGGGTTGGCGCACGTCGATCTCGGCGGTCAGCTCGATGCCCGAGCGCATGATCGACGAGAACGATAAGCGCTGCTGGCTGCCGAAATCGAGCGCGCGGGGAGCAGTGTACAGGCCATCCAAGCTGATGCGAGCTGTGCGCGCCGCAGCCTCGATCTCCTCGTATGCGCGGGCGCAGTCATCGAAGAGTGCGCGGGGCTCTGCGAGCACCACGAGCGTGGTGGAGGAGATGTGCTCCAGCGGCGATGCGGTTGAACCGTAGAGGGCGGGCAGGTAGCGCTCGAGTGCGGGGCTCGCAGCTCCCTGGACGATGAGCTCGAGGTCGGCGGCAACCTCTTTGTCTTCCTGAGCCTGGTTGAAGAGGGTGCGCGTGGCGCGTTTGACGGTTTCATCGGTAAGCGCCATCTCGCGGCACGGCACGACCTCGGCCTCTGCGAGCTCGCCGATGGTCTGGCCGGTGGAGGGGACCATGCGCCGCACGCGGTCGATCTCGTCGCCGAAGAACTCGATGCGCACCGGCGCGCTCGCCTGCGCGGGAAAGACATCCACCGCATCGCCGTGGATGTGGAAGCTGCCGGGGGCGTCCACCGCGCCGGCATCGGCGTAGCCCATGCCCACGAGCAGCGCCCCCATGTCCTCGAAGGGCACCTCGTCGCCCACGGCGAAGGTGCTGCCGGCGTAATAGCCGCTGCCCACGGGCGGCACGCGGCGGAGCAGCGCATGGGCGCTGGCAACCACCACGCACGCCTCCCCCGCAGCTAGGCACGCGATGGCGCGACACCGGGCGGCGATCACCGCGTCATCGAGCGCGGCATCCGACCACGGGCGGTCGCGGCGCTCGGGAAATCGGAGCACGTTCGCAGGCCCCAGCCAGGCGCCGAGGGCGCGCGCGGCACGGTCGGCGGCTTCCTCGCCCGACACGATGTAGATGCACGGCCGCGGGTTTCTCGCCCAGAGGGCTGCAAGCATGAGCTGGCGCGCGCTTTGGGCGATGGACAAGCCCGCATCCTGCCCGGTATCGAGAGCGGCCATGAGCGGCCTGAGCTCGGGTGTGGCGAGAAGCTGGTCTGCAACGCGGTCGATGAGCATGCGAACCGTCCTTTTCAACAGCACGAACCATCATTTGGAGGCTGTCCCCCAAATGATGGAAAAGCCGTCCGCGAGGACGGCCGGGTATTCATGGTGGGCGATACAAGGTTCGAACTTGTGACCTTCTGCTTGTAAGGCAGCTGCGCTCCCGCTGCGCCAATCGCCCGTGCGGTTTGAAAGTGTAGCACAGAACTGCCGAGGTCGGCGGGCGTGCGCGTATACTGAGGACCATGGATACAACGCGCACACAAGTTGCCCGCCTGCGCGGCGGAGGGCGTGAGGGCCTGCCCTCCGCACTCTGCTGCATCGATGCAGACGTATTCGCCGATGCCGTGCGCATCTACGACTCAAGGCCAGGTTCACGATGAAACAGCAGCGTCCCTATCCGCAGGTGATCGTCTCGCGCAAGGCGGCACGCAGCCTCTCTTCAGGGCATGTATGGGTGTTCGAGGGAGAGGTGCGCGGCTTCGCCAACCTCGCGCACGATGCGGATGGAATCGAGAACGGCTCCGTGGTGGATGTGGTTGGGGAGAACGGCGTCTGGCACGGGACGGGCCTCTACTCGCGCCTGAGCAAGATCCGCGTGCGCCTGGTGACGCGCAACGCCAACGATCGCATCGACGAGGCGTTCTGGGAGCGCAAGCTCCGCTGGGCATGGGAGATGCGCACGCGCGTGATGGGGGCCGAAACCGCATGCTGCCGCGTGATCTTCTCGGAGGCGGACGGCTTTCCCGGGCTCGTGGTCGACCGCTACGGCGATGTGCTCGTGACGCAGGTGGGAACCGTCGGCATGGAGCTCCGCCGCGAACTGCTCTACGGCCTGCTGCTCAAGGTGCTCGACGAGGACGGGCAGGCCGTGCGCGCCATCTTCGAGCGCTGCGATGCGCCCGTTCGCGCAAAGGAGGGCCTCGAGCTGCGGGCGGGCTGGTGGGAGGGCTCGCCGAGCATGCCGGATTCGCCGCGCATCACCGTGTGCGAGAACGGCGTGCTCTACGGGCTCGACCTCGAGCACAGCCAGAAAACCGGCTTCTTCCTCGACCAGAAGCGCAATCGTGCTGCCGTGGCGCGCATCGCGCACGGCGCACGCATGATGGATTGCTTCTGCCATGTCGGGCCGTTCGGCTTAAACGCCGCTGCAGCGGGCGCTGCGTACGTGCGCTTCGTCGACGCGAGCGCGGGCGCGCTCGATCTGGTGCGCGCCAACGCCGCATTGAACGGATTCGACGCGAATGACGAGAAGCACTTCGGGTATACCTGCGCCGACGCACTCGACTACCTTGCCGAGCTCGCTCGCAGCAAGGCGCGGCTGCGCGAAGAGGGCGGCCCCTTCGACCTCATCGTGCTCGATCCTCCTGCCTTCGCCAAGCGTGGTCAGGACGTGCATAACGCTGCACGCGCGTATCGGCAGATCAACGAGAGCGCGCTGCGCATCCTGCCGCGCGGCGGGTACCTTGCAACCTGCAGTTGCTCGCAGCACATGACGCGCGATCTGCTCGCCCGCGCGATCGGCGAGGCGGCGCACCGTGCGGGCGTGTCGCTCAAACAACTCGAGGAGCGCCAGCAGGCGCCCGACCATCCCATCCTATGGGGCGTGCCCGAGACGCACTACCTCGATTTCTTCATCTTCCAAGTGGTATAGCGAGCGAGCGCTACTTCGGGTGCTTGCGCTCGGAAGGCCGCGTGCCTCCAGACGCATCGTCGTCTTTGCCGCGACGTCGCGCATACAGCGCAGCGGCGAGGGCGGCAACGCCGATGGCGGCGATCAGGGCGGGGACGGTGAGGTCTGTGGAGTCGCCCACCGAGACGAGCGCGGAAAGAACGGGCGCGAAGCTCATCAGGTTACACATGGCAAGCCAATCCGACGTGGGTACTTCCCTATCTTAGCATGCGCAGCTAGCGGCGGGAGCGAAAGAACGCGCGGAGCAGGTCGGCGGACTCATCGGCGCACACGCCCGCGCACACGGAGAACGCATGGTTGAGGCGCGGGTCGGCGCTCACGTCGAAGAGCGTGCCCAACGCGCCGCCCTTGGGATCGGATGCGCCGTAGACGCAGCGGTCGATGCGGGCGTTCACCATGAGTCCGGCGCACATGAGGCAGGGCTCGAGCGTGACGTAGACCGTGCAGCCGGAAAGCCGCCAGCGGCCGAGCGCACGGGCCGCCTGCAGCATGGCGGAGAATTCCGCGTGGGCAGAGGGATCGGCATCGGCTTCCCGACGGTTGTGGGCGCGCGCGACGACCTCGCCGTCATGCACGACCACGGCTCCGATGGGCACCTCTCCCTCCCCTGCGGCGAGGCGCGCTTCCTCGAGAGCCAGCGCCATGAACTTCTCGTCATCTGTCAGCATGCGACCCCTTCGTCCGCGTTGCGATTCGCTCTGTATGCTAGGATAGAGCACACCGCTTCGGAGGAGTGGCAGAGTGGTTGAATGCAGCGGTCTTGAAAACCGTCGAGCGGATGACCTCCGTTCCGAGGGTTCGAATCCCTCCTCCTCCGCCATCATAAGATCAAAGGATATGGAAACGCGGTGCGAGTGGTCAAAAACAGCGATAACCGTTACGTGATCTGCACCGCGGGGCAATCCGTTCCGGCGGTAGAGGTTTTTCGGAACCCGTTCCACGATCAACATGTTTATGTGAAGCTGTTGACAGATGACTTCAGCCTGCTGGAAGCATCCAACATCCTGCCTGAAATTCGAAGCGCCGAGGGCAAGCCGCTTCAGATCATGGTTTCCTCCAAAGAATGCAGCCTCATCCGCCTGCTGCAAAAAAGCGGGTTCGAGCGAAAACGGCGTTGTTATGAGATGAAGGTCAGAGAATCAGATTCAAGAGCGAAGCTGCGGCGGACGAACCGCGTTCAAGAGGGAGGGCCTGGGGCAAGGCGTTATGAAGAGTGCTGCTGCCTTTTGCATCGATACTATCGGGAGACGCATGAATCCGTGAGCCCGCTGACCGCCCCCTATGAGGACTTCCGCCAAAGACTGCCCGAACGCGTGTTGTTTCAGTGCGATGGGGACGCTGTTTCATGTGCGGCGTTCGTTGACGGGAACGAGCTGGCCTATGTCTGCGCTGAGAATCGGACGGAGTTTTCAGTGTTTATCGAAGAGGTTCTCACCAGAATGTTCGGCGCCTATCCAGAGCTCTGGTTCGAGGCAGACGATACAGATTGGGCCGCGTCAGCGCTGAAGGACCTGTTCTCGCGTGAGGCGGAGAAGTGCTATGACACCTATGTTCTCACCACGCGGGGACACTCCCCTGATGGGGGATACTCCCCCATTGGGGGTGGCGGAGGCCCAGCCGTGCACCTGTAAAAAACCCCACAACACGGGTATACTCAGAAACGAAGCGAGGCGCGCCGCCCCGCCTGTTGAAAGGATCCCAGCATGATTGCCCTGATTATCGTTCTCGCGCTCGCCGTCGTTCTCGGCATAGCCTACGTCAATATCCGCAACGGCATCGTCATGAAGGAAAACCGCATCGACAATGCCTGGGAGACCATCGAGACGCAGCTTCAGCGCCGCAACGATCTCATCCCCAACCTCGTGGAGACCGTGAAGGGCTACGCCTCCCACGAGTCCGCAACCCTCCAGGCGGTCACCGCCGCGCGTGCCGCCGTCGCCGCCGCTTCGACGCCCGAGGCTCGCATGGAAGCCGCGAACTCCCTCACCGGCGCCCTCCAGCGCCTGTTCGCCGTTGCCGAGTCGTATCCCGAGCTCAAGGCAAACGTCAACTTCCAGCAGCTCCAATCCGACCTCACCGACACCGAGAACAAGATCAGCTACGCTCGCATGAGCTTCAACGACTGCGTTCTCGCCTACAACAACGCCATCGAGACCTTCCCCGGCAACATCGTCGCCGGCAGCACCTTCAAGTCCCGCCATGGATTCGAGGTCGCCAACGATGCAATCCGCGAGGCACCCGAGGTCAGGTTCTAGGCACGGCAGTCGCGCTGCACGCCCGCGCCCCGCAGACCGATCGTCTGCGGGGCTTTTTTTATCGCCGTCAGATGATGTACAATTGCCAACGCACGCGGCATCCTCACCGTGCCGCTCCTGTTGTCTTAAGAGAAGGGCTGTTGATGAAACCCCGACCTCACAGTCGATAGCCCCTCGCAGCGTGCTCCATGGCGCCGTGAGGGGTGCCAAACGTAAGGAGCACGTATCATGATCTACCTCTCCCAGCTTTTGGGAATCCCCGTACTCGACGCCTCGGGCGAGAAACTCGGCGTCGTCTCCGACCTCGGCATCGCCACCGGCGAGGTCTTCCCCCGCGTCACGAGCCTCGCGTTCACCGGTCCGGGCAAAACCCCTTTCATGATCAGCTGGCGCAAATACGTCGAGTCCTTCGATGAGGACAAGATCTGCCTCTCGGTAGTCTCCACCGACGTGCGCTTCTCGTATCTGCAACCCGAAGAGGTGCTGCTCGCCCGCGACATCCTCAACAAGCAGATCGTCGACACGCGCGGCATGCGCGTCGTGCGCGTGAACGATCTCAAGCTCTCCGACACGAGCTCCACCCAGCTGCGCCTGCTCGGCGCCGAGGTGGGCGCGCGCGGCATCCTGCGCACGCTCTCCCCCGCCCTCGAGAAAATCGGCATGAAGATCGCCGACGTGATCGGCAAGCCGCTGCCCGAGCGGATCATCGCGTGGAGCTACATGGATCTCGTGGAGCGCGACCTCTCCAACGTCAAGCTCTCCGTCTCCCACAAAACTCTCGACGACATGCACCCCGCCGACGTCGCCGACATCATCGAGCAGCTCGACCCGCGCCTGCGCGGCACCGTGTTCGCCCAGCTCGACGAGGAGCAGCGCGCCGGTGCCATGACCGAGCTCGACGATGACGAGATGGCAGCAGAGATCCTCAAGGGCATGGAGGACAAGGAGGCCTCGCGCATCCTCTCCGCCATGGATCCCGACGACGCCGCCGAGCTGGTCTCGGAGCTTGATTACGAGAAGGCCGAGAAGCTCATGCACCTGATGGGCGTCTCGGATGCGCGCGCCATACGCCAGCTGCTGGGATATCGCGAGAACACCGCCGGCCGCATCATGACGCAGGAGGTCGTCAGCCTCGCCGAGAACGCCACCGTGGCGGACGCCGTGGAGGCGCTCAGCATGCTCGAGGAGAATTTCGAGAGCGTGCGCTACATCTACCTCGTCGACGACAAGGGCGAGCTCACGGGTGCCGTCTCGCTCAATCAGATGATCGTCGTCGAACCCGGCACGCCCCTGCGCGAGATCGCGCAGGACGAGCTCATCACCGCCAGCCCCGAGGACGACCAGGAAGACGTTGCCCGCAACATCGCCAAGTACAACCTGCTCGCCATCCCCGTCGTGGACGACACCGGCAAGCTGCTGGGCATCGTCACCGTCGATGACGCCCTCGATGTTCTCGAAGAGGAGCACGAGGAGGACCTCACCATCGCGGGCGGCATGAGGTACGGCACCGACGGCGAGTCCTCCGGCGTGCTCGGTCGCATCGTGACGCACGATAGCTGGATCGCGTTCTGGGCCATCGCGCTCGTGGCGCTTTCGCTGATCGCCGAACATCTCGGCGCCGACACGCTCACCGGCATCCTGCTCGCTGCGGCGCTGCCCGTAGCGCTGCGCGGAACCGCCAACATGACCCGCTACGTCACCAACTTCTGCCTCGAATACAGCGCCGATGACAGCGATGCCCCCTCCGTGACGGTGTTCGCGCTGCGCGGGCTCGGCGCAGGCCTCTGCTATGTGGCGGTAATCCTGCTGCTGTACTTCGCGCTCTTCAACGTGCTGCCGCTCGACGGCGACGCGCTGGTAGGCGGCGCCCTGCGTGCGAGCTTCATCGCATCCGCCGGCATCTCGATGTTCTCGTTCGCCACCGCCCCGCTCTACCTGCTCTTCATCCGCGCTCGCGAGGCAACCGGCGAGGACGCCAACGGCCAGGCGCTCCGCGCAACCGCCCTCTCCATCGCCACGGCGGCGTTCGTGGCGGTCGCTCTCGTGCTCGGAGCATAAGCATGGCGAAGACACCGCAGAACACCCCGCGCGAGCGCGCCAAGCTCGATCCCAAGCTCGTGCTCGCCGCCATGGGCCCAGGTCTTGTCGCCGCCCTGGCAGGAGCCGACGCCGGCGGCGTGGCAGCCTACTCCAACTCGGGAGCGCTCTACGGATTCGGCCTGCTCTGGACCGTGCCCATCATGTGCCTGCTGCTCATCGTGGCGCAGGAGACGGCCGCCCGCATGGGCTGCGTCACCGGCAAGGGCTTCGCGTCGCTCATCCGCGAGCAGTACGGCATCCGCCTCTCGACGCTCGCCATGCTGGCGCTGTTGGTTTCCAACACCACGGTCACGCTCTCCGAGTTCGCGGGCATCGCATCCGGTTTCGGCCTGTTCGGGGTGCCGACCTACGTATCGGTCCCCATCGCTGCGTTTGCCATCTGGACGCTCGCCATGAGCGGCTCGTATCGGCGTATCGAGAAGATCCTGCTCGTCATCAGCTGCGTCTTCCTCACCTACGTGGTGGCCGGCTTCATGGTGGAGCCCGATTGGGGCCAGGCCCTGCACGACACGATCATCCCGCCGCTGCGCAGCGACCCCTCCTACCTCTCGCTCATCGTCGCCCTCGTGGGCACCACCATCGCGCCGTGGATGATGTTTTTGGCCCAGAGCAATGTGGTTGAGCGCGGTGCGACCGAGGGCGACATCCCCTACCAGCGCATCGATACCGTAACCGGCTCGGTGGTGGCGAGCGCCATCTCCTGGTTCATCATCCTGGTGACGGGCGCGGTGCTCTTCCCGAGGGGCATCGTGGTCGAGGGCGCGGAGGACGCCGCCAGCGCGCTCGCCCCGCTGGTGGGCGACTATGCGCAGACGCTCTTCGGAGCGGGCCTCATCGGCGCATCGTTCCTCGCCGCCTGCGTGCTTCCCGGCATCACCTCGAGCGCCATCTGCGAGGCGTTCGGCTGGGAGCGCGGCAGCGACCGCACCTGGCAGGAAGCGCCCGCGTACCGCACCATCATCACGGCCATCATCGCCCTCTCTGCGATCATCGTCATCATCCCCGACATCAACCTCTTCGCCATCATGATGGCCGCCCAGGTCATCAACGGCGTGCTGCTTCCCGTGCTGCTCGTCTTCATGGTGGGCATCGCCAGCGACCGGCACATCATGGGCGCATACGCCAACGGGCGCGTATGGAACGCGCTCACCTGGTTCACCATCATCGCCGTCGTGATCCTCACGGTTCTGATGTTCATTCTGCAGGCTATGGGATGGTAGGGAAACGGAGAAGAGCGACCCTCTGCGTGCTTCGCGCTATTTGCTGGCCTTCTTGAATTCCTCGGCGAAGTCGCCGAACATCGATGAGACGCCCTTGAGGTGCGCGCCCGCTTTCTTGGCGGGGTCTGCGCCCACGGCGCGTTTGGCCCGGCCGAGCGCCTTGCCAACCGAGCGGGAGCCCTTGTCGACCGCCTCGCCCACCGCCTTGCCGGCCTTCTTGGAGACCTTGGAAACGCCGTCCTTGGCGCGGGCATAGCCCTCTCCCGCCTTGCCTGCGGCACCGCCCGAGAGCTCGAGTTGGGCGGCTTTCGATGAGACGATCATCCTGTCGTCCCGATAGCCCACGAGCATCGATCCGGGGACGGCCAGATGCCCCACGATCGACTCGGCCATGGTGCCGTCGCCGAGATGGAAGGCCTTGATCTTACCCGTTTTAGGCGAGAATTCGATATCGGCAACCTGGCCGAGCTGCCTGCCGTCCTCGGTCTCGGCATCCATGCCGTTCCAGATGATGCAGGCGTCCCAATCGATGCCGAGACGTGCGCGCGCGGCGTCATCCACGCCGTCGTCGGGACGCGTGATCACGAGGCCCCGATCGATGGGCTTGAACGAGTCGATGGCGACGAACAGCTCGGGCCGCGCGATCATGCCCGCGATATCGCGCTGATGCACGACAAGGCCCACAACGTGCCTGCCCGAAGGCGAACAGACCACGTTGCGGACCTTGCCGATCTTTTTGACGGAGACAACCGCCTCGCCGCGGCTGCGGCTCTCCTGAGGTACGAAGACCGCAAGGCCGACCAGCTGCGTCATCTTGAGCACGGCTGCGCCTACTTTGCCTCGTCTTCGTCGACGACCTCGACCTTCACGGCCTCGGCCTCGGTTCCGGCTGCGTCGGCGGCGACGCCGGCCATGGAGACGACCTGATCGGAAACCGTGCTGACGACATCGGCAACCTGAGCGGAGGCGGCGGAGACGGCATCGGAGAGGGAGTCGCGGAGCTGGTCCATGCGCGCGCGGGCAGCGTCGACCTTATCTCGGAGCTCGTCGGTGGAGATGCCGCTGGCTGCGGCGATGTCGGCAACGCGCTCGCTGACGACCTTGGATCCGCGCTCATAGCTGTCGACGGCGGTATCCCACGCGTCGTTCACGGCATCGGCGGCCATGGCGCGGCTTTCAGCGCCGGAGCGAGGAGCGAGCATGATGCCGGCAACGACGCCGGCGGCGGCACCCACGATGGCGCCTAGCGCGAAACTGAGCTTCTTCCCCATGTTCCTTCTCCAATCTTTGCGTGTTTACCGAACGAAACGCGGAGCGGGGATGTTCTCGCCCTTCCACGGATCGTCTTCCTCGGGTTCATCGAGGTCGCCCGATGCAGCGGCGTCCTCAGGCTCGGTTGCGGTTTCAGGTTCGGCTGCGACGGCTGATGCGGACTGATCGAGCGGCTCGACCTCGGGGGCGAGATCGGCCTCGTTCACCGGAGCGGAGATGATGGTCGCATCGGCATCCTCCGGCTCAGCTTCCGGCTCGGCATCGGCCGCAACCTCGGCCTCCCCAACCTTTCCGTCAAGGCCGTCGATGAGCGCGACGAGCCCCTGGACGATGGCATCCACATCGGGCTCGGGATCGCTGCCGCCGCTGTACGCCCAGTCGATGATCCATGATGCGCTCGAGAGCGCACCGGCGACCAGCACGTCGTCGGAGCAGGCGAGCCGCAGCTCGAAGAGGCCGCTCTGCGCGTCGATCGCGCGCGTCTGCCCGGCGGAGATGGAACCCGCGCGGTTGGTGCGCGCGAGCAGCTCGACGGTAACGTGCTCGAGCAGGTGCGCGAGCTCGGTGTTGTCCATAACCTCGCCGAACGTTGCGCCACCATCGCCATAGCAGGCGTGGTTCGCAAGCTCGGGGATAAGCGCGGCGACGAGCTTGGTGCCCTCAGGGCTGTCGCCGGTGTAGAGCGGCGCGTCCTCGCCGAAGCGAACCTCGGCCGAGAGCGTGCGCGGGCTGATAGTCACTTTCTCGATGTCGATAAGCTGTGCCACGATAGGACGCCTTTCTCATTGGACGGCATGGAACGCCTATTCCATTGTAGTTGAAGAAGCCGCGTCTTCGTCTCCGGTTGGAAGCTCGGGTGCGATCACTCGCAGCATCGACACACGCCTGCCGCGCAGCGACTGCACGCAGAACTGCCATCCGTCCCGCTCGAACGCATCGCCCGGGCGCGGGAGCTTGTCGGCGATCTCGAGCACGAATCCGGCAACCGTCTCGTACTCCTCGGTATCATCGACCGGCCAGCCCAGCTCGAGCGCATCATCGATGGGAAACCGCCCGTCCACGAGCCACTCGCGGTTGGAGACGGGCGTGAGGTACTTGTTGTCGGGGTCGAACTCGTCCTCGATCTCCCCCACGACCTCCTCGACGATATCCTCGAGCGTGATGACGCCCGCCGTGCCGCCGTACTCGTCGATGACGATGACCATCTGGTCGTGCGCGGCGCGCATTTCGGAGAGCAGCGGCATGATGTCCTTGGTTTCGGGCACATAGCGTGCGGGGCGCATGTAGCGGCTGACCTCGTGCGTCTCGGAGCGTTGGTCGAGGACGGGGGCGAGCAGGTCTTTGAGGTGGGCGATGCCCACGATGCGGTCGATGGTCTCGCGATAGACCGGCACGCGCGAGAAGCCCGTCTCACGCATGAGGTCGATCACCTCGGCGAGCGTGGTGCTGTCCTCGACGGCGGCGATGTCCACGCGCGGCACCATCACCTCGTAGGCAACCGTATCGCCCAGATCGATCACCTCGTGGATCATGGACTTCTCCTCATCGGTGAGCTCCACGGAATCGGTGACGAGGAACTTGATCTCGTCTTCGGAGGCACCGGAGTCGATATCGGGGTTGGCGATGCCCATGAGCTGGGAGAGGCCCTGGGCGGAGTGCGAGGTGAGCGCCACCAGCGGCTTTGCGATGGTCATGAAAGCGCGCACGGGCCCCGCGACGGCCTTGGCAACGCCTTCGGGGCTCGCCAGCGCGATGCGCTTGGGCACGAGCTCCCCCACCACGATGGAGAAAAACGAGACGATGAGGGTGATGAGCACCGTGGCGAACGGACGGGCGAGGGCGGCGCTCAGGCCGAGCGAGGCCAGCCATGCTCCCAAGGGCTCGGAGAGGCTCGTGGCTGCGAACGCGGATGCGGCAAAGCCCACGAGCGTGATGGCAACCTGGATGGTGGCGAGAAAATCACCCGAGTCGGCTGCGAGATCGAGCACCCGCTTGGCACGCATATCCCCCTCTTCTGACTCGGGTTCGAGAATGGCCTTCTTAGCGGAGACGACCGCGAGTTCCGAAGCTGAGAAGAAGCCGTTTGCAAGGGTGAGCAGGAACGTGACGACGAGCGATATGGCTATGTCCATGCGCGGAAGCGCAACCTCCTCGGTCGAGAAACTAGGACCTTTCAATAGTAGCAGTATTCCCCGATGATGTGCAGGTTAAACGCCTGACGGCGGAGAAGGGCCCGGGTCTCGTTCCGGCCGGTTGGGTTCCGTACCGGCTGCTTGGGTTCCGTACCGGCTGCCTGGATCCCCACGCCGGCTGCCTGGATCCCCAACCGGCCGCTTTTGCCGCATAAGCCTCTACCTTGTGCGGCAAGAATCAGAGAAGTGCAGGTCAGAGCCGTGAGGGTTTTCTCCCCCTGTCGGTTATGCGGCAGGCATTCCCGTTTTCAGGCATCTCCGTTTCTAAAAAAGGGCGCCCGACAGGACGCCCTTCTTGTGCGTATGCAGACTCAGGTCCTACTTCTCACCGGCGGCGCGCTTCTCCTGATACTCCTTGGCAAGGCGCTGCTGAACGTCATGCGGAACCTGCTCGTAGCCGCTCATCTCGAGCTCGAACTCGCCGGTGCCGCGCGAGAGCGAGCGCAGGCGGGTGGCGTAGTCGGTGACCTCGGCATACGGGATGGTGGCATCGATGGTGGTCTCGCCGGCATGCTGGCCGTCGGCGGCGTGCATGCCCTCGACGCGGCCTCGGCTGGCGGAAACGTCGCCCATCACGGCGCCGGCATAGCCGTCGGGCACGGTGATGCTGAGATGGGCCATGGGCTCGAGAATGACCGCGTCGGCCTGCTCGACGGCCTTCTGGAAGCCGATACGGGCAGCCGTCTTGAAGGCCATCTCGTTGGAATCGACCGGGTGGTAGGATCCGTCGTACACGGCGACCTTGACGTCGATCATGGGGTAGCCGGCGATAACGCCGTCGCGCATGGTCTCCTGGACGCCCTTATCGACCGCAGGGATAAAACCACGCGGAATGGCGCCGCCCACAACCTCGTCGGCAAACTCGTAGCCGCCTCCCGGATTGGGCTCGAGGCGCAGATAACAGTCGCCGAACTGACCGGCACCGCCGGTCTGCTTCTTGTGACGGCCCTGAGCGGAGGCGACACGGCGGATGGTCTCGCGATACGGAATGCGCAGCGGCACGGTGTGGGCCGTGACGCCGGTGCGCTCGGACAGGCGGTCGAGCAGAACCGAGACCTGCGCCTCGCCGATGGCGGACACCACGGTTTGCGCCGTTTCCTCGTCGCGGGAGACCTTGAGGGTGGGATCGGCCTCGGAGGATTTCTGCAAGAAGTCGTACACCTTGCCCTCGGTGCCGCGCGCATCGGCCTCGATGGCGATACGGTAGAGCGAGTTGGGGAAGCGGAAGGCGGCGGCCTCGACCTTGCCCGAGGCGGACAGGGTGTCGCCCGTCAGGACCTCGAGCTTGGGAACGACGCAGATGTCGCCTGCGGCAACGGCGTCGACCTCCTCCGTCTCGCCGCCCGTCATGTAGTTGAGGTGGCCGAGGCGCTCGGGCTTGCGCGTGCGGGCGTTGATGAGCTCGATGCCCGTGGTGAGCGTGCCGGCGAGCACCTTGATGAAGGAAAGGCGGCCCTTCTGCGCGTCGTTGAGGCTCTTGAAGACGAAGGCCACGGGGCGCTTGTCGTCGGGATCGATGTCGATGGTCTGGCCGTTGACCGTGGGCACGGGACCGTAGTCGGAGAGCGTGGGGAACCAGGAGACGATGGCGTTGAGCAGAGAGATGATGCCCTCCTCCTGCACGGCGCACCCCGAGAACACCGGGACGAAGATGCGATCGCGGATCGCTTTGGCGAGGCAGCCCTCGAGCTCCTCCTGGGTGACCTCCTCGCCCTCGAGATACTTCATCATGATCTCCTCGTCGGCTTCGGCGACAAGATCGACGAGCGCCTCGCGCGCGATCGCGGCGGCATCGGCCATCTCGGCGGGAATGTCCTCCTCGACGACCTTGCCGTCTTCGAGATGGCGGGCCTTCATATGCACGATGTCGATGACGCCCTTGAACTGATCGCCCACGCCGTTGGGCAGCGTGACGGCGCCCAGCCGGTTGCCGAAGCGCTCCTTGAGCTGGTCGAGAACCGCATCGAATTCGGTCTCGGTGCGGTCGAAGCGGTTGACGAAGACCGCGCGGGAGAGGCTGAGGTCCTCGGCCGCATACCACAGGCGCGTGGTGATGGTGCCGGGGCCGGACGCGGCATCGACCACGAACAGCGCCGTCTCGCATGCAGCCATGGCGGCATAGGCATCGCCCACGAAGTCGGGGTAGCACGGGGCGTCGAGCACGTTGAGACGCGTCTTGTTCCAGATGATCGGCGCGATGGTGGTGGAGATGGAGAAGCCGCGGGCGCTCTCCTGCGCATCGTAGTCGAGGGTGGGCTTGGTACCGGCATGGCCGCCCAGGCGCGTGGTGCGCCCGGTGAGGTGCAGCATCGCCTCAGCGACCATGGTCTTTCCGACGCCGCCCTGTCCTACAAGGACAACGTTCTTTACCTTTTCAACTTTTGCCGCCATGATGCCTCCTTCTGAGGTTGCACGCTGTGGAACAGCGTTTTTCTGCGCTTCCTCAGAATAGCAGCCCCGGACGGATGCATGCGCCACATATCGGTAGGCGTGCACATGTGAGCCGAGCCGCCTCTACGTGAGCGCGGCTTCCTCGTCTGCGCCCATCTTCGCGCCGGGCTTCTTGGGAAGGCGGCCTACGCGACGCAGGGCATCGCGCAGGATCCATTCCATCTGGGCGTTCGATGAACGCATCTCGTCTGCAGCCCAGCGCTCGATCGCGCCCCAAATCTCGGGGTCTACGCGCAACGGGTACTGTTTTCGAGCCGCCATCGCCCATCGACCTCGTTAGGTATAGAGGGAGCCGGTGTTGAGGACGGGCTGCGCTTCGGAGTCGCCGCAGAGCACCACCATGAGGTTGGATGCCATGGCCGCCTTGCGCTCATCATCCAAGGTGATGGTGCCGCCCTCCGAGAGCTTCTCGACGGCCATGTCCACCATGGATACGGCGCCCTCGACGATCTTCTTGCGCGCGGCGATGATGGCCTCTGCCTGCTGGCGGCGCAGCATGGCCTGAGCGATCTCGGGCGCGTAGGCGAGGTGGGTGAGACGGGCGTCCACCACGTCGACGCCGGCCATCTCGAGCCTGCGATCGAGCTCGACGCGCAGAGCCTCGGAGACCTCCTCTATGTTGGTGCGCAGCGTGATGGTGCTGCTGACGGCATCATCGTCTTCCATGTGGTCGTAGGAATAGGTGCTGGCCACATGGCGCAGGGCCGTCTCGGTAACGGTGTAGACGTAGGACTCGTAGTCGTCCACGTCGAACACCGCCTTGGCCGTATCGACCACGCGCCACACCACCACGGTGGCGATCTCGATGGGATTGCCCATCTTGTCGTTGACCTTGATACGGTCGCCGTTATAGGTGCGGGCACGCGTGGAGACCTTGGATCCGTGGCCCTTCTTGAACAGGCTGTTCATCGTGATGTTCGTGGCGCTTATCTCCACGCCGCCCTGGTCGCCCGCATCGGACGCCATGCCCAGATTGCGGGAGTAGAACGGATTCGCCCAGCGGAAGCCCTCATCGCGCACGGTGCCCTTGTAGCTGCCGAAGAGCACGCACACGCGCGCCTGGCCGGGCTGGAGGGTGAAGAACCCGCAGCTGACGATGATGGCGATCATGAGGATGATCATGCTCAGGGATATGAGCAGGGCCATCGATTCGAACGTGATGAGAGCCGCTGCGAACAGGGCGATCGATGCGAGGTACGCGAGAAGAGTCGCGAACAGCACAGGCCAACCGCTCAGTGCGCTTATCTTTTTCTCCATGCTCATGTCTGTTCCTTTTTGGCCGCGCAGGTGGCCGTTGCTCGGTGTACGATCCTGCGCCCTGAAACCATTTTGATATCAACTTGATTCCAGGTCAAGAAAAATCGGGGCGGACCGCCGCATGCCCCCCACTCGGGGATACTCCCCTGTTGGGGCCCCGTTGGGGATGCATGAAAAAAGCCCCCGGCTGAACCGGGGGCTTGCCTCGTATGAGGGAACGGAGCTTCGAAGGAACGGTTACTCCGCTACAGGAGCGGCGTAGAGGTCCTTGAGGCGCAGCAGGTGCTGGTAGCGGGCCATTGCGGCTTCCTCGTTCTTGGAGAACAGCTCGGCGGCGCGCTCGGGGAACTCGCGGGTGAGGCGGTTGTAGCGCGCCTCGTTGAGCAGGAACTCCTGGTAACCGCCTGCAGGCTCCTTGGAATCGAGCGTGAACTGCTTGCCGGGCTCGGCAGCCGGATTGAAGCGGAAGAGGTTCCAGTACCCGCATTCCACGGCCTTCTTCATCTCATCCTGGCAATGCGTCATGCCGCCCTTGATGGAGTGCATCTCGCAGGGGCTGTAGCCGATGATGATGGACGGGCCGTCGTAGGCCTCGGCCTCCTGGATGGCCTTGAGCGTCTGAGCGGGGTTGGCGCCCATGGCGACCTGCGCCACGTAGACGTAGCCGTAGCTCATCGCGATCTCGGCGAGGCTCTTCTTCTTGATGTCCTTGCCGGCAGCGGCGAACTGGGCGACCTGGCCGATGTTGGAAGCCTTGGAGGCCTGTCCGCCGGTGTTGGAGTAGACCTCGGTATCGAACACGAAGACGTTGACGTTCTCGCCGGAAGCAAGCACGTGGTCGAGGCCGCCGAAGCCGATGTCGTACGCCCAGCCGTCGCCGCCGAAGATCCAGAAGGACTTCTTGGTGAGGAAGGCCTTATCGGCGAGAATGGCCTTGGCATCGTCGCAGCCGCACTCCTCGAGCGCGCTCACGAGGGCGGCGGCGGCCGTCTTGCTGGCCTCGACGTCGTTGACGGCCTCGAGCCAGGCAGCGCCGGCTTCCTTGACGGCCTCAGGAGCGCCGTCCTTGGCGATCAGCGCCTTGACCTGCTCGACGAGCTTGTTCTGGACGGCCTTGTAGCCGAGGAACATGCCCAGGCCGTGCTCGGCGTTGTCCTCGAACAGGGAGTTGTTCCATGCGGGGCCATGGCCGTCGGCGTTGGTGGTGTAGGGGCAGGTGGCCGCAGGGTTGCCCCAGATGGAGGAGCAGCCGGTGGCGTTGGAGATGAACATGCGATCGCCCGCCACCTGCGTGACCAGGCGTGCATAGGCGGTCTCAGCGCAGCCCGCGCAGGAGCCGGAGAACTCGAGCAGCGGCTTCTTGAACTGGATGCCCTTGAGGTTGTTGGCGACGACGCCGTCCTTCTCGGTGACGTTGGCGACGCAGTAGTCGAAGTTGTCCTGCTCGGCAAGCTCCTCTTCCTGGCCGACCATCGAAAGGGCGTCCTTGGGGCACACGCCCACGCACACGCCGCAGCCCATGCAGTCGAGCGGCGAGATGGCGATGGAGAACTTCAGTCCCGGGAACTTCTTGGCCGGCGCGAGATCGAGCAGCTTGATGCCCTCGGGCGCTGCGGCGACCTCGTCCTCGGAGAGCGCGAACGGGCGGATGGCGGCGTGCGGGCACACGTTGGAGCAGCTGTTGCACTGGATGCACTTGGTCTGATCCCAGCGCGGCACGAAGGCGGCCACGCCGCGCTTCTCGTATGCGGAGGCACCGAGCTCGAACTGGCCGTCGGCGCACTCCTTGAACGCGGAGACGGGCAGGCTGTCGCCGTCCATGAGGTCGATCGGGTGCAGCAGCTCCTTGACCTGCCTGACGATGGCCTCGCGGCCCTCGAGCGTGAGCTCGACGGGAGCGTCCTCGGCGGTCTTCCAGCTTTCGGGAACCTCGACCACGGTGAAGGCGGTGGCGCCGGCATCGATGGCCTTCCAGTTGGCCTCGACGATGGCCTGGCCCTTCTTGGCATAGCTGTGCTCGGCCGCGTCCTTCATGTACGCAATGGCGTCCTCCTGCGGCAGCACGCCGGAAAGCGCGAAGAAGGCGGACTGGAGGATGGTGTTGGTGCGCTTGCCCATGCCCACCTGGAGGGCGAGGTCGATGGCGTTGATCAGCACGAGGCGGATGTTGTTGTTGGCGATGTAGCGCTTGGCCTCGGCGTTGAGGTGGTGCTCGAGCTCATCGAGCGTCCACTGGCAGTTGATCATGAACGTGCCGCCCGGCTTGACATCCTGGACCATCTTGAAGCCCTTGGTGATGTAGCTGGGATTGTGGCAGGCGACGAAGTCGGCTGCATTGACGTAGTACGGCGAGCGGATGGGGGTGTCGCCGAAGCGCAGGTGCGAAACGGTGACGCCACCGGTCTTCTTGGAGTCGTACTGGAAGTAGGCCTGCACGTACTTGTCGGTATGGTCGCCGATGATCTTGATGGAGTTCTTGTTGGCGCCCACCGTGCCGTCGCCGCCGAGGCCCCAGAACTTGCACTCGATGGTGGAGGGGTCGGCCGTGTTGGGAGCGTCGTCCATCTCGTCGAGAGAGAGGCCGGTGACGTCGTCGACGATGCCGATCGTGAACTCGCGCTTGGGATTGTCTTTGGCGAGCTCGGCGTACACGGCGAAGGCCGACGCGGGGGGCGTGTCCTTGGAGCCGAGGCCGTAGCGGCCGCCGATGACCTTGATGCCGGACGCGCCGGTTTCGAAGAGCGAGGTGACGACGTCCTGGTAGAGGGGCTCGCCGATGGAGCCGGGCTCCTTGGTGCGGTCGACGACGGCGATGGATTTCACGGATGCGGGCAGGGCCGCCATGAAGTGCTCGATGGACCACGGACGGTACAGGCGGACCTTGATCAGGCCGACCTTCTCGCCATGGGCGTTGAGGTAGTCGACGACCTCTTCGAGGACGTCGCAGAACGAGCCCATGCACACGACCACGCGGTCGGCGTCATCGGCGCCGTAGTAGTCGAACAGGTGGTAGTTGGTGCCGAGCTTGGCGTTGACCTTGTTCATGTACTCCTCGACGACGGCGGGCAGCGCGTCGTACACGGGGTTGCATGCCTCGCGGTGCTGGAAGAAGATGTCGCCGTTCTCGTGGCTGCCGCGCGCGTGCGGATGCTCGGGGTTGAGGGCATGGTCGCGGAACGCCTGGACGGCGTCCATATCGCACATCTCCTTGAGATCCTCGTAGTCCCATACGGCGACCTTCTGGATCTCGTGGGAGGTGCGGAAGCCGTCGAAGAAGTTGATGAAGGGCACGCCGCCCTTGATGGCGGAGAGGTGGGCGACGGCCGAGAGGTCCATGACCTCCTGCACGCTGCCCTCGGCGAGCATGGCGAAGCCGGTCTGGCGGCAGGCCATGACGTCGGAGTGGTCGCCGAAGATGTTGAGCGCGTGGCTGGCCACGGTACGGGCCGACACGTGGAATACCGACGGCAGGCTCTCGCCGGCGATCTTGTACATATTGGGAATCATGAGCAGCAGGCCCTGGGAGGCGGTGTAGGTGGTGGTGAGAGCGCCTGCGCCGAGCGAGCCGTGAACCGCTCCGGCGGCACCGGCCTCGGACTGCATCTCAACGACCTTGACCGTGGTGCCGAAGATGTTCTTCTGGCCTGCGGCTGCCCACTGGTCGACGTAGTCGGCCATGGGGCTGGACGGCGTGATGGGGTAGATTCCCGCCACCTCCGTAAACGCGTAGCTGACCCATGCAGCAGCGTTGTTGCCGTCCATGGACTTGATTTTTCTTGCCATGTCCTCTCCTCTGGTTGGCACTAAAATCCGCCTGTACCGGCGGGTTTTCCGTAAAACAAGCGAGAGCGCACGCGCAATGCGGTCGCGCGCGTCTCTCAACAGGCTCAATTATAAGCGCAACCTGTCTGAAATAGAAACGGGATGGCTATTCGGATAGCCGAACACCGTCACGTGGCGCATGGAGGCCGGGTGCGCGGGCACAGGGCCGGAGGCGCTTATCGAGCCTTGCTGCGGGCGGATTCGAAAAGCCGTCGATACGAAGCGGCAAAACGCTCGGAAACGCCGTTCGAGCAATCGCTCGCCGGCACGATGCCGTGCTCATCCGATGCCAAGAAGATGCCGTCGGCCTCGAGGGAGCCTTCCATGAGGTCGTCGAGCAGATCGGATTCGAAGGTGACGGGGATGCCCAGCGTGGAGGCGAGCTGCACCACGAGGTTCGCACAGCCTCCGAGCCCGGCATCGGGAGCCGCTGCGGCATAGAGCGCGCCGTCCGTGTGGACGAAGAGGACCTCGGGCGCCACATCCGTCTGCTCCTGCTCGCGCGCTGCGCTGCATGCGCGACCGATAAGGTGCCGTGCCGTGCTGTGCGCGAGCGGCAGGTACGGCCCCACCGTCATCGCCGCAGCGCCCGCATCGTCGATGATGAGCATGAGCACGCCGTCGGGATGCTCATGGCTTCCGTCGGCGAGCGTCCATTCGATGTGCTGCTTTGCCCAGGCAACGAGTTCGGGCGAGACGGGCTTATCGTTCACGATGCGGCGCGCGAAGGCGCGCAGATGGCGGTTGGCGAGCAGCAGGCTCCGCCCGGCAAGACGCCAGCGGCACACGTGCGCCGGGGTTCCCAGCGAGAATGCGCCTAGCTCGTGTGTATGCGGCTCTGCCATGCCATGCTCCTGCGTGCGCGATACGTGCGTGTGTGAGAGACTACATGGTAGCGTAAATGCAGGGGGCGGATATGGGCACGGATGCAGCGGAACAACGAACGGCGACGGTGGGACGTTTTGCTCCCTCCCCCTCCGGGCGCATGCATATAGGCAACGCCTTCGCAGCGCTCATGGCATGGCTCGCCGCGCGTGCCGCAGGCGGACGGATGGTGCTGCGCATCGAGGATCTCGATGAACGCTGCCAAAACCGCGATGTGGCGCAGACGCTCATCGACGACCTCGCCTGGCTGGGGCTTACCTGGGATGAGGGGCCGCACTGGCAGAGCGCGCGCACCGCTCTATATGCCGACGCGGTTGCACGCCTGACCGATCTCGGCCTCACCTATCCCTGCTTCTGCTCTCGCGCCGACGTGCATGCGGCAGCGGCTCCTCACGCAAGCGATGGAACCTACGTGTATCGGGGGACGTGCAGGGGGCTTTCTGCAGCCGAGGCGGAGGCGCGGCGGGCGATGCGTGCTCCCGCAACGCGGCTCGCGGTGGATGACGCCGAGATCGCGTTCACCGATGCGGTGCTCGGGCGGCGAACCGAGGCGCTTGCACGCGACTGCGGCGACTTCGTGATCCGGCGCGCAGACGGCATCTTCGCCTACCAGCTGGCCTGCGCCGTCGACGATGCGCTGATGGGCGTCACGCAGGTGGTGCGTGGCAACGATCTGCTGGGTTCTACGGCGCGCCAGATGTACGTGCAGCGGCTTTTGGGACTGCCGAGCCCCGGCTACGGGCACGTGCCGCTGCTGGTGGCAGCCGACGGGAGGCGTCTGGCCAAGCGCAACGGCGATCTCGATCTGGGCGCGTTGCGTGCGCGGGGCGTTACGCCCGAGCGGCTCGCAGGATGGTTTGGAGCGCTCGCGGGCTTCGTGGATGCCGGTGCGGAGCTGCGCGCAGACGAGCTGGTAGAGCACTTCTCTTGGGATGCGCTCGCCACGTGCGATTATAATATCGTGGTGGACGCGGAAGCCGTTTCTGCGGTATGATGCGTAGGCACCTTTACGGAGAGCTGACCGAGAGGCCGAAGGTGCTCGCCTGCTAAGCGAGTAAGGGCCGCAACGCCCTTCTGGGGTTCGAATCCCCAGCTCTCCGCCAGGCAACGCTGAGCAGCCCGTATGCGGCTGCTCTTTTGTTTTCGCGGCACGCGATCGCGGCACGTCCGTGCCCGTCTCGGTCGATTGTTCGAGACGGTTTCCGGCGGCTTCTTGTCCCGGACAATAGACTGAGACGGGCACGGCGAAACCCAGCATCACCTCGCTGAGAGCCTATAGGGGATACGAGCTCGCTGGACGTTGAAGCCGCATGGCACCGGATCGCCTTATTCCTGCGGTCTGAGCCGCTCAACAGCCTTGTTCCTAAGGAATAAGACGATCTGGTGCCAAAATCCGCAGGAATAAGCCCGTTCGGTGTCACGGCGAAATCCGGATGCCCGTGCCCGTGCCGCCCTCAGCCGACTGGGGAAATCACGCTGTCGCGCTCGATGAAGCGGGTGCTCACATGCGTGACGCAGGTATAGGAGACCTTACCCTCCACCTGCTCGATGATCCGGCGCACGGCAAGCTCGCCCATCTCCTGCTTGGGAACGAGGATCGTGGTGAGCGGCGGCGACGAGATGCTGGCAAAGGGCAGGTCGTCGAAGCCGATGAGCGACACGTCCTCCGGCACGCGCACGCCGTGCTTCGTGAGCGCTTGGATCGCGCCGACCGCGACGACGTCGTTGTCGGCAAAGAAGGCGGTGGGCAGCTCGGGATTGCCTTCGAGCCACGCGACCATGCCCGCGAACGCGGTTGAGAGCGTCGTGCCCGTCGTTGCCTGATAGCGCTCATCGATTGCGAGCCCGGCGCCGGCCATGGCGGACTCATAGCCGCGATAGCGGAGCGGGAAGTTGCGGATCTGCGGGTCGCCGTGCAGGTAGCCGATCTTCGTATGACCCCGCTCGATGAGGTAGTTCACCGCGCTGTACGCCGAGGTCTCGTTGGCGATGACCACGGAGTTCATGAAGCGCCTCTGGCACCAGCCGTCCATGATCACGAGCGGGGCGGCGCAATCGTGGAAGGGAATGTAGTCATCCTCGTACATCTCGGTCCCGAGCAGGATGATCCCCCCGCTTCGATCCTGGGTGAGCTCGCGGATCTGGGCTGCGCTCCCGGGATCCTCCAGGTCGAGCGTGACGTAGGCGCACGCAAGGTTATGTCGCTTCGCCTCGCGCTCGATACCCTCGATCACCACAGGGTGGAAGGAGCTCTCGTCGAGCACCTTGCCGCTTTTGCGCGCGATGACGAACTTGATGAGCTCCAGCTCGCCCCGACGCCGGTAGCCGAGATCGCGCGCGGCCTTGAGGATGACCTCGGTGGTTTCCTCGCTCACGTTGCGACGGCGATTCAGCGCGTTGGAAACGGTTGCGGGAGAAAAGCCCGTCGCGCGGCTGATGTCCCTCACTCCGACCTTCATGACGCATCTCCCTGTGATCTCGGTTTGTCTGGCGCTCAGTAAACAAGAATAAAACAACCATGTGATATGTATACTAGTGTATCTTTGTGCCAACGGGTGAACGGCGGTGACGTTCGGAGGAAGACATGGGGTTCGAAGCGGTGGTTCTCGAGAAGGATGCCGGAACGCTGACCGTCCAGGTTACGGCGGACGCTCGCGAGGTGGACGCCTGCGTCAAACGCGCCCTGCACGACGCCGCCTCCCGGAAAAAGCGCGGCGGTTCCGCGAGCGACCCCCTGTCCCTCGCTGCCGCCGACCTCATCTCACGCCTGCAACCCCTGGTCGTAGAGCGGCTCGACGCCGTGCTGCTCGAGCGGCCGGCATGGGGCGCGGACACCGTGCGGCCGCATGAGAACTTCAGCACGACATGCACCATGACGGTGCTGCCCGAGGCCGCCCTCGACGACTACGACGCCCCTACGATCAACCTTCCCTCCACCGAGGTCGCCGACGCGGAGGTCGACGAGCAGATCGAGCGGCTCATGAGCCGTTTCGCACGGTACGAGGACGACGAGGCGGCCCCTGCGGTCCGTCCGGGGGACATGATCGAGGCCCGGGTCGTGAACAGGCTCCATGTGCCGGAGCTTGCGGGCGAGCATCGCCTGCTGGGTCTCGCGAACCCCAACCTGCCCGCCGACCTCGTGAGCCAGATCGTGGGGATGCGGCCCGGAGAGACCAAGACCATCGGCTGGTCCCGGGAGCACCGCATGGAGGATCCCGATCCCGCCGACGAGCAAGGCAGGCGCACCTTCGAGATCGAGCTCACGGTCAACGCCGTGAAGCGGACGGTGACCCCCGGCCTCACCGACGAGTTCGTTCAGGACAACCTGCGCTGCAGGGGTGTGGACGACCTGCGCGAGCGCGTCAGGGCGCAGATCGCGGAGGCCAAGGAGGCCGCCCTGCCCCAGGTGAGGGCGGAGCGCGTGCTCGAGGCCGTCGAGGGACGGGTTCCCGAGGAGGCCCTCACGGAGGTGTACGGAAAGCAGGTCTACGCCGAATGCGCCGAGGAGCTGTTGGGACAGCTGAAAAAGCGCGGTCTGACGCTCGACATGTATCTCAACGCCCGGCAGATCACCAGCGATGACTTCATGAGGGAGCTGCGCGCCCAGGCGCACGGCCGCGCCCGGCAGGCGCTCGCGCTGGACGCCTTCGCGCGCCATCTCGGCCTCGACTGCACGGACGAGGATCTGCTCGCCTCCCTCAAGGCGACCGGAACCGCAGATGCCGAACAGGTCCTTGAGGAACGGCGGGCCAGCGGGAGGCTGCCCTTGATGCGCCGGATGATCCGCCGCGAGAAGGCGCAGACCTGGCTTATGGAGCACGCCCGTACGGAGATCGTTGATGAGATTGTTAATTGAGGTAGATTTAAAAAAAGAATGGGTGCAAAAAAAAATTTAGTAAAATTTTTGGTTACTTTGTTTAGTACCGTTTACTTCCAATTTACTGCCGTTTAGGCACATCCACGTCCCCCACAGCATGCAACCGGACAAATAATTGTGCGTACGGAGCGTATTTGCCAGCAAAGGGCTGCAGGTACGTGGCGGGGCTGCGCTCAAGAGGTCGTGTCGGTCGGGCGGATGCGCAGAGAAGCATCGAGAGAAGCATGTCTGCCGTCTGTTCCCGCACATGTCCGGACACGCGCGGATTCCGTCGAACACCGCAATCGGTAACGAAGGGAGACCGAGGATGGGCAGCTATTCGAGACGAGACTTCTTAAAACTATCGGCCGTAACCTGTGCGGGTCTGGGCGCTGCGGCGCTGCTGGGAGGTTGCGACACCTCGGGCGGTTCCGGCTCGGGAGGCGGAGAGGCCCCCTCCGGCGTCAAGATCGGCATTTCCATCTGGAGCTCGACGGACGCGCTCGGCAAGCTTTCCGTCGACATCTGCGAGACGGCCGCCGGCATCCTCGGCGTCGAGACCACCACGGTCGACCAGGGCCACGTGTCCGAGCAGGTCACGGCATCCGCCGAGACGCTCGCATCCGCCGGATGCAACGGCATCATCATCTGCAACTCGGCCGACTCCGAGATGGCCTCCGTCATCAACACCTGTGACCAGAACATGATGTACGTCACACAGTTCTATCGCATCATCTCCGAGGAGGCCTCCCCCGACGTCTACGAAGTCGCCAAGAACTCGCAGTACTACGTCGGCGCCGTGCACGAGAACGAGGTCGACAACGGCACGAAGCTCGTGGAACTCCTGGTTGCCGACAACCCCGACGCCGCTGCGGAGCTTCAGAACGGCGCGCGCTACATCTGCCTTGAGGGCTGGACCGTCGGCGATGCCACCTTCGCTTTGCGCTGGGAGGGCTACAAGGCCGGCGTCGAGGCTTGGAACGCCGCCCATCCCGACGATCCGGTCGTGCTGACCGACCCCGTCTACGCCAACACCTCATCCTCCGAAGGCGCCTCGGTGACGCAGCAGTTCTACAACACCAATCCCAACATGGATGCCCTGATCGTCGCCGGCGGAGGCGGCGACCCGCTCGTGGGTTCCATCGGCCAGCTCGCGAACATGAACCTCACCGGCAAGATCCGCGTCGCCTCGACCGACTTCCTCGAGGATCTGCGCGAGCAGCTCGAGACCGGCGGCATGTACTGCGAGTCCGGCGGCCACTTCTGCGATCCGCTGTACGCCTTCCTGCTCACCTACGGCGCCTGCATGGGCTCCGAGGGCTTCGTTCCCCAGGCGGGCGACTTCGGCCTCGAGATCAAGTTCCCCTACGTGTTCGTCTCCTCCGTGGCCGAGTACGAGGACTACGAGAACTACTTCGTCAACGACGACCCGTACAACGAGGACGAGATCAGGGAACTCGCGAGCCTTTCCTTCAATGACCTCAGGGCCAAGGCGGAGGCGCTCTCGATCGATGATGTGAGGAGCCGTCACGCCTAAGCCGTAGCGTCCACCACCTGCGACGGGTGCGCTTGATCGCACAGGATGCTCGAGCCTCGAGGGGAGGCCCCGGAACAGGGACCTCCCCCGTCGCAGGCATGTGCGCCATCTCACATGAAAGGAGGCCGCATGGAATCATTTCTCAAGCGGGCACGGTCCAGCCAGTTCTACGGCATCGGCGTCCTGCTCGTCATCACCTTGATCGTGTGGGTCGTCTTCTTCGCGCTGACGAGCGTCATCAATCCCGGCAGCTTCGGCCAGCCGGACAAGATGCTCACCTACCTGCAGCGCGGCCTGATCTACTCGGTCGGCGCGTGCGGGTTCTATTTCGTCGTCGTGCAGGGTCTCTTCGACTTCTCCATCGGTTCGATGATCATCCTATCGGAGCTGATGTCGATAGCCTTCATCCCCCGGCTCGGATGGGTTTCGGTTGTCGTGGTGCCCATCCTCACGGGCATGGCGCTGGGGCTTATCAACGGCCTCGTGTTCAGGACGCTGCGGATTCCCTCGATGATCGTCACCACGGGCATGTCGCTGATCTTCGAGGCGCTCTCCGTCGTCGTGGCCGACATCAACGGCACCCGCCTTCCCGCGCAGTACAGCATCTTCGGCTCCTACCCGTGGAACCTCATCTTCGCGCTCGCATGCTTCTGCATCGTCGGCTTCATCATCAAGTACACCCGGATCGGCACCTACTCCAGCGCCATCGGCTCCAACGAGCTGGTGGCCAAGAACATGGGTGTGAGCGTCAACCGGTACAAGGTGATGGCGCTCATGCTCTCCGGCACCTTCTGCGGGGCCATGGCCGTCCTGTACCTGGGCTACGGCACCGCCCAGACGCCCCAGACCGGCATGCTCTCGCAGGCGCTCAACTTCCTGCCGCTCATGGGCGTCTTCTTCGGAGTCGCGTTCAGGCGCTACGGGCATCCCATCGTTGCCATCGTCATCGGCGAGTTCATGGTCTCGATGATGCTCGCGGGCTTCATCGCGATCGGCGTATCGACCACGGTCAACCAGATCGTCACGGGCCTCACGGTGCTCGTGATCCTGATGCTCACCACCAAGGTCCGCAACGGCGCGGTCGTCAAGTAGAGAGGGGGAACACGAAATGGCAGATAAAGAGCTGCTGCTCCACGCAGAGCAGATCGACAAGAGCTTCGGCCCGACCCATGCCGTGGACCATGTCTCCCTCGACTTCTACAAAGGCGAGGTGCACTGCCTCATCGGCGAGAACGGCTCGGGGAAATCGACCTTCACCAACATGCTGACGGGCATTCTGCCCATCGGCTCGGGCACCTTCACGCTCGAGGGCACGCAGGTGGCCCCCAAGAACCAGGTCGACGCCAATCACCTCGGCATAGCCATCGTCGTCCAGGAGCAGGGCACGCTCGACGGGCTCACCGTGGCGGAGAACATGTTCCTCGGAGACGAGGGCCAGTTCATGAGGGGCGGCATCAAGGACACGCGGGCCATGGTCAAGAAGGCCCAGGAGCTGCTCGACGACTACGGCTTCGGCCACATCAAGGCGCAGGACCCCATCGAGAACTACACCTTCGAGGAGCGCAAGCTCGTCGAGATCGTCAAAGCGACCTGGTTCAACCCCAAGGTCCTCGTCGTCGATGAGACCACCACGGCCCTCTCGCAGGATGGGCGCGACCACCTCTTCCGCATCATCCACCGCGTGCGCGACCATGGGGACTGCGTCATCATGATCGACCACGACATGGATATCGTCATGGCGATCTCCGACCGCATCTCCATCCTGCGCGACGGCGAATACATCGGCACCGTCGCCACGGAGGAGGTCGATGCCGACAGGCTCAAGACACTCATGGTAGGCCGGGAGATGAACGAGAAGTACTATCGCACCGACTGGGGCCCCTCGCTCGCCCAAGACGTGGCGATTACGATGTCGCACGTGTCCGTGCCCGGACAGCTCGAGGATGTGTCGCTCGAGCTGCACAACGGAGAGATCCTGGGCATCGGCGGCCTCTCCGAGTGCGGCATGCACGAGGTGGGCAAGGCGCTCTTCGGCGCATCCTTCGACCGCACGGGCGAGGTGAGGCTCGCCGACGGCACCGAGATCAACGACATCAACACGGCCATCGACCGGGGCATCGCCTACACGTCGAAGGACCGCGACAACGAGTCGCTGCTCATCAACGACACCATCGCCGACAATATCACCCTGCCGTCGCTGCGCGACTACGGCAAGTTCATCACGGCCTCGAAGGTCCGCTCGGAGGCCGAGAAGTACGCCGACCTCATGTCCACGAAGATGGTCGGGGTCAGCCAGTTCGTCTCGGCCCTGTCCGGCGGCAACAAGCAGAAGGTCGTCATCGCCCGCTGGCTCGCGAAGGGCTCCGACATCCTGCTGCTCGACTCCCCGACCCGCGGCATCGACATCAAGGTCAAGTCCGACATCTACAACCTCCTTGACGAGATGCGCAAGCAGGGCAAGGCCATCCTCATCATCTCGGAGGAGATCGCCGAGCTCATGGGCATGTGCGATCGCATCCTCATCATGAAGGACCGAAAGATCGCGGCCGAGCTCGCGCGCGACCGGGACCTGACCGATACCGACATCATCCAGTACATGATCTAGGGAGGTACGAGGATGTCAGAGACTCAGACTGCCGTTGTCGTCGAAGAGGAGCCGACGAGACGCCTGACCTTGTCGGCGATTCGTCCCTTCCTTCCGTTCATCGGCCTCTTCGCCCTCCTCGGTTTCTTTGCCATAACCACCAACGGGCAGATTCTGTCCGTGCGCAACCTGACCCTCATGCTCAACAACACGTACCTGCTCTTCATCGCATGCGTGGGCGTGTTCATGATCATGACGATGGGCTCGCTGGACTTCTCCCAGGGCTCGCTGCTCGGCGTGGCCTCCATCGTGGTCTGCGTGCTCTCGAACTACAACGTGGTCCTTGCGGTCGTCGGCGGCGTATTCACCGGAGCCGCCATCGGCGCCGTCAACGCGTTCTTCCACGTCAAGCGCCAGATCCCGTCGTTCATCGTGACCAACTGCATGATGTTTCTGCTGCGCGGCGTCATCCAGTTCTTCACCAACACGCCCATCATGGGCGCCTCCTACCTGCAGCGGGATCTGTGGAACATGCCGCTCATGATGACGATCACCGTGATCACGCTCGGCATCGGCTACTTCGTGTTCACCTATACATCCCTCGGCGCGCAGCTCAAGGCCATCGGCGCCGGCCAGACCGCAGCCCGCTTCGCGGGCGTCAAGGTGAAGAAGGTCAAGACGCTCGTCTACATCGCCGCAGGCGCGCTCACGGGCTTCGCAGCCTTCATCAACTGCATCAAGGTCGGATCCGTCACGGCCCTGTCCGGCATGATGCTCGAGACGCAGATCCTCATCTCCCTCGTCATGGGCGGCATGCCGATCTCCGGCGGCGCGAAGGTGCGCTTCACCAACATCATCGTCGGCGTGCTGTCGTACCGCATCCTCAACCAGGGCCTCGTCATGATGGGGTTCGACACCATGATGCAGCAGCTCATCATGGGAGTCGTGTTCCTGGTGGTCGTAGCCCTGTTCTCAGACCGCGAGTCCATCTCGGTCATCAAGTAGGCAGCTCCCCGGACGGAGAGCCGCCGTTTCCGATACGCCCCGTTCGCATTCGCGAAACCCGGACCCAAGGAGGACGCTATGCTCGAAGTCGAGCGCTATCAGTTCTGGTTCTGCCCCTGCACGCAGGATCTATACGGCGACGAGGTGCTGGAGCACGTGCATGAGCACGCCGTCGAGGTCGCGGCCGCGCTCAACGCGAGCCCCGACATCCCCTACGAGGTCGTCGTGAAACCCAACCTGCTCAACGACGCCACCATAACCGCGCTGTTCAATGAGGCCAACCTCTCCCCAACCTGCGCGGGCATCATCACCTGGGCACATACCTTCTCGCCCGCGAAGAACTTCATCCACGGCCTTCTCGACCTCAAAAAGCCCCTCTGCCAGTTTGCAACGCAGTATAACGACGAGATCCCCTACGATCTCATCGACATGGACTTCATGAACGAGCACCAGGCCGCCCATGGCGAGCGCGAATTCGGCCACATCTTCGCCCGCCTGCGCAAGAACCGCAAGGTCGTCTTCGGGCATTGGCGCGATCCCGAGATCGTCGCCGAGCTCGGACGCTGGATGCGCGTGGCCGTGGGCTGCGTGGAATCCCGCAACATCCGCGTGGCGCGCTTCGCCGACACGATGCGCAACGTCGCCGTGACCGACGGCGACAAGGTCGAAGCCCACATCAAGTTCGGCTGGACCGTCGACGCCTGGCCCATCAACAGCCTCGCCCCCTACATCGATGCCGTGACGGACGCCGAGGCCGCAGCGCTCGCCGACGAGTACTATGACACCTACGGCCTCGTGCTCGACGGGCGCGATCCCGAGCAGTTCCGCCGCCACGTCGAGGTGCAGGCGGCGCAGGAGATCGGCATCGAGCGCTTCCTGGTAGAGCACGGCTACAACGCCTTCTCCGACCACTTCGGCGACCTCGGCGCCCTCAAGCAGCTTCCGTCGCTGGCCATCCAGCGCCTCATGCAGAAGGGCTTCGGCTTCGGCCCCGAGGGCGACTGGAAGACCCCGGCCATCGTACGCCTGATGAAGGTCATGACCGCCGGCATCGAGGACGCCAGGGGCTCCGGTTTCATGGAGGACTACACCTACAACCTGGTCGCGGGCAAGGAGGGTGTCCTCGAGGCCCACATGGCCGAGGTCGATCCCTCCTTCGCCGAGGGCGAGATCAAGATCCGCGCCACGCCGCTGTCCATGGGCGATCGCGAGGATCCCGCCCGCCTCATCTTCACCGGCAAGATCGGCGACGCCGTCGCCACCTCCCTCATCGACCTGGGCAACCGCTTCCGCCTCATCATCAGCGAGGTGGAGTGCAAGAGGATTGAGAAGCCCATGCCGCTGCTGCCGGTGGGCACCCTGTTCTGGACCCCCAAGCCCAACCTCAAGGTAGGCTCCACCGCATGGATGTACGCCGGCGGCGCGCATCACACCGCAGTCTCCTTCGACCTCGACACGCAGCAGCTCGTCGATTGGGCCGACGAGATGGGCATCGAGTCCGTCGTCATCGATGAGAGCACGGACCTGCGCACGTTCAAGCGCGACCTGACGATCGCAGACATGGTGTACGGACGATAAGGCCGAGAGGAACGGCAACCAAGGCGTGACGCGGCGCGCTGCGTCGTGTCACGCTTCTTCGATGGGAGGAGCCATGACGCTCACACGGCACCAGATAGCAGCGGAAATCGAAGGCGGGCTCTGCGCCGTGGGCATTGAGTTCGGCTCCACGCGCATCAAGGCCGTCCTCATAGACAGCTCCCACGCTCCGGCGGCCACCGGCACCTTCGACTGGGAGAACAGCTTAGTCGACGGACTGTGGACCTATCCCGAAGAGGAGATCCTCGGCGGCCTGGCGGCCTGCTACGCCTCGCTCAAGGCGGACGTCGCGGCGCGCTACGGCGTGACCCTGCGGCGCCTCGGAGCCCTGGGCATCTCGGCCATGATGCACGGCTACCTGCCCCTCGACTCCGCAGATCGCCTGCTCGTGGCGTTCCGCACGTGGCGCAACGCCAACACCGCCCGCGCTGCGGAGGCGCTCACGCGCACGTTTGCGTTCCACATCCCCGAACGCTGGTCGATCGCCCACCTCTATCAGGCCATCCTCGACCGAGAAACCCACGTTGCGCACGTGGCGCACTTCACCACGCTCGCGGGTCTCGCCCACCTGCGCCTGACGGGCGAGAAGGTGCTCTCGGTGGGCGACGCCTCAGGCATGTTCCCCATCGATGCGACCGCCGGGGGTTACGACGCGCGCATGCTTGCCGCGTTCGACGCGCTGCCCGAGGTGGCGGCGGTCGGCATCCACGTCCGGGACCTGCTGCCGCGCGTGGCGTATGCGGGCGAGGTCGCAGGACGGCTCAGCGAGGCGGGCGCCCGTCTGCTCGATCCCACGGGCGATCTCGAGGCGGGCTGCCCCGTCTGCCCGCCCGAGGGCGACGCCGGCACGGGCATGATCGCGACGAACTCCATCGCGCGGCGCACGGGCAACGTGTCCGCCGGCACGTCGGTCTTCTCGATGGTCGTGCTCGAGCACGCGCTTGCGGATCAGACGGTTCCCGAGATCGATCTCGTCACGACGCCGGTCGGCGACCCGGTGGCCATGGTCCACTGCAACAACTGCACCTCCGACATCAACGCCTGGGTGGGCCTGCTCAAGAGCTACAACGAGCTCATGGGCTTCCAGGTGGAGACGGGCGAGCTCTACGGGCGCCTCTTCGAGGCTGCGCTTGCCGGCGACAAGGATGCGGGCGGCCTCGTGAGCATCCCCTTCGTCTCGGGCGAGAACATCATGGGCGTGAACCGAGGATACCCGCTCGTGCTCCGAGACGCGCAGGCGGACCTTTCGATCTCGAACTTCATGCGCATGCACATCATGGCGGCGTTCGGTGCGCTCAAGGTCGGGAACGACCTGCTGCGCCGGGAGGGCGTGCAGATCGAGAGGCTCTACGGGCACGGCGGGATCTTCAAGACGCCCGGCGTCGCCCAGTCGATCCTAGCCGCCGCGATGGATGCGCCGGTGACGGTGCTCCCCACGGCGGGCGAGGGCGGCGCCTGGGGCCAGGCCGTCGCCGCATCCTACATGCTGCGGCACGCCGAGGGCGAGAGCCTCGCGAGCTACCTCGACGACCATGTGTTCCAAGGCGTCGAGGGCGAGACGCTCGCGCCCGATCCTGCCGATGTGGCGGGGTTCGAGGCCTTCATCGCAGCATTCAAGCAGGCCAACGAGGTCGAGAAGGCCGCCGAGGCCCACCTCGGGCAGGATTTCGGGTAAGCTGCTGGCATGAGCCAACGCACAAGGAGGTACCCGCCATGAGGCTCGAAATCAAACCGTTCGGCACCCTGCCCGATGGACGCGCAGCCCGCCTCTTCCTCATGGACAATGAGGCGGGCATGACCGTCGGCGTGAGCGACCTCGGGGCGGATCTGGTTTCGTGCTGCGTGCCGGACGCCTCGGGCGCCGTGCGCGATGTCGTTCTCGGCTACGCCGATGCCCGGGGCTACGCCGCCAACGGGGCGCTCTTCGGCGCCGTGGTGGGACGGGTGGCCAACCGCATCGCGGATGCGCGCTTCGAGCTGGACGGAACGACCTACGAGCTCGCGCGGAGCGAGGGCGCGCATAGCAACCACTCCATGCCCGACGTCTACTTCCACCGGCTCTGGGAGGCGACCCCGCTCGATGACGGCGTCAGGTTCGAGCTGCTGAGCCCGGACGGGGACCAGGGCTTCCCAGGCGAGCTCGCTGTGAGCGTGACCTATCGCCTCGACGCGGGCAACCGGCTGCGCGTGGACTACGATGCCCTGCCCGCGCGGCCCACGCTCGTCAATCTCACCTGCCATGCGTACTGGAACCTCAACGGCCACGCCTCTGGCTCCGTCCTCGATCACACGCTCCAGCTCGACGCAGACCGCTATCTACCCGCAGACGCCGCCCTCATCCCCACGGGCGAGATCCTTCCCGTCGCGGGCACGGACCTGGACTTCAGCAGCCCGAGGACCTTCTCCAGCGGGCTGGGCGCAGGATACGATACCTACCTGCTGCTCACCGAGCGGAGCGGCGGCCTGCGCCGGGCGGCGCACCTCGCAGGCGATGCGTCGGGCATCTCGCTCGAGCTGCTCACCGATGCACCCGGCCTCCAGGTCTACACAGGGGGCTTCCTCGACGAGAAGGGCTGCAAGGACGGCGCTGCATACGGGCCCGGCTCCGGCGTCGCTCTGGAGGCGCAGTTCCCGCCCGACGCGATACATCACCCCACCTTTCCGCAGCCCGTGTTCACACCCGAGCACCCCTTCCGCTCCACGACCGTCTTCGCGCTCTCGAGCGCAGGAGGCTCAGATTCTAAGATCATCTAGTTTCACGATCTTTGTCGAGCGGGTTGCGACCGATTCTTCCTCTAATGCTGCAAAGTTTCGACGGTGGAGCGCGCACAGGTCTTCGAGACTGCATAATTTCAGCGAGTATGAGTTATATTTGCATAGTATCTACCTCCGAAGCGAGCTAAGGCAAAAAGCTTGCAGCATTAGAGACATTTTTGGTACGCGCCGCGCATTCCGCACCTTTGCCGCAGCGCATCTGCCCGCGAACGATAGAGCGCGACCCGCCCGCTAGCGGCTATATAACGTACCGCTGAATATGGCAGTTGGGATTCGAGACCGTCGGTGCAGGCGTTCCGCGGAGGTCTCGCGCAATCGTCCTGCACAGAACGCCCAGGTCGTCGGTGCACCCCCGCTGCGTCCTTCCGACCGAGAGATGGCAGTCGGCCGCCTCCCTCTTGAACTCGACGCTATGCTGGCAGGCTTTCCCGGCTTTCCGTTCGCCATGGCCACCCCCCCGGTTCCAGCAGGATGCTCCGGACGCGCGGGTTTTGGGATCCCGCGTGTCCGAGGAGAAGGTACAACGCAATTCCATTTTGCATATTATTGGCTATATGAGGGTTGCTCCTGCATACAAATGCCTTCAAGCGGGCTGAGGCGGCAAAAACCTGCTGCACCAGGGACATTATAAAAATAGAAATTATTTTCCAGAGGGGTTTCCGATATTGCGGACGCGTCGGAGGGCACGCTTTATAATAGATGCGGGCAACCCCTTCGATTCGGCCCCGACGAGGAATGCGATGGATGCGGCGAACAGCCCTATCGATATACGCACGGCTGTGGAGAAGCTGCTCTGCACCGCAGGCGCCCGTTTCGGGCTCGCAGGCCATGGTTCCTGCACAGATGCGCCGTTTCCGCCCATCTTCCATGATGAGCGCGGCGCACCGTATCTGCGGGGCAACGATGGCCGCGAGGATCGCGGTCTGCTCGTGAGCAAGACCGATGAGGAAGCTTCCACGCTCATTGCATGGGTCCGGCCCGGCGGGGGCTCCCCCGTCATCGGCTTTGGCATCGACCTTGTCACGCTCGCGGACTTCGAGGGAGAGCGCGGCAGGATTCTCGTCCATCATCTGCTCACCAGGCAGGACATGCGCCTTGCCCCCGAGCTCTCCCCCAGCCCGGCGGCCGCCCGCGGATACGCATTCTCCGCGAAGGAAGCTGCGTTCAAGGCCTGCTCGCAGCCGTTGCGCGCGTGGGTAGATGCCGGACGCGGGGAATTCTGCTTCGAAGCACGCGGCTTCGAGCTGGCAGATGCGGCCCATGAGCAGGGCACTGCCCGCAAAGGCGAGGCGCAAGCCGCCATGGACGCTCTCGGAATTTCACGTATCGAGCTTTTGCGCGCGCCCGCAGGCGGCCTGCTTATCAC
>JAWRJQ010000034.1:0-47005 GCA_040307385.1 Atopobiaceae bacterium
CGAGCAGTCGAGCAGAGATCTCGAGGATGTTCGGGACCTGCTGACCGACATATACACCATCACGGCGCGCCTCTTCGGCACCGACCGCGAGCGGCTGCTCGCCTATATCGACCGTGCCTACCGGTTCGTGCAGGAACATCGGGGCGCCGAGGTGTCGTTGCTCGCGTAGCGCCGAGGCCGCGGAACGCCGACGAACGCAGATGCGTACCGAAAATGCTTGTGATGCTGCACGGTTCCGGCTCGAACCTGTCCAAGGGGCATATGTTATGCAGAATCATGGCATAATCGCTGGGAATATGCAGTCTCCCAGACCGATACATGCTCCGCTGCCGAAACCGTGCAGCATTAAAGACAAAAATGGTTCATGGAAATGGTTCATGGAGCGAAGCGCGAACGATCGGCTTCAGAAAAAAAGGCCAACCGGAATGCGCGGTTGACCTCGAAACCTGCGCTGGTGGCTGGGGAGGGAGTCGAACCCCCGACACAGGGATTTTCAGTCCCCTGCTCTACCAACTGAGCTACCCAGCCGTCGCGTAGCTCATCTACTATACCAAACTGCCGGCGAGATACAAGCAAGAAGTTTGAGAGCGATCCGCGCGCCGTCAGAACACCACGGCGAAGTCCTGCTCGCCCTCCACGAGCGGAATGTCCTCCTTTTCGTCGATGGTGAAGCGTATGGTGAAGCGGTAACCCTTGAAATAGGCGACGAGCTTGGAGAAAAACGCCGAGACGTCGTCGCCCTCCCCCTGGATCTCGAGCGACACGCTGCCGTCATATTCGTTGCGGACCCAGCCCGTGAGGCCGAGCTCGTGCGCGATCTCGCGGCATGTCCAGCGAAAACCCACCCCCTGCACGGTGCCCGTGAAGCGCACCGCGACACGCTTGCTCGTCTCGGTAAGAGGCTTGACCTTGCGGTGCTCCCGTTTGAAGAATCCCATGCCGCCGCCTTCCTACTCCGCAGCTTGTATGTCAACCCTATGGTAGCCGCTGACATGCCCGCATGGTGCGGTATCATATGAATTCGAGAATCAGCACCGTATGAAAGGGGCTCCTATGCCCGTCCTCTCGCGCCGCTCGTTCCTTGTCGGCATCGCGGCAAGCGCTTCCCTGCTCGCCACCGCCTGCGCGCCCGCCCCGACCGACGAAGACTCCGCCGACGACACCGCCGTCGAAACCTCACCGGTCGCCGAGACCGAAGCCGCAGACGACGGCAGCGGCTCGGAGATCTCGGGCGTCCATAACGCCCGCATCGAGGTGGATGGCTATGGCACCATAGAGGTTGCCCTGAATGCGGATGTCGCACCCATCACGGTTGCCAATTTCATGGGCCTCGCCCAGGACGGCTTCTACGACGGACTCACATTCCACCGCATCATCGACGGCTTCATGATCCAGGGCGGCGACCCCTTGGGCAACGGCACCGGCGGATCGAGCCAGACCATCGTGGGCGAGTTTTCCGCTAACGGCTATGAGAACAACCTCGCCCACGTGCGCGGCGTCATCTCCATGGCGCGCTCATCCGACTACAACAGCGCATCCTCGCAGTTCTTCATCATGCAGGAGACCAACCACAGCCTCGACGGACAGTACGCCGCATTCGGAACCGTGACGAGCGGCATGGAGGTCGTGGATGCGATCTGCGCAGGCACGACCGTGGAGGACGATAACGGCACGGTGCTGCCCGAAAACCAGCCGCGCATCGTCTCGATCGAAATCGTCGATTAGGCGCGAAGCTATGCGCCCCAGGTCGAAGGGAGAAGCATGACTCGGACGCGAACAGCAATGCGAGAATGACAACGGACAACGTGAAGACACGCAAGAGAGCAAGGATGAAGACAAGATTGCTGACGCGCAGCGTACCCGCTTTCATCGTCGCGCTCGTGCTGGCGGCGATGTGCACCATGCTGGCAGCCTGCAACGGTTCTGGCACGGAAGAGGCTGCCAACGAGCCCGCCGAGACGGCGACGGAGGCAACCGGGGAAGGCGCTGCCACCGAGGAGGCCGCAGCGCCCGAGGCATCGGCGGAAGCCGCCGTCCAGAGCGGCACCGTGACCACCACCATCGACATGACCGCCTACGACGAGGGCGCCATCGTGCGCGTGTGGGTGCCCGTGGCCACCGACGGCGACTACCAGACCATCACCGCCGAAGCGATCGAAGCGGAGTCCGCCGCCACGGCGGAGATGACCGTGGACGCGCAGGGCAATAGGATGGCCTACATCGAATGGGCTGCCGATGCCGAGGCGGCCAGCCGCATCGCCACGGTGTCCTTCCATGCCGAGCGCACCGAGGCCCTGCGCCCCGAGATCGTCGAAGAGGGCGAGGTGCCCGCCGACATCGCCGCCGAGTACCTGGGCGGCTCCAGCATGGTGCGGGTCGACGATCCCGAAGTCGTCGCCTTGGCCGAGGAGATCACTGCCGGCGAGGACACCTACGAGGGCAAGGCCCGCGCCGTCTACGACTGGGTCTACGAGAACATGAACCGCGACAACAGCGTCGTGGGCTGCGGCGACGGCGACGTGTGCCGCCTGATCTCGCCCGACGTGCTGATGGGCAAGTGCACCGATATCAACTCTGTGTTCGTGGCCCTGTGCCGTGCCTCCGGCGTGCCTGCCCGCGAGATGTTCGGCATCCGCATGAACGACTCCGACATCACGAAGAACCAGCATTGCTGGTGCGAGTTCTATGTGCCCGGCACCGGCTGGATCCCAGCCGATCCGGCAGACGTCCTAAAGGCGGTTCTGAACGACGAGCTGGATAAGGACTCCCAGGAGGCTCTGGACATGAAGGAGTACTACTGGGGCCAGTGGGACGAGAAGCGCGTTGAGTACAGCCACGGCCGCGACCTCACGCTCGAGCCCGCACAGGATGGCGCGCCCCTGAACGACTTCGGCTACCCCTACGCCGAGGTCGATGGCGAGGCCATCGATTTCTACACGCCCGACGCCTTCGTGTACACCGTGACGTTCGAGGAAGACTAGCCGCTCCATGGGGGCGCCGTGCTTGCGGCGCCCTCGGGTGCAGGATCCCCGCTTCAATCGGTTTTGCCGCACAACTGCCGGGACGAGAAAACCCGCATGCCCTTCACCTGCTCTTTTCCGATACTCGCCGCACACGTGTCGAGGTTATGCGGCAAAACGGCAGGACGCTGGACGGACGGGGCCTTCTGCGCCAACGGCCGGCTGCCAGCGGAAGAAATGTGAAGCGGGCGTGCGCGCGCATGCCGCGTGGTATGGTTATAGCGTCTTCAGAGACCTGTTCCCGCTCTGTAAGGAGGGCTTTCGCATGTTCTGTCCGAGCTGCGGCAGGAAGATCAAAGACGATGCGGCGTTCTGCCCGAACTGCGGATCGGCCGTCGAGCGGCCGGATTCGTCCGAGGACGGCACGGCGCCCGAGGACCTGGAGATCGATGCTGCCCTCAAGTCTCTCGACGAGATCAAGCACACGACGGCGAAGCCCCTTGCGAACCCCATCCGAACAGCCACGCCCGTAGGCGTCGCGCCCGCGCGGCGCAATTACAGCATGCAGCGCACGGATTCGCGCATAAGCCAGATCATCGTCGCCGTGCTCGGCGCGTTGACGATCGCCGTGCTGCTCTTCGTGGTGCTGCCGCGCTATGTCCAGCCCAGCTCCCCTTCGACCCCTGCGGTCGTCGATGAGGACGAGGGTGCGCAGAGCTCCCCCATCGGCGACATCCCGCCCATCGAAGAGCTTTCCGCTCAGGATGCGCCGGGACGCGAGGAAGCGGTCATCGCCTTCGACGCCTACGACCATTCCGACGAAGGCGGGTTCATCCTCGCCGACAGCGATACGCATGCCTACACCGTCGAGGAGCTCGAGGCAATGCATCTGAGTGCGCAGGATCTCGAGATCGCCCGCAACGAGATCTATGCACGGCATGGACGCGGCTTCAACGACGCCGAGCTCCAAGCGTATTTCGATGCCCAGGAGTGGTACGAGCAGACGTACACGCCCGAGGAGTTCGATGCGCAGAGCGGGCTCTTGAACTCGACGGAGCAGGCCAACGTAAACGTCATCGGGCAGGTTGAAGCCGGCAGCTAGCGCGTGTGCGCAGCGTGTGCAAGGGAGCCGGAGCTAGAAGGCTCCGCCGCCTCCTCCGCCGCCTCCGCCGAAGCCGCCGCCTCCGCCGAAGGAGAATCCTCCGCCGCCGCCCGATCCTGAGCTCCAGGTGGAGCTGGCCTCGGATGCCGTCGACACGGTATGCGCTGCGGAGACCGCGGTCGAGATGGCCTGGGCAGGGCTGAAGCTGCCCGCGTTCGACGTCGAGACATAGTACCAGCCATAGGCGGGGCTCATGTGCTCGTCGTGGAGCACCTCGGGCAGCACCGTCTCCAGCTGCCTGACGACCTCGTCGGCGACGCCGAGCACCACGGCCATCACGAGCAAGCGGTTCCAGAGCACCACGTCGGTGGGGATCGCCTCGTTCAGGCGCGTGAAGTCGGTGAGCCAGTTCCTGAGGGCCTTGAGCTGCGCCCGCACCTCGCGGCCCTCCGCATTGGCCGTATCGGTGAGCAGAGCGCACGAGATCGCATAGATGCCGGCGGCGGCGAGCATGGCGGTGAACGCAAAGTGGAGCGCACCGGGCATGCCGAAGCCGAAGCCCGCGAAGAAGAAGGCGATGCCGAGGAACACATTGAAGACGCCTAGGCCGACGAGCAGGCTCGTGGGAGCGGCGACGACTGTTCCCCCGCTCGCGAAACGGGAGGTATACTCGGTCCTGGCCGCGCTCTCCCACGAGTCGTAGGCGCGTTTGTACGATGTCGGGTATTCCTTTGCGTACGTGGCGATGCGCGAGAAGTACATGGGAGGATAGGTGCCCGGCTCGTGCGGCTCGTCGGATGTGCTCAACGCGACCTTCTCGAACATGAGGTCGAAGGCCTTGCGGTTGATCCGCGCGGAGGCGCGCTCCTCCCTCGCGGCATCGGGCTCGGAGTCGGCGGGAACCCTGTTGGCGACCAGGCGGTAGTCGTCCTCGATCCTGCTGCCGAACAGGCCGCCGTGCTCGATCTTCGCATGCTGCAGGGCGATAGTGCCGTTGTTGGTAAGCTCCATGAGGGTGGCCGTGAACAGCTCGGGCTTGATGTAGCCGCGATGGTACAGGAGGCCGAGTACCGCAGGATGATCCCGTGTGGGCACATCGCGGAAATACGTGTCGTCGAATTGGGGCGTGAGGGCGCGCTTGTATGCCAGGCGCTTGAAGAACGTGAGGATGACCGTGCCGACGGAGGCAACCGCCGCAACGATCATGGAGCCATAGTAGAGGGTGCGCGCGTAGAAGCGCTGACTGTTGGCCTTATCGGCCTCGCGCTGCTCCTCGACGAGGATGGAGTCGAGCATGGCATCGGAATCCTGCGCGGCCTCTGAGAGCCACGATTCGGGGAAGGTGATCCTGGCCTCGGCGAACTCTGACGATCCCACGCCCGGCACGGTGTAGACGATGTCGTTGCCCTCGAAGGCCAGCGATGCATCGAGGGGGCCATGGCCCCATGCGCGTACGTTGTCCTCGGGCACGACCGACTGCCCGGAGGGAACCGGCAGATGCACCGTGCAGGTGACGTTTTGCGACTCCTCGTCCCAGTCCCTGGTGACGAACTGCCAATAGAGCTCGGAGACGTCGGCATGGCGCAGCACCACGTCGTTGAGGCGGTACTCGATGAAGAAGTGCGCGTGCTCGTCCTCGTGGCGCGCGTAGATCTTGAGCCTGAGACTCGAGCCGTAGGACTCGATCGAGTAGGTGAGATTATCTCCGGTGGTGGAAAGCTCGTAGAAGACGGGCTGGCCGTCGATGATCTCGCCTGCGGCAATGACCTCCACCGTGACGTTGCGGCCCTGATGGTCTCCCTGCGGGAGGTTCCAGTACACGCCGTTGAACTTGCCGTCGAAGGAGAAGGTGCGCTCCTCGCGCACGTCCATGGAGCCGTCGGTCGATACCGTGGCATCGATGACGGTTTCGGTCATCTCGTACTCGCGCGCCAGAGCCGGGATGGTGAACCCGAGGCTGACGACGAGCATGAGGACACAGGCGAGGACGGCGCTCGCGATGCGAGAGCGACGATGTGACATGGCGCTACCTCCACAGGATGCGTGCTGCACCGACATACTAGTACAAGGATACCCCATGGAAGCGCGCTCCTTGCAGATCTGACATCGCGTCAGAAGCGCTGCATCCGTGAGGAGGATATGCGCCACGCCCGCGTCACATGACGACGGTGACCGTCGTCCCGCAGATATCGAAGCATTCCCCGGCATGCACGACAGCCGTCTCGCGCACCTCCCTCCCCTTGTACATGGCGGGATTCGTCGCTCCCATGTCCTCGACGATGATCGCCGTGCTCAACGGGACGACCCGTACATGGCGCTTGGAGACGGCGCGTGATTTGAGCACGATGTCCGACAGCACGTCGCGCCCTATGGTCAGGCCGCATGCGGGCACGGGAACCGTCGTCTGGGCGTCTCCCGTCGAGATGCGCAGCATCAAGGAACCGGTGGGGCTGCGGGGTAACGGGGGCGCGTCATCGTCGGGCCTGTCGAGCTCGTCGGGTTCGTCGAGCTCGGGGAAGGCGGCGAGGACGCTCGCCGCCTCGAAGGGCCGCTCCTCGAACGAGTGGAGGCAACCGTAGCACACGTTCATGTCGCTGAAGAGCTCCTGCCCGCATTGCGGGCAGATCTTGGTCTCGAACACTTCCATGCAACCGCTCCTCTCGCATCAGCAGGTTAAATCGCGCAGGCTCAGGCGCTCGCCCGCCTCGAACCAGGAACCGTCTTCGGCAGGGCGCTCCAGGGTCATGAACGCATGCGGGCTCGAAGCGCGTCTGTTGGGCTCGAGGGAGCGCTTGGCGTCCACGATCACGCCGCGCTCGTCCACGAAGGCTATGTCGATGGGGTAGCCCATCGCGAAGGTATGGATCGAACGGCACCTGACGAGGGCCACCGGCTCCGCATCGTCTGCGGTGCCCAGCAACCCCTTGAGCTTTTTGAACCATGTGGACAGCACCTGGAACACGATCGGCTCCTGCGGACGAGAATCTGCTGCGAGGCTGACACGGAACATCTACATCACCACTCCCGGTTTGAATCGGTCTACGACCAGAGAACGCGTATGGACTATCTCGAACGGCGCCTCCATGACGACGCCGGCGAAGCTCAGGCTGCGGGGCCAAGGCGCGAACCGCATGGTGCAGGTGAACCGCGTCAGATGCGGGCTGAAGCTCACCAGCAGGCTCGAAGAGGGCGAGAGGGGCGCGGCCGACACCTCCACCGTCACCGCAGGCGACTCCCCCATCGCCTCCCTGAGAGCGGTTTCGATGGCGTCGACGGAGGCGATCTCGCTCTGGGTTCCCGCAGGCGATACGCCCTGCGCGATCACCGCATCGAGGCTCGCCCTGTCGAACACGGCGCAGCACACCAGAAAGGCCATGATGTTGGCGATGGCAAACGCCGCGACGATGACCACGGGCAGGATGACCGCAAGCTCGACGCTCATCTGCCCCGCCTTCGACCGCAGCCGATCAGGCAGGCTCCCGCTCATGGCGCGCCCGCCAATTCCCGCAGATCGACCTCGAGGGGGATCGTCGTATCGGTTCCCGGCACGGGCAGCTCGGCGATGGTGATCGTGTCTCCGGGAACGCTGGGGAGCGCATCGGCCCCGAGCGCCTGAAGGATCTCGGCGATGCTGGGCGCGGGGCCGAGGGCGAGCACGAGCTGCTGGGCGCGCGCGATGCCGCCCAAGCCCGCGCGCTCGAACACCTGAGACGATGAGACGAGCACGGGCTTGAGCATGCGGATGTCGCTCGGTTCGATGCCGGCGGCGCGCACGACACCCTCCACCTGGTTCTGCACCCATGCTCCGATGGAGGTGCCGAGGACGCCGTCGAGACGTTCGAGGAACGAGGACGCCTTCGCGGCGATGCCCTCGTAGGCGGAGCCGTACGATTCGATCAGCGCCCCCCACAGCCGTCCGGCGCCGCCGAGCACGCTGAACAGGGCGGGATTGCGATCTGCAAGCCCATCGAAGAGGTGGGCGAGGATGGTGTTGCCTGCAGCGGACTCATCGGGGGCGAGCGTGGCTGCGGAGATGGCGATGCCGGGAGGCAGCGTCGCCGGATCGAGGAAGCTCGCGCCGAGCGTCGGAGGCACATGCGCGCCGTCCGTGCGCGCGGCGATGGCGACGCACCCCCAGGCGCCGGGCGGGACGATGCGCGGGCGCGGAGCTTCCAGCGCCGCCAGCGCCTCCTGGAAGGAATCGAGTCCGTCATGGGCCCGCTCCGAAAGCTCGCCCTCGGCTGCGGCGCAATCGGCGCATGCCTGCTGGAAGTCACGCGAGGCGAGGACGATTTCGCGCCAGTAGTGCTCGAAGCCGTTGTCGATGTTCGTGGACGCCGCGGCGACCCTGCCCATATCGACCACATCCATCTGGCATGTCTCGCAGCGGGCCACGGCCCCCGCGTCGATATCCGCCAGCGAGGCATGCCCTGCCGTGGGCTGCCCCTGCGCCGCCGGGCATTCGAGCGTTGCATGGAGCACGATCCCGTCTTGGCTCGTGCAGGGCCAGAGCGCGTCGGTGTAGAGCGAGGTGGCCCTCGTCTCCGTCGTGTTATGCGGAAACTCGGGCAGATACAGGCTGACGCTGCCATCGGCGTGCTCATGGTACGAGGCGGACGCGAGCTCATCGATCGCATAGCTGTAAAACGCCTTGCGTGCGCACGAATCCACGAGCGCTTCAAGCGTGCCGTGTTCAGGAGCGTCACCGTCGAGGCGCACGGGGTAGTAGGTCCGTGCCCGGATGATCGCCGCCCCGAACGTCCAGGACTCGTAGGTGGGGTAATCGGGATTCTGCGCGCCGCTCAGGCCTGCGAGCGTCAGAGCCCGCTCGCGCATGCAGCGCGGACGCTGGCCGCAGTCGGCCATCCAACCCCTCATACGCGCATCGTCCGCACGTCGTTGCGCCTCCTCGACGCGTTCGCACGCCTCCTGCATGCGCTCCGCATCCTTCTCGAGGGAGGCCGTGTCGATATCGGTGTCGAGGGTCGAGAAGTCGCTGCGCCCTTCAAGGGGCAGCGGGACGGCGACGCCCGTGTAGGAGATGCCGTCCTCCCCGTTCGCCTGCGCGACGGCGAGCGCATCGAGCGCGACGAGCGCGGGCACGAACCGCTCGAGCTTGGAGAGCCCCTCGACGGCGCTGCGGGCGAACGATGAGCGTGCGTCGAGCACCGAGGTTCCGAGGTCGAGCAGCTCTGCGGCAGCAGGGGCAGCTCCGGGGATGCAGGAGAGCACGAGGCCGCCGCCGCAGGTGACAAGCCCTGCCAGCCCCATGGAGAGGATAAGCGCATCGCACACTTGCGCGCAGATGGCGTAGCGTGCGACCACGTTCGATCCGGCAAGGGCGCACGCGTCGGCGACTTCCTGCACCTCTGCAGAGCGCGAGAGGCTCCACTGCGCGCGTCCCGCGAACAGCACCAGCGTGATGCTCAGCAGCAGGGCGACGGCCATGGCGACCGTCGTGTAGCCGCCCTCGTCATCGATGAACAGCGCACGGGGATCCAAGGTGCGCCTATCGGTCCCAGACGCCCATCCATGCATCCACATCACCTCCCAGCCATGAGGGCCTCAGCCGGTGCGCATAGGTTGCGGCGAGCACGATGCCCTGATCGTCATGATCGATGGCAAGCCGCGCAAGCATGCCGAATACCGGCAGAGGCCGCGCGTGTCCGCGAATGGCAACCTCCACGTACCCCGAGCGTTCCGAGAACTCGATCTGCCAATCGTCCGCACCGCCGACATGGAATAGGCTCACCGCAGGAACGGCGGACAGGCGGCGGATGCAGAAGGCCCGCACCGCATCGTCTCCGCACGATGCGGTGACGAGCAGACGGCCCGTCTCGGCCGCAGCCTGCTCCATGACCATGCGCGTGTAGAGCAGGCAGGCCGGTTGCAGGAGCATGCCCAGCACGAGCAGGACCGCCGGCAGCAGAAGCGCCGCCTCCACGCTCGCCTGGCCGTCCGTTCGCACGAGCAGCGCCGTGCGCATGCTAGAACACCGCCGCATCTTGCACCGTGGCGAGCGGATCCGATTCCGAGAGCACGTGAGCCGAGCTGCCGACCACCGCATCGAAGGTGGCCGGACGCTGGAGAAACGTCAGAAGCAGACCGAGCGCGGCGATGCTGACCAGCAGCGAGAGCAGCACGAGGGCGTATTCGAGCGTCGACTGTCCCGAGCAGTTGCGCATGCGTGCATCCATATCAGCTCTCCTTCACAGCCGAAGTCACGGTTGAACGCCGAGGCGGATGGTTTGGACCGTGCTCGATCCGTCCTCCTCGCCTCCGATGACGAGGATCTCGGCCCAACCCTCGCCCTGGATGAGGCACCCCCATACGTTGCCGAGCATGTCGAGGTAGCCCGCGCACTCCACGGAGCACGACCCTGCATCGCGATAGGCCTCGAGCCTCCGCGATGCTTCCCGCACAAGCGGAAGCTCCGAATGCTCGATCGTGCGACCCTGTTCCAGCTCTGCCGGGATGGCGGGCACGGCGCCGATCGGCCCCAAGCCGATCGAGCCCGCACCCGGATCGTCCCGGTCGGCATCGGGGCTGCGCGCCCGCGCCGCATACAGCGATGATGCGAGGACGATGAGGCCGACGGCGAGCGCTACAGCGAGTTGATGCCCTCTGCAATGGCGCTCCACAGCTCCCCCACCTTCTCCCGAAACGCGAGGATGGCGAGTATCGCGATCACGACGAGCACGCCGACGAGGATGGCGTATTCCGTCGTTCCCTGCCCCGACTCGTCTGTGAGGAGCTCTCGCGTTCGGGCGGCCAGATTCGCACGGTCCATGTTCGTTCTCCTTTCACGGGACCTACTTCAGACGGTTTGCAGCGCCGGGCCCATCAGCGGCCCGAGTATTGCCAGAAGCATGGCGGGAACGATGAGGGTTCCCAGAGGTATGAGCATCTTGACCGGAACCTTCTCGATGGCCTCCTCCACATGCGAGCGATGCTCGTCGCGGATGGCCTGCGCCTGGTGCTCGAGCACATCGGCCAAGGGAGACCCGAAGGCAAGCGCCTCGATCACGGCTGCGGAGAATCGCTTGAGTGCATCGACCTCAAGGCGCCTTGCAAGCTGCGACAGCGCCTCGGATCGCGTCGTCACGCCCATGCGCCACGACACCATGGCCTCCGCGAGCGCCGATGAGAGCTCGTTGGCATAGCGCGTGCAGTAGAGCTCGAGCGAGGCGTCGAACGAAAGCCCCGCAGAGAGCCCGAGCGTGAGGACGTCGAGCAGGACGGGCAGTTGAAGCAGGCACGCCCTCCTCTGATCCTGCAGGCGCTCGCGCTCAAGATATGCGGCAACGGGGCCTGCGCGGCGCACCCATGCCCCGAGCTTCTCCAGAGCCGCCGGAGCATCCACGTGCGGAGGCGCGCCTCCGAGCGCTGCGTGCGCGGCGATGAACGAGCACAGCGCCGCAACCGCCACGGCGACCATCACAGCACCCCCTTCGAGAGATTGCGCACGATGAGCACGGCTGCGAGATCCATGCAGGCCGCAAGGGCGATCGATATGATGCCCGCAGGCGTGGACAGGCCGCTGCGGAAGTCGGGCGATATCATGAGCAGGATCGCGACGAGCAGCGCGGGAAGCAGGCATACGATGCGAACCGAGAGCCTGACCTGCGCGGTCTTCACCGTCAGCAACCGCTCGAGCTCGCCCGCGCGCTCGACGAGACCCGCAGAGCGCATGAAGAGTCCTTGGAGCGGGCTTCCCGTCTGGTGCGAGATGGCGAGCGCGCTCGAGAGCAGGCCTGCGCCGGTTGTGCCGAGCCTGCTCGCCAGATCTTCGAGCACCTCGTCGTACGGATCGCCGCACGCGAGCCTGAGCGAGCAGTGCGCGAAGGCCGGAGCCGCAGCGCTGCCTTCGCGCGACCCCACGTAGGAGATCGCCTGCGAGAGCGTGAGTCCGGAACCCAGCGACACCGCAAGGGAGCGGAACACCGCGGGCATCTCTGCGGAAAGCGCCTGATCGCAGGCGCGCCTGCGCCGCACCGCATAGGCCGCTATGCTTAAGGCGTACGAGCCCGCCCCCACGAGCGCGCCCCAGAACGATCCCGCAAGCACGATGCCGAGAAGCGCGGTTGCGAAGCCGAGCACCAGGAGGGCCGCGCCCGCCTCGGAAGCCGAGAGGGCGAGCCCCTCCGCAAGCAGCCATGCGCGCAGACCGTCTGCTGCGGATGCGGCAGCTGGAGCGGCGAGCACGGCATCGATGGCGGCGGTGCGCGAGAGCGCTCCGAGGGCGCTCCGTTCGAGATGGGCGATGCGCCGCAGAAACCTCACGAGCATCGTCTGCGTTGCGCCTTCATCGGGCACCGCGAACAGAGCCGCGCATGCAGCAGCGGCCGCAGACGCTATGAGAGCATGGATCGCCATATGCTTGCCTCCTCTTCGGAGACGATGCCTTCCTCGAGCGCAGGCTCCACGAAGGCGGGCAGGTGGGAGAGCTTCCACGTATCGGACAGATGGTCGAAGGAGACGCAGGTCTTGAGCTCGACGTGGCCGTCTTCGGCGCGCAGGACCTCCGACAGCGAGCCGATGCGCCGGAAGCCGTCCGAGCGCCTGCACGACATGACCAGGATATCGAGGGCCGTGGCGATCTGCTCCTCGATGAGCGCGGGAGGCAGGTTCATGCCGAAGCGCGCCATCAGGATGAGGCGGGTGATCGCCTCGCCCGCGTCACCCGCATGCAGCGTGGTCAGCGAGCCGGGATGGCCCGTGTTCATGGCGTTGAGCATATCGATGGTCTCCTCGCCGCGCACCTCGCCCACGATGATGCGGTCGGGCCGCATGCGCAACGCGTTCTTCACGAGGTCGCGGATGGATATCTCCCCGGTTCCCTCGATGGAGGCGTCGCGCGCCTCGAGCGGAACCACGTGCGGGTGGGTATCGAATTTAAGCTCGCACGAGTCCTCGATGGTGACGATGCGCTCGCCGTGGTCGATCTCGCACGACAGCGCATTCAGAAGCGTGGTCTTGCCTGAGCCCGTGCCCCCGGCAACCGCGATGCTCTTCCGCGCCTTCACCGCGCAGGAGAGCAGCCGCGCGTACCATGCGGGCAAGGCGCCCAGCTCGCGCAGGCGCTCAAGCGACGTGATGCGTCCCGAGAACTTGCGGATGCTCACGGCAGGGCCTTTCGGCGCGACCGGCGCCACGATGGCGTTGACGCGATCGCCGTTGGCGAGGCGGGCGTTCACGATGGGGCTGCTCTTGTCGAGACGGCGTCCCAGCGGAGCGAGGATCCTGTCGAGCACGAGCATGACCTGCTCCTCGGAGTCGAAGACGTGCGAGGACGGCTCGAGACGGCCCGCGCGCTCGAAGAAGATGGACGAGGGGCCGTTGATGAGCACCTCGCTCACCCCCTCGTCGTCCATCAAGGGCTGAATGGGACCGAGCCCGCAGATCTCGTCGAGCACCTGGCGCACCAGCGTGTCGAAGTTCTCGGGAAGCACCTTATCGCGCTGGGTGTTCAAGATGGAGAGCAGGGCGACTTCGAGCTCCGCGCGCGCACGCTCGACGGATCCCTGCGCAACCTGGGATGCAACCGCCTGCAGCCCGAGGCGCTCGATGAGCGCATGCTTGAGCCACTGCCGCTGCTCGGCCAGGCCTCGGCTCTCCTTGCATGACATGCTCGCGCCCTGTTGGCGCACACGCTCGAGAACGCTCATCTAGCTCGCCTCCCTCGTGCGCGAAAACCGCCAGAACCTCCGGCGCACGCGCGGCTCGCGCACGGCCTTGCGCGCAGCATCGCATGCGGGCAGGCACCCGAGCTCCTCAAGCGTCTGCGCAAGGCAGGCGGCGACCGAGCGGATGAAATCGCCCGTGTAGCGGGAGAGCTCGTGGGCGAGGCCCTCTTCGAGCATCCGAGCGACCTCTCGACCGCCCTCGAACACCCTGAGCGGACGTGCCACCTCGAGGCCCACCTCGGCGCGCCCGAACGAGAAATCGGGCTTGGCGGAGGGATCTGCCCGGTTCTCGAGACGCATGATGCGCGTGCGTGCCACGCCCAAGCGCACGGCGAGCCCTCCCAGCCGGGCAAGCGGGGCGAGCGCTGCGTGGCGGCCGTCGTAGACGAGCACCGCGCGGTCGGCGCGTTGCAACGCCGCCGCCACGGCATCCGTGATCGTCGATGAGGTGTCCACGAGGACGAGATCGGCATGCGCGCTCGCATGGTCCAGAAGCGCGGCCGTGTACGGCGCGGCGGCCTCCGCAAGCTCGGGAAGGCTGCAGGGACCCCATAGATCGATGCCTTCGCCCACGGAGAGCGCCTGGGCAGCCAGCGAGGCAGGATCCGCATCGTGGAGCTGGGCGAGGTCGCCGCCCCGCTTGAGGCCGAAGCAGGAATAGAGGTTGCCGTTCGCGAGGTCGAGATCGATCAGGGCCACATGCATGCCCCATGACGCGGCGATCAGCGCCGCGGTGGCCGCGATGGCCGTCTTTCCCGCGCCTCCGCGACCCGAGCAGAGCACCACCACGGGCGCACGCGCATCCAACCCATCCCGCGCCCGCTCGGGGGTCGGCATTCCCTGGGGGCGGTTGTGTTGCATGGTGTCGGGCACGGGATGGGGTTGGGCCGCTCCGGCCTCGTACACGCGGGCGATCCCCGCGCTCTTGGCGCGCGAGCGCAGCGACCCCGAGGCGTTCTCCACCACGAGGACCACCTCGGAGGCGCATCCATCGAGCGCGGCGGCGGCGCAGAGGTTGATATCGGAGACGCCGTTCCTGCTGAACCCGGCGAGCGCAGCGCACGCCCCGTCGTCATTCTGCACAAGCAGCTGCCTGAACTCCGAGGCGGACTCGGTGTGCGTGCAGGACGCAGCAGGATAGAGCGTGCGCGCTATCGCGAACAGATCGTCCTTCATCGATGAGGGGCAGCAGCAGAGACAGTGTTCGGTGGCCATATCATTCCTCGCTCTCGTGCGATTCGGCGCCAGCGGGGAGCTTCTCGCCGCGCGCATCGGCCTCTACATGCGATGCCGCGTCCTCCGCAGCATCGACGGGCGGTGCTTCCGTCTCGGAATCCTCCAGAGCCGGCACGTCGACGGGCGCCTCCGCGCTGCTCTCGTCGGTAAGCTCGACGTCGTCGGCGGGAACCACGAGACGCAGGTCGCCCCGGGCGCTCGCGGCAAGGACGGCACTCACGTCCTGGGGCTGAACGGCAAGCGAGATGGATTGGGTCTGCGAGAAGGAGGTTGTCTCGACGGGCGACGCGAGCACGAGCGCATGGGCGGTCACCATGACCGTGCTGTTGGAGCCCACCGCATACGCGATGACGCGTGTGCCGGCGGATATGCTCCGCGACAAGCCGAGCTTATCGGTCATGGGCAGCGAGAGCGCCACGAAGCCCGCCGGCACATCCAGACCGCTCGCCCCTTCGCGGAAGTTGAGCTGCGTCAGCGGCAGGCCCTGTGCCACAGGCACCGTGATCTGCCTGCCTATGACGTCCTCGATGCGCGTCAGGGCCTGGTCGGGGGCAAGGTCTGCAAGCCATTCGCTCGCGGCAACCGACCCGGCATCGATGACGTCGCCGTATTCGAGCGTGCGCGTTGCCACGACCAAGCTCACCACCTCTCCCCCGTAGCGCTCGAGCGCATCGATGCGCATGCGCTCCGACTCCGCCTTAACCTGATTGCCGTATATGAGGCATGCGGCAACCGATACGATGCTGCAAAGCGCTGCCGCCGCCATCCTCGTGCGCTGGGACATAGGATCCAAACCGTCTTTCTCGTCGAAGGTATGCGAGACTGATTGTCGGGCCGTATGGTGTTGAAAACCCGCGACGTGTTCGAAAGGGCTGTCGGCAGCCTTGTCCGTATCTGTCGTCACGCTGGCAGACGCGCGGTCCCGTCCTGCCTGCGGGCTCGAAAGCCCGTTCTGCGGAATGTCGCCCGCATATGAAAATAATCCGTTTCGGTCGACAGGCCGCAGGAAGCCGCCGGGAAGCACGTTGTCGAAGGCATGTGGACGTTGTCGAGAGCGGTGCAGCCCGCACCCGACCTGCGAGAAGCGCGTAGAATCACATTGTTATATAATCGTGCGCGATATTATAGCGCCCAGAAAGGACATCCCGATGCCCGAATTCAACCCGCTCGCCCTTGAGAACCAGCTGTGCTTTCCCCTCTACGCAGCCGCCAAAGAGCTCACGCGCCAGTACAAGCCCTTCCTCGACCCGCTCGGGCTCACCTATACGCAATATGTTGCAATGATGGCCCTGTGGTCGGGCGACAACATCACCGTGGGCGATCTGGGTAAGAAGCTGTACCTGGATTCCGCAACCCTCACGCCGCTCCTCAAGCGCTTGGAGGCGCATGGCTACGTGCGCCGCACGCGGTCGCGCGAGGACGAGCGCGCGGTTATCGTGAGCCTCACCGAAGAAGGCAGGGCATTGCGCGATAAGGCCGTCGACGTGCCCCATTGCATGGCAGGACGCCTGAACATCACCCCCGAGGAGGTGGCTCAGCTCAAGGCCCTGCTCGATAAGGTGCTTCAGTCGTTCCGATAGGCCGAACCGCGCGGATCCGGTATGAAGCCCTCGAATATGCCGATGCCGCCCGCGCGCTCGCAGGCGATGAGCTCCGCCTCGGAATGCAGGGTCCAGCCCACGAAGGCGGCCCTCATGATCCTGGTCGCCAACAGGTTCGACGGCATCCACGCGTCCTCGAACCGATACGCCACGAAATCGGGGCGCGCCAGCGCGTTGCCCGCGAGCATCGAGGCGGCGAGGTCGAACGGGACGCCTCTGCCGCTGCGCCGCCCGCGCCTGAGGAAGTTCTGCGCAAGCTGGCCTCGGAACACGTCGCCGCGATTGAAGCGCAGCCACGTCGCCACGCGCGGATCGAAGCTCTCGATGCAGGTCACGAGCTTGCGCGCATCAAGCTCGGCCATGACGGCCGCCGTGATCGCGGCGTGGTTCTCACCCTGCGTCTTGATCTCGACGATAAGCGGCGTGCGGGGAGCGCGGCGCTCGTAGACGTCGAGCACCTCCGAGAAGAGCGGGATCCGCTCGTTGGTGCCCAGCAGGCGCAGCGCGCTCAGCTCGTCGAACGTGCGCTCCTCGACCACGGCATCGACGCCCGTCAGGCGCGCAAGGTGCGAATCGTGCACGACGACGAGGCGCTTATCGGCCGTGAGATGCACATCGAGCTCGGAGCCGAACCCCAGCTCGGCCGCACGCTCGAACGCGGAAAGCGAATTCTCGGGAATGGAGCGCGACAGGTCGTGGAGGCCTCGATGCGCGTAGCGGAACCGGCGCAGGTATTCCCACATGCGCTGACGCTCGTACGATGCGGGGCGCGGCGCCGCGAGGGCGCATGCGGCACCGAACAGGGCGGCTCCTGCAAGCGCCCCCTTGAGGAAGCCCTTAGCCATCGGAAGGTCGCTCCCCGTCGCACGTCTCGGGCACAAGCGAGGTCACACCGTCCTGCTCGGAGAAGACATACCCCTCGTCGTGGGGGCACACGTGGGCGAGCACGCGCCTCGCGTTGGGGCCGTCGGTGCGCTCGTAGTGCGCACGCGCCTCTTCAGCGCTCGCGCCGCCCTTCGCCTTGCGCGCGATAAGGCGCTCGCGCAGATCGTCCTCGTTCGCGCCGATGAAGATGCTGTAATCGCACATCTTTGCGAAATCGCTCCAGTAGTCCTCGTCGAGCAGCAGGTAATTGCCCTCGATGAGCACGATATCGGCGTAGATGCGGGTGCCCCGCGGAACCGGGTTGTGGACGGTGCGGTTGTAGACGGGCCAGGGCATGTTCACCATGACGGTCAGGTTGTCGAGGTGCTTCTTGAACTCGACGAGATCGTAGGTCTCGGGCGCCCCCTTGAACTTCTTGAGCAGCACGGGTTTGCCGTCGACGTAGATGCCATGGGTCTTGAGATAGTCGTTATAGTAGTGGAAGCCGTCGAGCCCCACGGCTTGGAACACGTCGCGGCCGAGCTCCTCCTTGGCGAGCTGCTCCAGCACGGCTGCTACGGTCGACTTGCCGGCTCCGGGAGGTGCGGCGAGAAAGACGACCGTGCGGCGGCCCAAGCGGTTCCTCAGGGCCTTCAGGCGCCGTAGCAACGGCAAGAACACGCCTTCGACCGTATCGGCGCTGTAGCGCGCCTCGTAGCCGTAGCCGTTGACCTTCACATCGAACGTGCGCACATCATCCATGGCAACTCCCTCTTCCCGCCTCAACGGAGGATACTCCCCCTGTGGGGGATACTCCCCGAATGGGGCGCCCTCTGGGGGCTTCTAACTATACAAGAAGAGAACCGCCCCGAAGGGCGGTTCTCGAAACGTGCAGGACGCGAGTGCAGGCGAGCCTATGCGGGAAGGATGTCCTCGTTGACGTTCCAGCAGGCATAGTAGGTGCCGGCAAACGGAGCCACGACGTACTCGTCGGCGTACTGCTGCTTGACGCGCGCCATCTCGTTGGTGGGAATCTCGTCGATAAAGTGCCAATCGCCGTTCTCCCAGTTAGCGAGGTTGGTGTTCTGATCGTCTGAGAGGTACCAGTTGATCTCGTTCATGACGATGTTATCGGCATCCCAATACTCGTCGCGCTTGGTGAGCGTGATCTTGGAGTTGTGGTCCCATCCGGTGATGCTGTAGGGGCCGTTGCAGATGTAGGTGGAGGGATCGGTTGCCCAGGACTCGTTGGAGACGACGTCCTCGCGTGTGGGGAAGAACGTGGGGAAGGCCATGAGCTCGTCCCAGTAGGCGATGAAGTTGGTCGTGGTGACCTCGAGGGTCTTGTCATCGACGGCGGTGACGGCGAGGTCGTTGGGATAGCCCGCGACGACGGAGTACAGCTCGCCGTAGTCGGCGCCGAGCTCATCGGAGGCGGCGCGCTTCCACGCGAACTCGAAATCGTGGGCCGTCAGCGGCTGGCCGTCGGACCAGGTGAGGCCGTCGCGCAGGGTGTAGGTGTAGGTGACGGTTCCGTCGGCGTTCTCGACGCCCTCGACCATCTCCTCGGCGCACTCGGGCGCGATGGCGTAGGAACCGTCGGGCTGGAGCTCCCACTTGGCGATGCCCGCGAAGGTGTGGACGAGCGTGGTGGCGCCGTCGACAGCGGAGTTGAGGGCCGGGTCGAGCGTGTCGGGCTCGGAGCCGTAGGTGACGTTGATGGAGTCGCCCGCGCCGGCAACGGTGCACTTCTCGAAGTGGGAGAAGCCCAACGGCGTGACGTAGAAGCCCTCGACATCCTTGTTGAGCAGGTAGGGGTTGGTGTAGTAGTAGATCGGGCAGAGGCAGCCGGTGTCCATGAGGATGTCCTCGGCGAGGTGCATCATCTCGAAGCGCTTGGGCTGATCGGAGCACGTGTTGATGGTGTCGATGAGCACATCGAAGGTCTCGGCCCAGGTGCCGTTCTCGACCTTGGTCTCATAGCCCCACGGGGTGAGGTCGAGGTTGTACATCGCAAGGTCGGCGTGGGCGCCCTTGCCGAACTGGACGTCGTTGTTGCCGGAACGCGAGGTCCACATGTCGAGCATGCAGATCGGGTCGGTGTAGTCCATGATCCAGCCGTTGCGGGCGATGGAGTAGTTGCCGGCCTTGCGGGTGTTGAGGAAGGTGGCCCACTCCTGGTTCTCCATGTTCATGGTGATGCCGATGCTCGCAAGCACGCTCTGGAGATACTCGCCGATGGCCTTGTGGTTCTCGTTGGTGTTGTAGAGATAGGTCATCGTGGGGAAGTTGCTGAACGTCTCGCTGGCCTCGTCATAGGGGTAGTACTTCTTGAGGACCTCGACGGCGGACTTGAAGTTGGCTTCCAGGGCATCCTGATCCACGTCGTAGTAGCCGGTGCCGTTGCCGCGGCCGGCGTTGTGCATGAAGTCGGAGCCGTCGGGCTCGCCGACGCCCTGGCACACGAAGGTGCTCGCGGGGATCTGGCCGGCCTGCGCGATCTGCTCGCAGATGTAGACGCGGTCGAACAGCAGGCCGATGGCCTTGCGGATCTCGGCCTTGGCGGCCTCGGCTTCCTCGGGGGTGGCGAAGGCGGCGGTGTCCTCCGAGGCATCATCGCCGGATCCGCCCTCTGATCCGCCGTTGCCTCCGCATGCGGTGAGGCCGCCCACGACGACCATGCCTCCAAGCGATTTCAGGAAATTCCTTCGGGTAAGATCGATCATTTCGGTCCCTTCCTTCCATTGACCCAATGCTCCAGGAAACCTGGAATACTACAGGCGGTGCAAGTGTAGCGCGCAACGGGGCACAATAATCAAAAAACGCCCTTTTACCTGCAGATGTTAATAGATTAGATACAAATATCTCGTCGTTTTCATCCTGCGGGAACGCAGGGCGCAGCCTAGGCGCGACGAGACGCCCGATCGCGATACGGACATGCGCTACGCGCGACTGCCCCTGTGGATGAGCCTTCGGATCCCAAGCCGAATCACGTCGAAGAAGCTCCGGCTCCGCAGCATGCGCTCCTCGGGCACGTGGGCCCGCACGGCGCGCAGAGCAGCCGCATTGTCGCGCGTCGAGAAGGTGAAGTGGCCGTTTGCCTTGGTGAAGATGGCGAAGCGGGCGATCTTGCGACCGATGACCTCGGCTTCGATACGATCGATCTCCTCCCAGGGGATCTGGATGAAGTCCGCGGGGTTGCGCTCGTTATAGAACTCGAAGGCCCGATTGCCCACCATCACATCGCCGTAGGTGGCGAGGCCTTGGAGGAAGGTCGCCTTGACGGCAAACTCCACCGTGCTGTTCTGCGACTGTGCCATGTGCCTCTCTTCCAACAGGCGCCGCGCTCATGCAGCACGCCCGCACTTGAAGCTACGGCCGCGCCCCGCACGGAAGGACTCGCTCGCCTACCCGCGAGCCCGACGGGGCGCGACCGGAAAACTCACGCCGTGACCAGGCGGACGTGCCGCCTGCGGCAACCTCCTACATCAGGCCGATGACGCGCGCGACGACGCCCACGGCGAACAGCGCCAGGATGATGACGATCGGGCTGACGTTGTTCTTGAGGAGCCTGCAGCACAGCAGCGTGAGCAGCAGCGCTGCCAGGCCGGGGATGAGCTGGTCGAGGTTGGACTGGAGCGTGGTGACCTTGTCCATGTTGAGGCCGGTCGGTCCCAACTCCGCGAACTGCTCGAGCGCCGCCTTGATGCCCTCGACGCCGGAGGGAAGCGCGCTCCAGTCGATGTAGGCGCCCTTCTGCTGGGTGACGGTCGAGACGACCGGGGTGAACGAGATGGACACCCAGCGGTTGACCAGCGCGCCGATGATGAACATGCCCAGGATGGATGCTCCGGACGTGATCTTGCCCAGAAGGCCGCCAGAGAGGTCGCTGGTGATCTCGGTGCCCATGCGGTAGCCGAACTCCTGCGTGTACCATAGGAAGGCGAGGCGGATGACGTTCCAGGCCACGAAGAACAGCAGCGGGCCGATGATGTTGCCGCTGAGGGCGAGCGTTGCGCCGAGGGCGCCCAGGATCGGGCGGATGGTGAACCAGAAGACGGGGTCGCCGACGCCGGCGAGCGGGCCCATCATGCCCACCTTGACGCCCTGGATGGTGACGTCGTCGATGGGGATGCCGTTGGCGCGCTCCTCCTCGAGGGCGAGGGTCACGCCGAGGACGGGTGCGGAAACATAGGGTTGGGTGTTGTAGAACTCCATATGGCGCTTGAGCGCCGCGGCCTGATCGTCCTTGGTGGCGTAGAGCCGCTTGATCGCGGGGATCATGGCATAGCACCAGCCGCCGTTCTGCATGCGCTCGTAGTTCCAAGAACCCTGCAGGAACTGGTGGCGCCACGCAACCGCGAGGCGATCCTGCCTGGTGAGTTCGATCTTCTTATCTGCCATGTGTTCGTCTCCTCTCGAGACCTCGTGATGTTGCGGTAGCTTGCTTCGACGATCAGTAGGTGTCGAGGATGTCGCCCAGCGGATCGCCGGAGCCGCCTCCGCCGCTGGAGGCAGCAGCCTCCTTGAGGCCCAGGTAGATGAGGGCGAGGCAGACGCCGATGGCGCCAAGGGCGATGAGCGTGAGCTCGGAGAGGGCCGCCAGGACGAAGCCGAGCACGAAGAACGGCCAGACCTCGGGGGTCGCCATCATGTTGATGACCATGGCGTAGCCCACGGCAGCGACCATGCCGCCGCCGACTGCCATGCCGCCGGAAAGCCACTCGGGCATGCGCGAAAGCGCGGCCGTGACGGCCTCGGCGGGGATGAAGCACAGGGCTGCTGCGGGGATGGCGATGCGCACGCCCTGCATGGCGATGGCAGCGACCTGCCAGCGCTCGATGGCGGCAAAGTCGGAGCGTTCGGCTGCGGCGTCCATGGCATGAACGACCGGGATGGCCAGCGTGCGGACGATCATCGTCAGGAAGAGGCCCGCGACGGACAGGGGCACTGCCAGGGCGATCGAGGTGTTGATCGCGTTGCTCACATCGACGCCGCTATCGCTCAAGGCGAGCATCAGGATGATGGCCGACGCCACCGAGGCGAGCGCGGCATCGGGAGCCACGGCGGCGCCGATGTTGGCCCACCCCAAGGCGATGAGCTGCAGGGATCCGCCGAGCATGATCCCCTCGGCGAGGTGCCCGCTCACGAGGCCGATGAGCGTGCAGGCGACGAGCGGCTGATGGAACTGCCACTCGTCGAGGATGCCTTCCATGCCCGCAAAGAAGGCGACAAGGACGATGAGGGCGATGGTGATGGGATTCACTTCCAACCTCCTTCTAGGCCGTGACCGCGGCCAGCTCGGCCTTGGCCTTCTTCATCATTGCGCCGAAGTTCTCGGGCGCGTCCGCAGGAACTTTGCGAACGTCGAATTCGACGCCCTTGGCCTCGAGCGCCTCGAGGCACTCGACGTCGTCCTCGCCCATGGCGATGGCGTTGGTGACGACGACCTTGCCCACGGTGTGCGCCATGGAGCCGAGGTTGACCTTCTTGATATCGACGCCGCCCTCGATGGCCGCGAGCACGTCCTGCGGGGTCTCGAAGAGCAGGAACGCCTTGGTTGCGCCGAAGCGCGGGTCGTGCGCGACCTCGATCATCTTGGCGAGCGGCACCACGTGCACCTTGACGCCGGGGGGAGCCGCCTGGATGATCATGGTCTTGCGCAGCTCGTCATGGGCGACGCCGTCGGAGACTACGATGATGCGGTCGGGCGATACGGCCTTGGTCCAGGCCGTGGACACCTGGCCATGGAGCAGGCGGGTATCGACGCGCACGTGGACGTACTTGATGTGCCCGTCTCCCAGAACCGTGCCCTCGGGGATGGCGCCGGTGGGCACTGCCGGGGATGCAGCTGCGGCGGGAGCCGCCTCCGTGGCGGGCTCGAGCGACTCGGGCTTGATCCGCACGCCGGATTTGGCCTCGGCGTAGATCTCCTGGGCGACCGCGACCGCAGTGTCTTCCCCCATGCGCGAGCCGTAGGCGGCGATGAGCATGGGCAGGCTGACGCCCATGACCGCCACCCAATCCTCATGCTGCTCTTCTTCGAGGATGCGGGCGACCTGATTGAACGGCGTGCCGCCCCACAGGTCGACGAGGAACAGCACGTGCTCCTGATCGGCAAGGCTCGAAACGGCATCGAGCAGTTTCTTGTGCATGTCGTCAGGACCCATGTCGGGGGTAAGCGCCACGGCCGCGACGCCCTCTTGCGGGCCGAAGATCATGCTTCCCGATTCCATGATGCCTTCGGCCAGCGCGCCATGGCTGGCTAGAACGATGCTTACCATTCAACCTCCTCCTTCTCCGTGTTCCTAGAGCCTGCAAAACAGTGTGAATCGAACAGGATTCACGATTTCTACCCCATATCTCCATGAGGTTTCCACACTATATCAAAGTATAGCGCGGCGGTCGCATGGCCGGCATATGATGCAAGGATTATTTTATGGGCGGCATGTTTCGCAGCGCCTGCGCGACCTTTTGCATCGCTCGCAGACGTTTTTCCTCGAAACGAGCCCCGTAATCGACGGAGCGGCCCCACGAAGACAGGGCTCCTGCACCCGGAAGGAGTACAGGAGCTGCTTCGATGCGCGTGCAAGCGGTTAAGGTTTTCTGAAGCTAGGCGTTGATCTCCCTGACACGATGGCACGCCACGAAGTGGCCCGTCTCGACCTCTTCGAACGGCGGCATGGATTCCGCGCAGGCCTCGGCGGCATAGGGGCAGCGCGTGCGGAAGGGGCAGCCGCTCGGGGCATTGAGCGGCGAGGGGATGTCGCCCTGCAGGGGGATGCGCTTGTTGGCGCGGGCGATCTTGGGGTCGGGGATGGGCACGGCGGAGATGAGCGACTTGGTGTAGGGGTGCAGCGGGTTGTCGTACACCTCCTCGGAGTCGGCGAGCTCCACCATCTTGCCGAGGTACATCACGGCGATGCGGTTGGAGATGTGGCGCACCACGAGCAGGTCGTGGGCGATGAAGAGGTACGTGAGGCCGAATTGATCCTGCAGCTCGTCGAACATGTTGATGACCTGGGCCTGGATGGACACGTCGAGCGCCGAGACCGGCTCGTCGCACACGATGAACTCGGGATTGATGGCAAGCGCGCGGGCGATGCCGATACGCTGGCGCTGGCCGCCGGAGAACTCGTGCGCATAGCGGCTGGCGTGCTCGGAATTGAGGCCCACGTGATCCATGAGCTCGAGGATGCGCTGCTCGCGCTCTTTGGCATTGGCGCACATCCGGTGCACGTCGAGCGGCTCCGCGATGATGTCGGAGACGGTCATGCGGGGATTGAGCGAGCTGTACGGATCTTGGAACACCATCGTGGTCTTCTTGCGATACTCCGCCAGATCCTCCTTGGTCTCGATGGGCTTTCCGTCGTAGATAACCACGCCGTCGGTGGGCTTGTAGAGGTGCAGGATCGTGCGGCCCACGGTTGTTTTGCCGCAGCCCGACTCCCCCACCAGGCCGAGCGTCTCGCCGCGCTTGATGGAGAAGCTCACGTCATCGACGGCCTTGAGCGGCGTGGTCTTGAACCAGCCGGTGTTGATGGGGAAGTACTCCTTGAGATGCTGGACCTCCACGAGGGGGCGCTCTTCGGTGCTCACTCGTCATCACCGCCTTCCGCGATTGCTGCGGGCGCCGCAGCGGGCTCAGGCGCCTCATCGGGCGCCGCAGGCTGTTCTTCGAGCGCGGCCTGAGCCTCGACGAGCGCCTTCACGTTCATCCAGCACGATGCCTTGTGGAACTCGTTGATGTCTTGGCTCTTGGGAGCCTCGCGCACGCAGATCTTCATGGCGGCATCGCAACGCGGGGCGAACGGGCAGCCTTTGGGAAGATTCAGCAGGTCGATGGGAGTACCGATGATGGGCTTGAGCCGCTGCCCCACCGTATCGAGCGTGGGGATGGAGCGCAAGAGCCCCTTGGTGTACTCGTGCTTGGGATTGTAGAACACCTCGTCGGCCGTGCCGCGCTCGCAGTAGGAGCCGGCGTACATGACCACGACCTCATCGCACAGCTGGGCGATGACGCCCAGATCGTGGGTGATCATGATGATGGCCATGCCGAGCTTCTTCTGCAGGTCCTGCATGAGCTCGAGGATCTGGGCCTGGATGGTGACGTCGAGGGCCGTGGTGGGCTCGTCGGCGATGAGGATGTCGGGCTCGCAGGCGAGCGCCATGGCGATCATGATGCGCTGGCGCATGCCGCCCGAATGCTCGAACGGATACTGCTTCATGCGCTTTTCGGGTTCGTTGATGTTGACGAGGCGCAGCATCTCGACGGCGCGGTCCCACGCTTGCCGCTTGTTGCGGTTGGTGTGGAGCATGATGGCCTCCATCAGCTGATGGCCGATGGTGTAGGTGGGATTGAGGGAGGTCATCGGGTCTTGGAAGATGATGGAGATGCGGTTGCCGCGCACGTCCTGCATGACCTTCTCGCCCGCGCCAACGAGCTCCTGTCCGTCGAGCTTGATGGAACCCGAGACGATTTTGCCCGTGGGGGCGAGAATCTGCAGGATGGAGTAGGCGGTGACCGATTTGCCCGAGCCCGACTCGCCCACGATGCCGAGCACCTTGCCCCGATCGAGGAAGAAGGAGACGCCATTGACGGCCTTGACCTCGCCGGCATCGGTGAAAAACGACGTGTGGAGATCGGTGACTTCGAGTAACGACATAGCTGCCCCTCCTTTCTACTGGTTGAGCTTGGGGTCGAAGGCATCGCGCAGGCCGTCGCCGAAGAGGTTGAGCGACAGCACGATGAGCGAGATGACGATGGCGGGGATGGCCAGACGGTAGCCGTAGGACGAGATGCCGTTGAGGGCGTCGGAGGCCAGGCTGCCGAGCGAGGGCATGGGCGCGTTGACGCCGAGGCCGAGGAACGAGAGGAAGCTCTCGGTGAAGATGGCGTTGGGAATCTGCAGGGCGGTGGAGATGATGATGACCGAGATGCAGTTGGGGATCAGGTGCTTCCTGATGATCCAGCCGGATTTGGCGCCCGTGGCCTGGGCGGCGAGCACGTATTCCTGCTCGCGCAGGCTGAGGATCTGGCCGCGGATGAGGCGCGCCATGGAGCACCAGTACAGCAGGGCGAAGATCACGAAGAGCGAGATGATGTTGGAGCCGATGTCGCGGAGGAACGCGTAGCGGTCGATGGCCGGGCCGAGGGATTCGCGCATGACGCTGGCGAGCAGGATGACCATGAGCATGTCGGGCAGCGAGTAGATGATGTCGACGATGCGCATGATGACCATATCGACCTTGCCGCCCGAGAAGCCCGCGATGGACCCGAGGGTCATGCCGATGACCAGCACGATGATAGAGGCGAAGAAACCCACGGCGAGCGAGATGCGGGTGCCGTAGACCACGCGGATGAAATAGTCGCGGCCGGCGGCGTCGGTGCCGAAGAGGTGCGGGAAGACGCTCTCCCCTTCCTCGATGGCGGCCTGCTCGCTGAGGGAGTATTCCAGGGGGCGCAGGTTGTTGAAGCTCGGGTCGACGGGCCTGCCCGGACGGTTGCCGAGCTGCCTGTCGTAGGAGTAGGGCCACACCAGGGGCAGCGCGATGGACAGCACGATGATGAGGACGATGACGATGAGGCTCACGAAGGCGACCTTGTTCTTGTACAGACGCTTGCAGCCGTCTTTGAAGAACGTGGTGGACGGGCGCAGCTGCACCATGTATTCCTTCTCCTGCGCGGAGGCGGGTTCGAAGGACGAGAGGTCGATGTGACCGGTGAGGATGTTGTTGTTCACAGCGCTCACCTCCTACTCCAGGTTGATTCTCGGGTCGACGATCTTGTAGAGGATGTCGGACACGAGATTCATGATGACGATGAGGGTGGCGAGCACGATGGTGGTGCCCATGATGAGGGTGTAGTCACGGCCCGTGATGGAGTTCACGAAGTAGCGGCCGATGCCGGGCACGGCGAAGATCTGCTCCACCACGAGCGAGCCCGTGACGATGTAGGCCAGCTGCGGGCCGAAGTAGGTGATGACCGGGATGAGGGAGTTCTTGAGAGCGTGCTTGACGATGATCATGCGCTCGGACACGCCCTTGGCCTTTGCGGTGCGGATGTAGTCCTGGCCGAGCACGTCGAGCATCGAGGAGCGCGTGAGGCGCGTGATGTAGGCCATCGGGTAGAGGGCGAGCGTGATGACGGGGAGGATCAGGCCGCCTTCGGACGCGCCGTTGGCGGGGAGCAGCTTGAGCGTGACGCACACGACGATCAGCAGAAGCGACCCCATGATGAACGAGGGCATCGAGACGAACGCCGTCGTCATCACCATGATGACCTTATCGAGCAGGGTGTTTCTTCGCAGCGCGGCCACAGCGCCGAACAGAATGCCGAAAGACGTGGCGATGACCAGGGCGATAAGGCCGATCTTGGCTGAGGTGCGCATGCCGTCGATGATGACGTCGGTGACCATGCGTCCGCGCTGCTTGATCGACGGACCGAAGTTGCCGTGAAGGGCATCGTTGAGGTACGTCGTGTATTGCTCGAACAAGGGCTTATCGAGGCCGTACTTCGCCTCGAGCGAAGCCTGGGCTTCGGCGGAGATGGCCTTCTCGCGCGTGAACGGGCCGCCGGGAACGGCATGCATGACGAAGAACGTGATGGTGATGACCGCCCAGAGCGTAACGATCGCCAAGATGATGCGCTTGACGATGTAGCGTAGGGTCTTAGAGTCCATAGGCCCACCTCTACTGTATGGTTGGAAGCAACCCCTCTCCCATAATGCAAGGATTGATTATATGCTCATCCTCGAGCGTGTAGATGGCGCAACGACAACATTGACATATCGTTAACTTTGCGCGCGCTTCGCCGCCTTGCGCATGCGGGGCGCAAAGACGGGACTGCCGTCTCGAAGAAGCGTGTTCCAACGGCATCCGCACCGAGGCGCGCTTGCTCGCATACACGCCGATTCGCCGGAATGGCATAATTTTCCGCTTTTCTGCCGAAAAACGGTGCCGGAAAAAACGGGGTCGCATTCATGGCCCGTCTGACCTGCGCAAACGCGGGTGCCCTTTCCGGCCGATGGAGAATCGAGTCCCGAAAACGGCTGAAAAGCGGAAAATTATGCCATTCCGGCGAATCGGCGTGTATGTCGGGTCTCGAAGCGGCCCGCGGCGGCGGGTCGGGCGAGCGTGTGTTCGCGAACACAGAGGCGGCGTTCGTGCAGGCGAGGGCGAGAAGGACGCGGCGCGTCGGACCTCAGGCCCAGAAGAAGACCATGAGGGCGATGGCGATGGCGAAGACGACGGCATAGACCATGCCGATCGAGAGGCCCGCCTTGAGCGTGCCGAGAATGGCCATCCTGAGGCTGTCGGGATCGCCCAGCTCGTCGCGCGCGCTGCGCGAGGACGGCGGCGCCAAAGGTTCTGGCGCCGGGCCGTCGAGACCGCTCATATCGGCTATGGTGCGGCCGTCGTCGACGAGATCGTCGTCGCTATGCGCTCGCTTGCGCAGCATCTTCCACCTTTACATCCGGCTCTCCGGCGCCCTTGACCTCGGGCACATCGTCGAAGAGGTGGCACACCACAAAGTGCCCGGGCTCGATCTCCTTCTGCTGCGGCACCTCATGCTTGCAACATTCCATGCACTTGGCGCAGCGCGTGTGGAACTTGCACCCCTCGGGCGGATTGGCCGGCGACGGGATGGAGCCCTCGAGCACGATGCGGTTCATCTTGGCATCGGGATCGGCGATGGGGATCGCCGAGAACAGCGCCTCGGTATAGGGGTGCAGCGGATTGGCGAAGATGTCCTTCTTAGCGCCGTATTCCACCAGGTTGCCGAGGTACATGACGCCCACGGTATCGGAGATGTGCTCCACCACCGAGAGGTCGTGGCTGATGAACAGATACGTAAGCTCGCGCTGCGCCTGCAACTCGTTCAGCAGGTTGATGATCTGCGCCTGGATGGACACATCGAGCGCCGAGACGGGCTCGTCGCACACCACGAACTCGGGGTTGAGCGCGAGCGCGCGGGCGATGCAGATGCGCTGGCGCTGGCCGCCGGAGAACTCGTGCGGGTAGCGCTCCTTCTGGTACGATTGCAGGCCGCACTGATCCATGACCTCGTCGATATATGCGTTGAACTCGGACTTGGGAACCAGCTTGTGCTCGCGCACGGCCTCGCCGATGATCTCGCCGACGGGAAGGCGCGGCGAGAGCGACGAGAACGGATCTTGGAAGATGATCTGCATCTTGGAACGCAGATGGCGGAGCTGCTCGTGGGTGAGGTCGTACACCTCCTGGCCGTTGAACAGCACATCGCCGCCGGTTTTATCGCCCGAAAGGCGCAGGATCGTCCGGCCCGCGGTGGTTTTGCCGCAGCCCGACTCGCCCACGAGGCCCATGGTGGTGCCGCGCTTGAGGTTGAAGGTGACGCCGTCGACGGCCTTCACGTGCCCGACGACGCGGTTCATCATGCCGCCCTTGATGGGGAAGTACTTCTTGAGGTCGCGGACCTGCAGGATATATTGAGAATCGTAGGCCTGCTCGCTCTCTGCGGCGGCGGCCTTCTCGGCTGTGCGTGCCATTATGCGCTCACCTCTCCCAAGCCGAAGGCGCTCATATCGTCTTTGCCGTCTGCGGCGGCCTCGGCCCTGTGCTCCTCGTAGAAGCGGTAGCAGCTCACCTTGTGCGTATCCGAGATGCTGATCTCGTGGGGATACTCGCCATCGCAGCAGGCAAGACGCCTGTCGCAGCGATCGCGGAAGTAGCAGTAGTCGGGCATGTTGATGGGGTTGGGAACCTTGCCGGGAATGGAGAAGAGCTTCTCCACCTCGCGGCCCACAACCGGTTTGGAAGCCATGAGGCCGACGGTGTAGGGGTGCGCGGGATGGTGGAAGATGTCGTCGGCGGTGCCCTTCTCGACGATGCGGCCCGCATACATGACCACCACGTAGTCGGCCATCTCGGCGATGACGCCCAGATCGTGCGTGATGAGCATGATCGAGGAGTTGATCTTGTCTTTGAGATTGCGGAGCAGATCGAGGATCTGCGCCTGGATGGTGACGTCGAGCGCCGTGGTGGGCTCGTCGGCGATGATGATGCTGGGGTTGCAGGCAAGCGCCATGGCGATCATGATGCGCTGGCGCATGCCGCCCGAAAGCTCGTGGGGGAACATCTCGACGACGCCCTCGGCGTTGGCGATACCGACCATCTTGATGGCCTCGATGGTGCGCGCGCGCACCTGCTCATCGGTCATGCCCTCACCTTCGTGCAGGGCGATGACCTCGTCGACCTGGTCGCCGATGCGGAAGACCGGGTTGAGCGACGTCATGGGCTCCTGGAAGATCATCGAGATCATGTTGCCGCGCAGGTGCTGCATGGCCTCCCGGTTGATCTTGGCGATGTCGTAGGCCTTGTCGCCCATGTTGAGGCGGATCTCTCCGGAGACCACCTGGCCCTGCGGACGCTGAAGGAGCTGCATGAGCGAGAGCGACGTGACCGACTTGCCGCAGCCGGACTCCCCCACCACGCCCACGACCTTGCCCTGCGGGACATCGAAGCTGACGCCGTCGACCGCGCGCACGGTTCCGGCATCGGTGAAGAAGTACGTGTGCAGGTTGTCGAACTCCACCGCGTTGGCAGGGTCGTGCATCTCGCACAGATACTCGCTCTCGGGAACGTCCTTGCGCTTCCACGCGCGCTCGAACTCGCTGGTGATCTTGCGGTTGGCCCGAGAGATGGCGCGCGATTCCTTTGCGGTAAGGTATCCGTTCACGTTCTGCTTTGCCATATCCGACCCCCTAACGCTTCATCTTGGGGTCGAAGGCGTCGCGCAGACCGTCGCCGACCAGGTTGAATGCCAATACGGTGGAAAGCAGGCAGATGCCTGCGGGAATCCAGATGAACCAATAGTTCGTCAACACGAAGGTGTCGTTGACGTCGTTGATGATGTTGCCCCACGACGCGAATGGGAACTTGACGCCCAGACCCAAAAACGAGAGCGTGGCCTCGATGATGATGGTGGAACCCAGACCCATGGTCATGGAGACGATGAGCTGCGGGATGGCGTTGGGGATGAGGTGCTTGATGATGCGCCGCGACGCGCGCACGCCCGTGGCCTCGGCGGCCACCATGAACTCCTGCTCGCGAAGGCTGAGGATCTGACCGCGCACGAGGCGGGCGAGGGGCGCCCATCCGAGCAGGCCGAGCAGCAGCATGAGGTAGAGCATGCGGATCTGGGGATCGACGCGCATGGCATCCATGGCCGCGCCGAGAATGATGATGACCGGCATGGAGGGGATGCAGTAGAACACATCGACGATGCGCATGATGAGGTTATCGACCCATCCGCCGAAATAGCCGGAGATACCTCCCAGGATGACGCCGATGATGGACTCGATGATGACGACGACGAAGCCGATGTAGAGCGAGACGCGGCCGCCGTACATGAGACGGGTGAGCATGTCCATGCCGTTGCGGTCGGTGCCGAGCCAGTGTGCGGCGCTCGGCGAGCTGTAGGTGTCGAACACGCGCGTGGACGTGGATTGGAGGACCGACCAGCCGGACGTGGTCGTGTCGCGGGTGATGACGTACTCGGCCGTGACGCCCTCCGCATCGGTGAAGACGAACTCGGTGCTGCCGCGTTCGATGGCATCGACCAGCTGCTCCTTGAACGTGCGCGAGAGGAACACGTCGCCCATGAGGGCGCGGATGGAGTACCGGCTCGCGTAGGCGACCTCGTTGCCGGAGGAATCGACCACGGAACCCGACTCATCGAGGGTATAGGTTGCCCCCTCGTACTCGAGCGAGTCCTGCCCCGCAGCCTGCGCTGCGAGGATGGCGTGCTGGAAGTCGAAGGGGATCTTGTCGTTGGATACGGAGTTGCTGACCGTCTTGTAGGTGGCGATGGCATTGGGAGTGCTCTCGCCGTCCACATAGATGACGTAGACCTCCTCGCCGGCCTGATCGCCGAGCGTCTCGAAGCGATACGTGACGCCGGACGACTCGAACGTGGCGTCCTCTGATTTGAGGGCGAGCGTGAACTTTGCACGCGCAACGCTGGGGAAGGAGTTGTTCTCGGCCTCGATGTAGCGCAGGTCCTTGTTCTCGACGACGGCCGCGAACTGCTTGTTCTGGCTATCGGTGCGGTAGAACAGCTGCGACTCGCCGTAGGGGCTCAGCACGCCGCCCAAAAACGAGAAGAGGAACATGAAGATCAGAATGAAGAGGCCGACCATGGCCACGCGGTTGCGAAAGAACCGCTTGATGACGAGCGCTGTGGGTGAAAGGGTCTTGACGCGGCGATCATCGTTGAGCGAGTAGTCCTCGGTATCCGACATAGCCTGCGCGTCCTGCGCAAGGGCCTCGTCAACGGCATCCTGCATCGAGTTCTTTTCTTCTGCCATGCGTCGCACCTCCTTTACGCGATACGTACGCGTGGATCGACCACGGCGTAGAGAATGTCAGAAATAAGATTGCCAAGCAGGGTGAGAATGGCCATGAATACCAGGTAGAACATGGAGAAGGGAATGTCGCCCGCCACCATGCTCTGAAAGCTCACGAATCCGATGCCCGGGATCGAGTAGAGCGTCTCGGTGATGAGCGCGCCCGCGAACAGGCCCGGCAGCGACCCGCCCAGCATGGTGACGAGCGGGATCAGGGTGTTGCGGAACGCGTGGTGGTAGATGACCTTGTTCTCGGAGAGGCCCTTGGCGCGCGCCGTACGGATGTAGTCGGCGTTCAGGACCTCGAGCATGTTGGTGCGCGTGTAGCGCATGAGCGAGCCGACGGAGATGACCACGAGCGTCACGATGGGCATGACCAGATGGTTGGCCTTATCGAGGAACTTGCCCACGGCATCGAGCTGCTCGTAGTTGCGCCCGATGAGGCCCCCGAGGTCGAACATGTGCAGATGGATGGAGAACACCAGCTTGAGCAGGGAGGCAAAGAAGAACGTGGGGAATGAGAAGCACGCCAAGGCGATGATGGTGATGGTGTAGTCGACCTTGGTGTACTGCTTGGTCGCCGCGATGATGCCCAGCGGGATGGCGATGATGATCTGGAGGATGAAGGCGATGAACCCCATCACGAACGAAATCCACACCGAGTCTGCGAACTTCTCGGTCACGGGCACGGTCCATCTCCACGAGTCGCCGAAGTCGCCGCGGATGGCCCTCCCGCACCAGGAGAAGAAGCCGGGCACGATGCCCTTGTCCATGCCGTAGGTGGCGGAGAGCTGGGCCATCCACTCGTCGAAGGTCTTGGAGCCCGGCTGCATGGATTTCTCTTGAGCGATCCGCTCGAGATAGGACGTGGGCAGGCAGCGCATGAGCACATAGATGATGAACGCCACGAAGAACAGGATCACCACCGAGATGAGCAGGCGCTTGACGATATATTTTCTCACGTAATATCACCCCCGCTGCAGACGACTCACACCACCGCCCCCGGAGAGGGGACGGTGGTGGAGTGCCGTTGCAGTCTTTGTTGATGTGACGGCAAGGATCCGAGTCTAGTTCATCTCGAGCATCTCAACCTCAGCAAGCCAGCCGTAGAACGTGGTGATGTCGGGGGTGACCGTTGCGATGTTGACGCGCTCGGTGGAGAAGACGATCGCGTTCTGACGCTGGTAGGTGGGGATCTCGACGGCCCAGTCGAGAACCTTGTCGAGCGCCGCCTTGTAGATCTGCTTGCGGTACGCCTGGTCGGTGGAGGTGCGACCGGCCATGATCAGCTCGTCGAGCTCCGGGTCGGTGATGCGGTAATGGTAGTTGGAACCGCCCTGGTTCACGCCGCCGTCGGGGTTGACGGAGGTGCCGGTGGCCTTGTTGGGGTTGTTGGCGTCGGAGTAGTAGATCTGATACATGTCGGGATCGCGGGTGGCGCCCCACGCGGCGCACCAGATCTCGTGCTGTCCGGCCTGGATCTTGGTCCACAGGTCGGAGCTGTTGGAGAGGTCGTTCACGCGGAGGTTGAAGCCGAGCTTCTCGAAAGCGGCCTTGGCCTCGGTGAGGATCATGAAGGCGGGGTGGTCGCCTGAGCCATCGGCGGGAATCAGGGCCTCGTACTCGAGCTTGGCGCCCTCGGGTGCGGCGGTGAGCTTGCCGTCTTCGACGGTATAGCCCGCAGCCTCGAAGAAGCCGAGCGCGGCAGCCGCGGCGGCCTCGTACTTGGCCTCAGCATCCATATCGGAGGTGTAGATGTCGGCACCGGAGGCGTCTACGGAGAACGCCAGACGGTAGTCGTCATCGGTGGGCTGGGGAGCGGCCCACGAGGTGTTGGAGATGGGGTAGTTGATGACCGAGGCGCCTGCGCCGTAGTAGGAATCGATGGCGACATCGCGGTAGACGGCGAAGATGGTGCCCAGGGCGCGGCGCAGGTTCTTGGACGCATCGGAGGCGGGCTCGCCGCCGACGCACACGTTGTGGGGGTTCATGCCGATGTAGCCGTAACCCAGGTTGTCGACGGTGGAGGTGGTGATGACGGGGCCCGTCAGCTCGCCGCCGTTCGCCTGCATGATGGCGTTCTGGGTGTCCTTGGAGAAGGACGGATCGGTGATGTCGACGGTTCCGGTAACGAGGCCGTTGAGCTTATCGGCGTCGTTCATCTCGCGGAACTGCAGGTTCTTGATCTTGGGAGCGCCCTTGAAGTAGCCGTCGAAGGCCTCGAAGTTGATGACGCCGTTGTCGAACTTGATGAACTTGTAGGGACCGGGGCCCATGGGCTGGGTGGTCTTGGCGCGGACGCTGGAGAGGTCGCCCTTGGGGAAGCCGAAGGAGTTGTTGTCGTAGTCGTAGAGCTCCTTGCTGCCGTAGTGGTGCAGCGGGCAGATGTAGAGCAGCAGCTTCTCGATGAGCGTGGCATCGACCTGGGTGGCGACGACGCGCATGCTGTAGTCGCCGGTTCTCTGGATGCCGGTGATGCTGGGGGCGGACTGGCCCGTCTCGACGCCCAGGGAGAGGTCGGAGAAGTTGGGGAAGACGTCGTCGATGGAGGAGCCGGCGTTCTCGGTGCTCACGAGGGTGGCGATGTCGCCCTCGTACTGCTCCATCATCGCGGCGCCGAAGTCCTCGACGGTTGCACCCTCGGCAAGCTCGAAGCCCCAGTTGGCCGCGCAGGCCTCGACGGGATCGTCCTCGGCGTTGGCGCCGGCTGCCTTGCAGTAATCGACGATCTCCTGAGCGATGGCAACGGCTGCCTTGTCGGCGGCCTCCCAGTAGGCGGTCTGCTGCTCCTCGGTGAAGTAGGTGAAGTCGGTGTTGTCGCGGCCAGCGGCGACGATGAGGCTGTAGAGCGAGCTCATGCCGCTGCGATAGGCCTCCATGCCCTCGATGGGGGCGGCGAACAGGGTTGTGGAACCATCGTAGGTGGGGTCGCAGAACACATAGGCGGTGAAGATAACGTCGTCGATGGTGACGGGCTCGCCGTCGGAGTGGGTCATGTCCTCGCGGATGGTGAAGTCGTAGTACACGGTGCCGTCGGCGTTCTCGGTGATCTCCACGTCGCCCGCGCTGTGGTAGGTGTAATCGGTGCCGTTGTACTCGCGGGTCTCGCCCTGGATGCCATGGTAGATGTCCTGGCCCTGACGATCGTACGTGAAGAGGTTGATCTGCGTCATCTCGGCGGCGTCCCGGTCGTACACGGTCTCGGCGAAGAACGGCGAGAACTTGCTGGAGAAGTGGGAGTAGCCGACCACGAGCGGGGTGTCGGAGCCGCGCTGCGCGCCTTCGTCGCCCTCATCGCCTCCATCGGTGGCGGTACCGCCTTGGTTGTTGCAGGCGGCAAGCGTCATGCCTGCGGCGGCAAGCGAGCCAAAGAGGAAATTCCTGCGTGTAAGGTCCTTCATCGTACGTTCCTTTCTTTCACGGACGTATAACGCGAAATGCACATCTCGTAGTGCTTATCAATTTGACTTTATCATGTAGGCCGACCGCCCGACTCATGAACTGCATCTTTCTCGACAAGCGGGGTAAAATACGAAACAGTATCGAAACATCCCGAGCGCCGAGCATCCTGCGCATTCTGCACCCTTTTCGTGCGCCGCATGGTATGATTGTCCTGCGATTATACCGGCCGAAGGGAACGAGACATGAGCAGAGCCCGCAGTTAAAAAACGCGCAGTCATTACGTTTAGATCTTTAACTGGAGGCTCTCCATGCCAACCGATTCCCCTCGGGCCGCTCAGGCCCCCTCATCCCGCGTCAAACTCTGGACCCGCGATTTCACGCTCGTGACGTTCGCCACCGCTTTGGGCGCAGCGGGCGGCATCGCGGGCAGCTTCGCGCTCTCGTTCTTCGTCTTCGACGAGACGGGGTCCACGCTCGCATCCGCGCTCGTCATCGCGATCCAGCTCGTTCCCCATGCGTTCGTCCCGTTGATCATCGCGCCCTTTATGGACCGCCTGCCCCGCAAGACGTTCCTCGTGGCGGGCGATGTCGTTTTCGGCATCGCGTATGCGGGGCTTGGCTGCTGGCTCGCCTTCTTCGAGTTCTCCTATATCGGGTATCTCGTGATCTCGCTGGTCCTCGCCTGCATCGAGGCGGTCGATTCGCTTGCCTGGACGAGCGTCTATCCCGAGGTCATCCCGCCCGGCGCGGAGCAGAAGGGCTATGCCGTCTCATCGATGCTCTATACCACGCTCGCCGTGATCATGACTCCCTTCGCTGCGGTGCTGCTCGACACCGTCGGCGTCGCGCGGCTGCTCATGATCCAAGGCGGGCTCGCCGTTGCCGCCGCGCTCATCGAGAGCCGCGTGCGCGTGACGGAGCACGAGCGCGCACAGCGCGCGGAGGGCGGGTTCGCGGCGTGGGTTTCCGACATCCGCGAGTCGGCCGCGTGGCTGAAGGACGAGAGGGGGATGCGCGGACTCATGGGATACATGGCCGTGGTGAACGGCCTCGCCACCGGCTACTCCCCCATCCTCATCGCCTTCTTCCGCACCACGCCGGGCTTCTCCGCGGGCATGTACGCGCTCTTCTCGGGCGCGGAGTTCATCGGGCGCAGCATCGGCAGCGCCTTTCAATACCGGGTCAAGATCCCGCGCGAGAAGCGTTTCGGGCTGTGCCTGTTCGTCTATCTGTTCTACGACGCTATGGACAGCATCCTGCTGTGGCTCTCCTATCCGCTCATGCTCGCCAACCGCACGATATGCGGGTTTTTAGGCAGCAACAGCCTGATCCTGCGCGAATCTGCCATGCAGCGCTACATCCCCGAGCACATGCGCTCGCGCGTGAATGCGTTCCAGGGAGCATATGTCATGGCGATCTGCAGCGTAGGCGCGCTTGCGGTGGGCGCGCTCGGAGAGGTGCTCGACTATCGTATCTGCCTTTCCGTCTGCGGCGGCATTGCGATCACCGCCAGCATCGTGCTCGTATGGTTGCGCCGCGCGGATGTCCGACGGATTTTCGAAGCCCCGGAATAGGGGCCGCGACATGTGCGAGGGAGCGTGCACGGGCGGTGCGAACATGCGCGGCCGTCCCGCCCGCTGCGGGATGCCGCCCTAGCCTCGGTTACACGCCGATTCGCCAGAATGGCATAATTTTCCGCTTTTCTGCCGTTTTCGGGGCTCGATTCTCCATCGGGCGGAAAGGGCACCCGCGTTCGCGCAGGTCAGATGCCCCGCGAATGCGACCCCGTTTTTTCCGAAACCGTTTTTCGGCAGAAAAGCGGAAAATTATGCCATTCTGGCGAATCGGCGTGTAACCCTTGGCACCGCGGCGGGGACATGAAGCATCGCGACGGGAGCTCGAGGCGCTGCCGCCGGAGCCGGACGGCGGGGAGGTCCGCCCGAAGGCGCCTATACAGGAGTGAAGATGATGGGCGAGAAGGCGAGATGGATGCGCCAGAAGCAGAACGCGCTCAACGCCGTGCACGCCGAGAACAGCACGGTTAGAAGCAACGATCCCCCACCCGACGAGGCGGCAAGCGCGATACCGTGGATAAGCGCCGCGACACCGCAGGCAAGCAGCGCCGCAGCAGCGGCGAGCAGCTTCACCGACAGAGTCGAAGCGCTCTTCGTGTAGACATGGTCGCGCAACGGATCGGGTTCGCTGCCGAGGCGATACAGGGCAACGCCCGAAAGAGCGGCTGCGACCACGCCTGCAGCGAACGGGAGCACCACATAGAAGGCGCCGAAGGTTCCCGGCGCGGGAATGAACCCCGCGCCGATCAACCCGATAACCGCCCCCGCGAACAGCCCGCGCGCCGCCTTGAGGAATGCGGCGCGGACCTCGGGCGATGGCCAGCTCCAGCGCGTGCCCACGTACTCGTAGCCGCCATCCTCGGTGGGAACGTAATCTTTCAGATGGTCGCGCTTACCCATGACGGCGCCTGCGCTACTCGATGCCGGTGAGGTCATAGGCCTCGAGCCAGGCCTTGGCCTTCTCGCACACGCCGCGCAGGAGCGCCTCGTCGAAGGGCGTCGGCAGGCCGGCGTTGGCGAGCAGCTCGGTAAAGGTGCGGCTGCCGCCCTGCTCCGTGTAGGCCATATAGCGCTTCCACGCGCTGTCCCTGTCGTCCTGGATCATGGCCCAGAACTCGAGCGCCACGGTCTGCGCGAGGCAGTAGTCGATGTAGTAGAACGGTGTTCCGTAAATGTGGCTCTGACGCTGCCAACCCTCCCCCTCCGCATAGAACGGGATGTCGCCGTCAAGGCGCAGCCACGGCATGTAGGTGCCGAGCAGCTCCTTCCAAACGGCATGGCGCTCGGCGGGCGTCATCTCGGGCTTCTCGTAAACGATGTGCTGGAAATGATCGACCATCGTGCCGTACGGGATGAAGGTGACGGCGCCGGCAAGGTGACTGAAGAGGAACTTGCGCGTGTCGGGCCCGAAGAAGCCCTCGCTCCACGGCCACGCGAAGAACTCCATGCTCATGGAATGCACCTCGCACGCCTCCATGCCGGGCCAGATATAGGACGTGGGGATGCGCGTGCGGTTGAGCCACGCCTCGAACGCATGGCCCGCCTCGTGGGTGATCACCTCGACGTCGCCCTGCGTGCCGTTGAAGTTGGCAAAGATGAAGGGGACCTCGTAGTCCAGAAGTCCCGTGCAGTAGCCGCCGCCCTCCTTGCCCTCGGTGGAGAGCACGTCCATGAGCTCCTGATCGAGCATGGTGTTGAAGAAGGCGCTGGTCTCGGGCGAGAGCTCGTCGTAGAACTTCTTGCCGTGGGCGATTATGTCGTCGGCCGTGCCCTGCGGGCGCGGATTGCCCGAGCGGAACGCGAGCGCCATGTCGGCGAATGAGAGCGGGTATGCCACGCCCAGGCGCTCGGCCTGCATGCGGTAGATCTCATCGCAGAGCGGCACGAGGTGGGTGCGCACGGCGGCACGGAACTTCTCCACATCGCCCTTGTCGTAGCAGTTGCGGCCCATGCGGTCGTAGCCGAGCTCGGTATAGCCGTCGTGCCCGAGCTTTTTGCCCATGGCGTCGCGCAGGTGCGTGAGCTCGTCGTAGATGCGGTCGAGCTCTCCCTGCTGATCCTTGTACCACGCGCCCTCGGCCTTCCAAGCAGCCAGGCGCACGGCGTCGTCGGCGTCGGTCTTGAAGGGCGTGAGCTGCGAGAGCGTGTAGGCGCCGTCCTGGAAGGGAATGCGCGCCGACGCGATGATCTTGTCATACTCGTTGACGAGCTTGTTCTCCTGCTGGAGCTCGGGGATGATCTCGGGCGAGAAGGACCGCGCCGCGATCTCGGCGTTGACGAACATGAGGGCGCCGAACTCATCCTCGAACTGCGGGCGGAAGGGGCTGGCGAGAAGGGCGAGCTCCCATGCCTGCCGGGGTTCGCTGATCTCGGGCATGAACTCGTTCCACCAGTCCTGCTCGGCATCGTAGAACGCGTCGCGCGTGTCGATGGAATGGCGGATGGAGACGAGGGTGGCGAGCGTGTCGATGTGCTTCTCGAGCTCTTCCTTTTCGAGGAAGACCGCCTTGGCTTCCTCGTAGGTCGTCGCCGCTGCGAGACGTTCGACCAGGGCGGCGAGCTGGGCTTTGAGCGACTCGCCGTCGGGGCGCTCGTAGGGCATATCGCGGAATGTGAGCTTGTCTACCATGGAATCTCCTTCGTGCGTTGGCATTCAGCACATTCCAGTGTAGCGTTTATCCGCCGTCGCATGTGCAACGCGATGGGTACTCCATGCTGCCGCGATCCGGCGGCGCGCAGGCGCGATGCGCGGATAGTGGATGTTACGCTGTCCATCGAAAAAAACCTCTTGCGTTCATGCGGCATACCCGTATACTGGGACATAAGGAGTTAACCACTGATAACTTTTGGTTGCTTCTTGCCGTTGCGCGAACAGAACCCCTCTCGCTGTTGCGCGCATGGGCTTTTCCAGGCGCCGCCCGTGTCCCCCACTCTTTGCACGGGCGGCGCACCATTCAGCGTCCTAAAAGGAGGACTTATGGCAAAGGTAGCTGTTGTGTATTGGACCATGACCGGCAACACTCAGAGCATGGCGGAGGCGATCGCCGCAGCCGCAGGTACCGAGGCCGTGAACGTGGCCGATTTCGATACCGCGACGGTGGACGCGTACGATGCGTTCGCCTTCGGCTGCCCGGCTATGGGCGCGGAGGAGCTCGACCACGACGAGTTCGAGCCCATGTGGGATGCCGTCGTCGACGGCCTCGAGGGCAAGCCCGTCGCGCTGTTCGGATCGTACGATTGGGGCGACGGCGAATGGATGCGCCTGTGGGAGGAGGCGGCTCAAAGCGCCGGCGTCAACGTCGTCGAGACCTGCATCGCCAATCTCGAACCCGATGAGGACGCGCTGGCGGCCTGCGCGGCTCTCGGCGCAAAGCTTGCCGGCTAGCGTACCGCGATCGGCACGTGCAGCCCCGAACCTCGAACCGCCTCCCATTTTCTGCACACGAGAAATGGGAGGCTTCATTATGACTGGAAGGACTCTGCACGATGCCGGACCGAGAATGCGAATCGTCAAGCTGTACAACCGGAACTCCCGATGCATGCCCTAGAGGGTGAGATCGGACAGGTCTGTCCTCACAGAGGCGCATCGCGTCCCAAGAAGACCATCGCTCCGCCGATCAGCACGAAGGCCGCAAGCACTGCGGCAACGGCCAGCCATTCCCCCGTGAGGGAGACGATGCAGGTCACGATAACAACGGCAAGGAACGCAAGCTCGAAGCTCACCCTCCTGTACAGTCCCGGCAGCACGATACGGGAGATCCCGCCGCATATGACCGTGGCGATATCGAGCAGCACGCAGATGGCGCACGTCTGCGGAGCGAGCCCCCGATGCCCCAGTGCAACGACGCACGCAAGACACGATGCCAGAATAGCGAGGAGCAGTGCGGGCAGGGAGTCCGCCACGAGGAGCCGCAGCGTCCCAAAGGGCAGGAAGGGTCGGATGAGACGGTTATCCTCGTCCGCATTGAAGACGCGGACGAGCTCCCGCGCGGTGTGATAGTTCTGCAGCAGCAGGGCAGCACCGGGCAGCAGCAGCCCCCTACCCAACACACCCGAGCACAGCGCGCCCAGCAGGGGCATGTAAACGCCGGCGAAGAGCAGAATATCCACCAAACACTCGAACCGCCGCAGGTGAACGAGGGCGGCGCGCGACACAAGCGCCTTCCAGCCGCAGCCTCCCAACGGCAGTTCGAAGAGGGCGCCCCTCTGCCTGAGGCGGGCGCTCCGAGCCAGCTCGCGATGCAGCCCGCGATTCGTGAGGCGCAGCCAGCGCATCGTCAACGGCTCCGTATCCGAGAGCGCCTCGCACGCAAGGGCGGGCATGCAGACATTCCGCTCGAGGATGGCGAAGGATGCGGCCAGCGAGAGCGCCAAGGCGAAGAGCACCGTCTCCGACATGCCGGGGACCCGCAGCAGCGCTGCCGATGCGGCCATCGCGCATGCTGCGGCGATCGCCAACAGGAGGGCGCCCGCTGGGAACGCATCCGTCTTCTCGCGCACGAGCCTGGCCTCGGCGATCACACAGGGAAGGAGCACCGTGCAGAGCCCCGCAAGAGCAGAAAGCGCTGCAGCCCAGATGCGCAGACCGGAAGCCATACCGCTCGTGGCAAGGAGCCCCGCCAGCACCCCGAGCGCGCAGGCGCCCGCACATCTCAAAACGACATCCGAGACCGCCATGGCCACGAGCGCCGGCCCGCTCCCCGACAGCCACGAGATATCTGCCGCTAACAGGCGGAAGGGAGATCGCCGCAGCGCCTGCAGCGCACGGACGAACGCCGCCGCGCACCATGCCCCCATCGCGAGGCCGAGCGGCGCGAGAGCGAACGCTGCAGGTAAAGATCCCAGCAATTCCGCAGCGGCATGCTCCAATGCAGCCCACGAGGACACCGACCATGCCACGCCAACCGCTGCTACATAGGCCAGATACCAGGCTCCTAGAAAGCTCTTCGCATCGTCGGTGCTCGCGCCGGCCGCCCACAGCAACCAGTCGAGATCTCGGCGCAGATGCCGTATCCGTATGCGGAGCGCCGCCAGGATGCGCTCATCCATCAGGCAATATCCTCGTGCATTCCGTCTTCGTCCAAGAGGATGGTGCGGGTAGGGGCGCACGTCGGCACCCTCCCATGGATGCTGAGCAGTACTGCGGAGCCTTTGGCGGAGAGCTTGCCCAGCTCCTCGCCGAGCACCCATGCCGCATCTGCATCGATAGGAGCAAAGGGCTCGTCGAGGAGCAGCACGTGCGGACGCATGGCGAGCGCAAGCGACAGCGCAAGCTTGTAGCGCATCCCCCGCGAGAGCGCCGAGGGGAGCACGTCCCATGCACCCGATAGATGGAATGCCTCCGCAAGGGCGAAGGCGCGCCGCATGACCTCCTCGTCCCCATTGGCCCGCGCAACCAGCTCGAAGTGCTCGCGACCGGTCAGATCATCATAGAATGCGGGCACATCCGGCACCAAGACGAGTCCGGAAAGGTCTTTCCGGGCAAGCGAGAACAGGGGCTTTCCCAAGAGGCTGATCTCGCCCTCGCGCGGCCGCAGCTGCCCTGCGAGGCAGCGCAGGAGGGTCGATTTGCCCGAGCCGTTCACCCCTCGCAGAAACACGATCTCGCCGTGCCCGAGCGACAGGTCGAGACCTTCCAAAATCGGATTTCGAGCGCAGGAGAAGCCCAGGTTCCGCGCCTCGAGAAGCATGGTCATAGAAATCCCCTTCCCAGCTGCATCCATACTAACATGCCGCCGCAGCACCGAGCACGCAGCCCGTCTCCCTGTCGAGGCGGATTTGTTCCGCCGCCTTTTCAGCGCACGGTGCTTTTCGACTGTATATCTCTCACGCCCGTCGAGAAGCGTTGTCCGATCATGAAGAGGGCCGATGGGTCGGCGCCGATGGCGAGGCAGGCTTGCCGTTTCAACAAAAAAGGCCGCGTCAGCGGCCTTGAAACGTTTGGTGGGCGCTACAAGATTTGAACTTGTGACCTCTTCCGTGTCAGGGAAGCGCTCTCCCCCTGAGCTAAGCGCCCGAGCAGCTGCTGCATGCAAAAGCCGTGCAGCGCGGTAGCTATCTTACGCGAACTTGCCGCAAAGCGCAAGCTCGAACTCGACAGCTTGCAAACTACCCAAAAAGGGGCAGCGCACAATGGTGCACATCAGAAGAGGATGAGCGCAGCGCTGGCCACAGTGGAATAGTTGAAGTAATCCATGATGATCGTCGCCGCGAGCACGACGCCTATCCAGAAGCAGGCGAACCCTGCAGCAAGCAAGATCAGCGGCCTTTTGATGTTCGCTTTGATTTCGAAGCGCTCGCCCTTGTAGAACCACTTCCATGCCAGCCGAATCGCATCTGCCGCAGCAAGGACATGCAGGATCAACGAGCCGAGCAGAACGGGAAGCGCAGGAGAGAGGACGATGGAGCCCGCAAGCGTGAACAGTATCTGAAAAAGGGCGTAGACGGCTACCACAGGCCATAAAATGAAGAAGAGGATAAGCACTGACACAGACACCTCCAGATAACGAGCGGCCTGATATGCAAGGGTGGAACGCTCTGCCACGCGACCAGTTTACACGACATCGCCTTCATATGCCACCCGAGCGGTTGCCGTGCAGATCACGCCTCCGCCCAGGCAGGCGCGCCCATCGTAGATAACCGCCGATTGGCCGGGCGCGACCGTGCGTGCCGCCTCGGGCCAGACGACACGCACCCCGCCATCTGCCTGCGGCTCCACATGCGCCGGGCGCAGCGTGCCCGTGTGGCGCGTCCGCACGAGATAGTCTCCCGCCGCAGGCGCGGCGCCTGCGATCCACCGCACGTCCTCGAGCACGTCCTCGCAGGTCCAGAGTGCAGGGCAGGCGAGGTCGGAGGTCACGTACACCACGTTCCGCTGCGTGTCGGTGGCGACCACATAGCGCGCCGGCCCGCCTCCCAGATCGAGCCCCTTACGTTGGCCCACGGTGAAGAGGAAGGCGCCGTCATGGCGGCCGAGCACCGTGCCCGTCTCCCACTCCACGATATCGCCCGCGCGGCGTTCGAGCGAGTCGAGCAGGAAGGTGCGCAGCCCTACCGGACCGATGAAGCAGATGCCGTCGGAGTCGGGCTTATCCGCAATCGAGAGTCCGCGTGCGCGGCATATCTCGCGCGCCGCCGCCTTGGAGGGCACATCCGCCATGGGAAAGAGCACGCGGTTGAACACCTCCCCCGGCACGCGCCAGAGGAAGTAGGTCTGGTCTTTGCGCTCGTCGGCCGCACGAAGCAGCGTGGCCGGACCGTGCGGAGCGTGCACGCAGGCGGCATAGTGCCCCGTGGCGATGAGATCGGCGCCCGAGGCGAAGGCCCGCTCGGCGAAGGTGCCGAACTTGACCGTCTGGTTGCACATGACGTCGGGGTTGGGCGTGTAACCGCGCGCATAGGCATCGACGAGGTAATCGACGACCGTCTCCCGGTATTCCCGCTCGCAATCCCATACCTCGAGGTCGAGCCCCAGCGCCACGGCAACGCGCTCGGCGTCTGCCAGCTCATCTGCCCACGGGCAGGCGAAGCCCGGCAGATCGCGCGACCAGTTGCGCATGTAGACGCAGGTCACGTCGTAGCCCTGCTCGACGAGCAGAGCTGCGGAGAGCGCGGAGTCCACGCCGCCCGATAAGCCGAGAACAACACGTTCGCTCATGAGGCGCCTCCCAGACGCGCGTATTCGGCACTCACGGCGTCGATGATGATCTTCGTCGCACGGTCCGCCTCGTCGCGGGTGGTAGCGCGTCCGAGCGTCATGCGCAGGCTGCCCGCCGCGGTGCGTTCATCCATGCCGATGGCGGAGAGCACGTGCGAGACGCGCATCTTGCTCGCCGCGCAGGCGCTGCCGGTGGCAGCGAGCACGCCCGCCTGCCCCAGCAGCAGCACGAGGCGCCGCGCGTCGATACCCGGAAACGAAATGTGCAGAAGCCCGGGCAGACGCAGACGCGCGTTACGCGGACCCGAAACCTGCGCCTGGGGAAACGCCGAGATGAGCGCGCGCTCCATGCGGCTGCGCAGGGCTGCGAGCCGCTTGGTCTCGGCGGGACGCTCGGCAGCGGCGATCTCGAACGCACGGGCAAAACCCATGATGCCCGCCACATTCTCGGTGCCCGACCGGATGCCGCGCTCCTGTCCCCCGCCGGCGACCAGCGGAGCGAGCGCGATGCCGTCGGCCGCCCAGAGCAGGCCCACCTGCTTGGGCCCGTATATCTTGGATGCCGAGAGGGTCATCATGTCGACGCCGAGCGACGAGACGTTCACCGAGAGCGCAAGCGCAGCCTGCGAAGCATCCGTATGGAGCCAGAGGGGGCGCATATCGCCTTCCTCGAGCCGATGCGCCCGCTCGGCGCGCACGACGGCCGCGATATCGCGTACAGGCTGAACGGTGCCGATCTCCCCGTTGGCGAGGCTCACCGAGACGAGCTCGGTGCGCGGCGTGATGGCGCGGGAGATCGCCTGCGGGCTCACGCGCCCATCGCCCTCCACGCCCACGACGGTGTGCTCGCGCGCAGCCAGGCAGGCGAGCACGCTCTCGTGCTCGATGGCGTCGGATACCAGATGCGCATCGGTCGACACCGCCGCGAAGGCGAGGTTGTTGGCCTCGGTGGCACCCGCCGTGAAGACGATGGTGTCGGCGCGCGCTCCCATGAGGTGCGCGATCCGCGCACGGGCCTGCTCGATATCGGAACGCACCCTCCGCGCCTCGTCATAGGCCGCCGAGGGGTTGAAGAAGAGTTCGCGATCGTAGGGCTCCATCGCGGCGCGCACGCGCTCATCCAGCGGCGTCGCCGCACCGTAGTCGAGGTAGATTGTGCTGTTCTCTGCTGTCATGGATATAAGGATACGCTATTTTGGAAAAGCTCCTTGCATCTTGGTGAGAACTCGACTATATTTAACTACGCGTTCGCGGGCTTAGCGCAGTTGGTAGCGCGCAACCTTGCCAAGGTTGAGGTCGCGGGTTCGAACCCCGTAGCCCGCTCCATGCACTTTCGAGGCCGGTTCTTGAATCGGCCTTTTTACTACGGCGACGTGGCCAAGTGGTAAGGCAGAGGCCTGCAAAGCCTTTACCCCCGGTTCGAATCCGGGCGTCGCCTCCATTGCATGCTTCGGGCACCCCGATCGGGTGCCCGTTTTTCATTCGGGCCCACACGGGGAGTATCCCCCAATGGGGGATACACCCCGTGTGGGGG
>JAWRJQ010000035.1:0-30785 GCA_040307385.1 Atopobiaceae bacterium
CGATGTTCCTGCACGAACCGGTAGGCACGGTCGATATAGGCGAGCAGCCGCTCGCGGTCGGTGCCGAAGAGGCGCGCCGTGATGGTGTATATGTCGGTCAGCAGGTCCCGAACATCCTCGAGATCTCTGCTCGACTGCTCGATGAACTCGATGTTGAGCGCGCGGCGCACGGCATTGTCGGCGAGGATGGCCAGGTTGTAGACGTGGTCGTTGCGATCCAAGGGCTTCTCGTCCGAGAAGTCCGCGATGACGGAGCGCGGATTCTCGAAGTACGCATCCATCGAACCCAGCCGCAGCACCTCGCGGTGGAACGCCACGGCCCGCTCGTCGCCGTAAAGCCTGCAGTAGTAGAGCATGACCGCATGCATATGATGCTCTGCGCCGGAGAGCCCTCCTTCGGCATGCAGGTCGATGTAATCCTTGCAGGCCCGCATGTAGTCGGTGTAGATCGTGCCGATCAGGTCGTCTTTGCGCGAGAAGTAATAGGTGAACGTGCCGAGCTTCACGCCGGCGCGCTCGCAGATCCCATGCACCGTGACCGCCTTGTAGCCATGCGCGTAGAACAGCATCTTGGCCGCTGAAAGGATGTTGAGCTTTGTTTCGATGCCTGTGCGGTACATAGGAACCTCCGCTCAGCATCATATCATGCGGATTATGGGTGGGGAGGACGCTGCGTCCGTCCGACCGCACCCCCGCGAAACGAAAACCGTTTTCTCCATTCGTGGATTAATCGGTGCTGCATCCCGAATGGTCGTGCCGTGCGCCGCAGGAAACGGCTAGCCTAGTCCATAGGCCGCACGGTTCCACGGCGGCGACGCTATGGCGGATTGGGCGGCTCTCCTACGGCGGCCGCCGATGGGAGCGGGTTGGGAGGCCTCTATGTCGGGCATCGAGGGGTGCGGCGGCGTTGTCGATATGATCCTGCAGCGCTACAAGGATCTTTCCGACGCAGAACGGATCGTGGCGGATTTCATCCTCAAGCATGCGGGCATCGTCTCGTCCCTCTCCGCCGTCGAGATCGCTCGAAGCGCGGGAACATCGAACACCACCGTGTCGCGCTTCGTCCGCTCCATCGGCTACACGAACTTCTCCGAAATGCGCTACGCGCTCGCCCGCGAGGAAACGGCGAGCAAGCAACGGCCCTTCGACGAATCATCGGGCATCATGCTGTCGGATGTCCCCGGCACCATGCGCTATGTCATGGAGACCAAGGTCGCCGAGCTTGAGGCCACGCTCGCCGCGCTCGATGCCGAGTCGATCAGCGAGGCGGTCGAGCTGTTGTCGAAGGCGCGCATAGCGATGCTCGTGGGCGTCGGCAGCTCGCTTCCCGTGGCTCAGAGCGCCGCCATCAAATTCAGCCAGGCGGGCGTCAATGCGATCTCATCCTCGACGAGCGACGGCGCGTTGCTCACCGCAGCGCTCATGTCGCCGTTCGACTGCCTCGTGGTCATATCCAATTCCGGTCGCTCGAACCGGCTCCTCAGCATCATGGACAACGCCATAGATCGGGGCGTGCCCTGCATCGTGATCACGCGCAACGCGCAGTCCCCGCTCGCGCTGCATGCCGACGCGCTGCTGGTCGTCTCCGCGCGCGACCATCTTCTGGTGCATGACTTCGATTTTTCCCACAACTCGATCAACTACGTGCTCGAGGTGCTGCTCCTTCTGCTCTTCCACAGCGCGCGCGACGCGAACGAGTACAATCTGGAGCTCTTCAACCGTTCGATCGAGAGCGAGAAGGGCGAACGCCCTGAATAGAAGGCATCCGGGGACGCCTCCGCACGGCCCCGCTCGCAGCGCCCCTTCCTACCATTGGCAGAAAACCTTTTTCGTACTTACGCATAATCACGTTACACTTTTTTATGAAGTGCGCGAGGGCTGTGAAAACCATCGATCCGCACGAACGCTCCGCAGCCTCCTCTGCGTGCTCATGCTGCCTCCCTGGTGGCCAAACCTGTCGCGTCGAAGGAGGAGGAATCACATGAAGAAGGGATCTATGCAGGTCACACGCCGTGGTGCGGTGGCGCTCACGCTGTCCGCCGGACTCGGTTTGACGGGGCTGCGCGGCGTCGCCGATTCATGGCGCGGCACCATCGACGCCGCGTTGGGAACAACGAGCAGCGAGCAGACCGCCGACGACAAGTTCACGCCGAGCATCGCGACGAGCGACGAGCTCATCGCCGCCCATGAGGCGCTCGGGCGCCAGGTTGGCCAAGAGGGCACGGTCCTCATGAAGAACGAGGGGAGTGCGCTGCCGCTCGCCCGAGGCGCCAAGGTCACCCTGTTGGGCATGGGCTCCATGTATCCTTTCCTCGGCGGCAAGATGGGCTCCACCATCACCACCGAAGACGCCATCGATCTGGTTTCGGGCCTCACGCAATGCGGTTTCGAGGTCAATCCCACCATGACGGGCATCTACGAGACGCTCGGCGCCATCGAGGACGATTCGCCCAACACGAGCGCCCCGCCCTGGATGCAGTCGGTGAACTACCGGTATCGTCCCGCCGGGTTCGCGACGCCCTATGTACCGAACGAGCCTGCGATCGACCTGTACACATCCGAGGGCGGCGCCGATGCAAGCTATACCGACAGCTTCGCCGAGTATGGCGATGCCGCCATCGTCGTGCTCTCGCGACCCGGCTCCGAGGGCAGCGATTACTATCCCGGCGCAGACGGCATCGACGGCGATGCCTACGGCACGGCCAACCCGCTCGGCATCTGCACCAACGAACGCGCGCTCATCCAGCTCGCCAAAGAGCGCTTCAGCACCGTCATCGTCCTCATCAACAGCGGATCCACCATGGAACTCGACGAGCTCGAACACGACAGCGGCGTCTCCGCCGTGCTCTTCATCGGCTTCCCGGGCGCGTACGGCACCCTCGGCATCGCCGATGTGCTCAACGGCACCGTGAACCCCTCCGGACGCCTCGCCGACACCTATGCGACGGACACGGCCGCAGCGCCGGCCTCCCGGAATTTCGGCAACATCCAGATCGCCGACACGAGCATGGTCACCTGGCCCGATTCGCTCATGGGCGCCATGGGCACCGACATCGCCGGCGGTTTTCTCGGCGGCGAGAACAGCACCGCCTCGGCCTACTATCTCATCGAGGCAGAAGGCATCTACACCGGCTACAAGTACTATGAGACGCGCTATTTCGACTCCGTCGCGGGCACGGGCAACGCGACCGGCGCCGCCGGCGCATCGCGGGGCGCCTCCGCATGGAACTACGACGACGAGGTCGTCTACCCCTTCGGTCACGGCCTCTCCTATACCAGCTTCTCCCAGACGCTCGACCGCGTGAACGTCGATCTTGATGGGAAGACGGTCACGGCTGACATCACCGTCACCAACACCGGAGGCGTTGCGGGCAAGTTCGCCGCCCAGCTCTACGTCTCGGTGCCCTATACGGACCATGACCGGGAGGCTGGCGTCGAGAAGTCCGCGATCCAGCTGATCGGCATCGCGAAGACCGACGAGCTCGGCGCCGGGGAGGACGCCTCCCTGACGATCACCGCTGACCTCTTCGATATGGCGAGCTGGGATTCCACCGCCAAGGGCGGACAGGGCGGTTGGATCCTCGACGGCGGCGACTACTACTTCGCCCTCGGCACCGACGCCCACGATGCCGTGAACAACGTGCTCGCTGCCCAGGGCCTGGGCGATGCGGGCGATCCCGCCTTCGTGAGCGTGCAGACCATCGGCGCAGACGGCACGGTGGACGAGAGCACGCTCGCCGTATCGAAGAACGGCACCGAGATCGTCAACCAGCTCGCCGATGCCGATGTCAACTACTACAAGCCCGGCTACGCCGTCCCGCTCTCGAGAAGCGACTGGGACGGCACCTTCCCCCGGACCTACGACGACCTCTCGATCGAGGGCGACAAGCTCGAGGAGTGGGTCAGGAACCTCTGCTGCGAGCAGTACCGGTTCGCCGAGACCGACGCGGTCGATTACGTGGACGGCTCGGGCGGCACGCTGACCCTCGCCGATCTCGCCGGCAACGACAACGCCGACGACGCCCAATGGGACAGGCTCGTCGAGCAGATCCCCGTGAGCACCCTCTTCGCGAAGATCATCAAGGGCGGCAGCCAATCCGACGCCATCCCCGAGATCGAGAGCCCCGTCGTCTATCAGAACGACGGCCCCAACGGCTTCGGCACCACCATCGCGGGACGCGGCATGAATGCGGACGATCCCCACGCCGGCTACGTGCTCAACACGATGGCCAACGAGGTCATGATCGCGAGCACCTTCAACGGCGACCTTGCGCGGAGTTGGGGGGAGCTGCTCGGCAACGACGGGCTCTGGAGCGGCAACTACCTCATCTGGGGAGCGGCCGCCAACCTGCACCGCAGCCCGTACAACGGCCGCAACTTCGAGTACTACTCCGAGGATCCGGTGCTCTCGAGCGTCATGTGCGCGGCCACCGTCGCCGGCGCGCTCGCGTTCGGCGTCATCATCGGCCCCAAGCACTTCGCGTTCAACGACCAGGAATCCCGTCGCGCCGGCGTCGCCCCGTATATGACGGAGCAGAAGGCGCGTGAGGGCGACCTGAGGGCGTTCCGCGCGTCCGTCGAGGACGCGGGCGCCCTCGGCATCATGACCTCCTTCGGCAGGATCGGCGCCACCCCGGTCAACGGCTCCTGGGGCCTGCTGCGCAACATTCTGCGCGGCGAATGGGGCTTCAAGGGCCTGATGTCGACCGACATGGTCAACAACCCCGGCTACTTCCGCCCCGAGATGTGCATCTACAGCGGCGTCACGATGATGGCCGACTTCAGCACCGACGAGACCCTCGCCGAGGTGCAGGAGAGCTGGCCCTACATGACCCAGGCGCGCATCGCCGGCGACGCCGAGCTCGTGGGGTACGCGCGTCAGAACATGAAGTACCAGCTGTACGCATTCGCGCAGAGCGCCGCGCAGAACATCAAGACGGTCAGGGTCACGCCCTGGTGGGAGACGGCTCTCAACGGCGCGACCGCAGCGGGCTACGGTCTGGCGGCGGTCTTCGGCGCCCTGTACGTCCGCGAAGCCTTCAAGACCGGTAAGGAGGAGAGCAAATGAGTTCTCAGAGAAACGGCAGGGCAGGAAGGGTGCTCTACCTCATCGTCTGCCTGCTCGGCATCGCAACGCTCGCGCTCTACGTGATGAACGCCACGCGCGCGTACTACGTCGATCTGAACAGCACCATCGTCGCCCTGCTCGCAGCGGCTCTTGTCTGCACGGCGCTCGCGATCGTGCTCGAGGGCCGGGAGAAGGGCCGCGCCATGACCGCGTGCTTCGATGTCCTCAAAATCGCCGTTCCCGCGTTCACGATCGTCGCCGGCGTGATGTTCGCCTCGGCGCGCGTTGAATCCATCGCGCAGGTGCTGGGGTCGAATCTCGAGCTCGGCAACGTGGAGGCGCAGGCTGCGGCAACGCAGGCGGTGACGGTGATCGCGGCATCCCTTGCCACATGGCTCGTGTCCGTGGTGGCGGCCTTCGTCGGCTCCGGCACGGAGAAGCGCGCCCGCTAGGCGGATGCTGCCGGCTGCGGCAAAGACGCGCGGATTCCGAGAGACGTGCATGCGGGCCCTGAGCGCACCCTCGGGGCCCGCCGTTCCATTCATGTTGGAGGTGGCCATGCTCGAGTTGAGACGCTTCGCCTGCGAGGGGCTGGAGCGCGAATGCGTAACCGACGAGATGCACCCGAGGTTCTCGTTCTCCCTTGCGAGCGAGCGGAACGGCGCCCGCCTGCATATGGCGGAGCTCGAGGTCAACGGTTGGACATGGCGGGGAGCGGATCAGGTAGCCGTGCGCTACGGGGGAGACGCGCTCGAACCGCGCACGCGCTACCGCGCCACGCTCAGGGCGACGGACGATGCGGGCGCGTCCGCCGAGGGCGTGCTCGAGTTCGAGACGGGCCTGCTCGATGAAGGCTGGCATGCCCGATGGATCAGCGACGCCGCCTTCCGCTTCACGGAGAAGGGCACGACGCCGACGCCCATGGTGTTCCGCAAGTCCTTCTCGCTGAGCGGAGAGGTGGCCTCGGCGCGCATCTACGCCACGGCGCTGGGCGTCTACGACCTGGAGCTCAACGGAAGCCGCGTGGGCGATGGGTACTTCGCTCCCGGCTTCACCTCCTACAAGACCACGCTGCAGTATCAGACCTACGATGTGACCGGGCTGCTTTCCGCAGACAACACGCTGGTCGCCACCGTGGCGGGAGGATGGGCGGTGGGCGCCTTCTCGTATACGAGGAAAAACCGCGTCACAGCCGATCGCCAGGCGCTGCTGCTTCAGCTCTGCATCGAGTACGCCGACGGCACGGTCGAGTTCATCGGGACCGATGAGAGCTGGAAGGTTTCCGAGGACGGCCCGTGCCGTATGGCGGAGTTCTACGACGGCGAGACCTACGACGCCCGCGTGCGCCTGGACGAGATCGCGTGGCGCGCGGCATCGCCCGAGCGCCTGCGCATCACGCCCGCGCTCGTGGCGGATTCGGGTGCGCGCGTCCGTGCGCACGAGCGCATGCTCCCCATCTCATGCACCGAGGTCGGCGGGAAGCTCGTCTATGACTTCGGCCAGAATTTCGCCGGCGTGGTGGACCTTGCGATCGACGGCGACGAGGGGCAGACGATCGTCGTGCGCCATGCGGAGATCCTCAAACCCGACGGCTCGCTCAACACCGACTTTCTGCGCACGGCCAAGGCGACCCTCGCCTATACCTGCCGCGCGGGGAGGCAGAGCTTCTCGCCGCGCCTCACCTACATGGGCTTCCGCTACATCAGCGTCGAGGGCATCGCGCGCGACAGGATCGAAGTCGCAGCCTGGGCGCTCTACTCCGATCTGCGCACCATCGGCAGCTTCTCCTGCTCCGACGAGCGCATCAACCGGCTGCACGACAACATCGTGTGGAGCGCGAAATCCAACTTCGTGGACATCCCCACCGACTGCCCGCAGCGCGACGAGCGCATGGGCTGGACCGGCGACATCGCCGTGTTCGCGCCCACGGCCTGTTCCACCTTCGATATGGGCAGGTTCTTGCGCTCGTGGCTGCGCGACGTCCGCGCCGAGCAGTACCGTACGGGCGGCATACCCGTCACCGTGCCCGCGCAGGGCTTCGGCTTTCCCACGACGATCCCGCCGATGGCGGTCGACTTCTGGGGCGATGCCTGCGTGCTCGTGCCCTGGGCGCTCTACCGGGCCGAGGGCGATGAGGACGTGCTGCGCGAGAACTACCGCATGATGAAGCGCTACGTGGACGCGTGCCGCTTCTGGGCGGGCTTCGGCGTGGGCGCGCATCGCTATATCTGGCATACCCCCGCCGTCCTGCATTTCGGCGACTGGGTGGCGCCCGATGCGCCTCGGATGGGCCAGTGGCAGGCGCGCAGCCGCTGGACCGCGACGGCGAGCCTATGCAACACGAGCGCCCTCGTGGCACGCATCGCCGGGATCTTGGGCGAGCGGGACGATGCCGTGCGCTACGGGCGCTTGAGCGAGCGCGTGGCGCAGGCCTACCGTACCGTCTTCACCGATGGTCGGGGCAGACTCAAAACCGAGTTCCAGACCGCCTACGTGCTGCCCATACACTTCGGCATGTTCATGGACGACGAGAAGCGCGCTGCGGTGGCGCGGCTCGCCGAGCTCGTGGAGGAGGGCGGCTATCGCATCGGCACCGGTTTTCCCGGAACCCCCTACATCCTCTTCGCCCTCGCCGACAACGGGCGTGCGGATGCAGCGTATCAGATGCTGACCTGCACGGACTGCCCTTCGTGGCTCTACGAGGTCGTCTCGGGCGCCACGACCATCTGGGAGCGGTGGGACGGCCTGGACGAGAACGGGCAGTGCCCCATCGGCGACGACGGCACCGATCTCATGATCTCGTACAATCACTATGCGAGCGGCGCGGTGGGCGACTTCCTCTACCGGCGCATCGCCGGCATCGAGGCGATCGAGCCGGGGTACCGGACATCGCGCATCGCCCCGCTCATGGGCGGCGGCATCGAGGCGGCAAGCGGGAGCGTTGAGACGCCCTACGGCAGGCTCTCCTGCTCGTGGACGCTCGAGGAGGGAGTCTTTTCCATCGACATCGAGGTTCCCCTGGGCACCTCGTGCGAGCTCGTCCTGCCCGACGGAACGGTTCGGACGATGGCGAGCGGGGCGCATGCAGCGCGATGCGTCCTCGCTGCAGGCTAGGGGAGGTGCCGGCATGAAGGGTCGATCCTTCAACGACGGATGGGCGTTTCGCCAAATCCCGCAGGGCGTGGAAACCGTCGAAGGCTACACGGAGGTTGCGCTTCCGCACGATGCGATGATCGGCGAGGAACGGAGCGAGCGCGCCGCGAGCGTCCATAACAGCGGGTGGTTCGAGGGACGCGACTACGAATACGTCAAGCGCTGGACGCCCGATGCCGATCTCGAGGGCAAGGTCCTCATCCTCGAGTTCGAAGGCGTCTATCGGATGGCCGAGGTCTTCCTCGACGGCACGCTTGCAACGCGGCGTCCCTACGGATATACGAACTTCTTCGTGAACCTGGGCGGCCTCGTCCACCCCGGACGGGAGTGCGAGCTGCGCGTCGTGGCGCACAACGCCGATCAGCCCAACAGCCGCTGGTACTCGGGCGCGGGCATCTACCGTCCGGTGACGCTGTGGACGGGGCCCGCCCAGCATCTGCTGCCCGGGGGCATCGGGGTGAAGACGGTGTCGCTCGGCGAGGACGTCGCGCGCATCGAGGTCTCCCTCGAGGCGACGGCGGCCGGAAGCGCCGTTGCGGAGATCGTGCCCGAAGACGAGGGGCGGCCCCTTGCCTGCTCGGCGTTTGCGGTGGACGAAGGGGGCAGAGGGCATGTCGCCATCGATATCCGCGACCCGCGCCCCTGGGCGCCCGACCATCCCGCACTCTACCGCTGCCGCGTCACGTACCGCTCGATCCAGGGCGATACGGACGAGGACTGCGTGACCTTCGGCATCCGCACGCTGTCCTGGGGCGCCGACGGGCTGCTGCTCAACGGAGCCCGGATCGTGCTCAAGGGAGCCTGCATCCACCACGACAACGGCGTGCTGGGCGCCTGCGCCTTCGAGGATGCCGAGCTGCGCAAGGTTCTGCTCATGAAGGAACAGGGTTACAACGCCCTGCGCTCTGCGCACAATCCCTGTTCCAAAGCCCTTCTCGACGCCTGCGACCGTCTGGGCATCCTGATGATGGACGAATACGTGGACCATTGGTACATCCGCAAGACGCTCTACGACTACGTCACGCACTTCGACGCGTGGTGGCGCCGCGACCTCGATGATATGGTGCGCAAGGATCGCAACCATCCGAGCGTGGTGCTCTATTCCATCGGAAACGAGGTGAGCGAAACCGCCGAGGAACGGGGCGTGAAGCTCACACGCGACATGGCGGAGCACCTCCATGCGCTCGATTCCACGCGACCCGTGACCTGCGGGGTGAACATCTTCTTCAACCTCCTGAGCTCGCTCGGGCTGGGCCAGTACTCCGACGAGAAGGCGCGCCGGGAAGCTGAGGAGCATGAGCGGGCGAGCACGCGGGGCAGGCATCGCTCCGTGGGCAGCGAGTTCTATAACCGCCTTGCCGGCCTTGTGGGCGCCGGCTTCATGAAGCGCGCAGCGACGCTTCCGCTGTGCGACGCCGTGACCCGCGATGCCTTCGCGCAGATGGACATCGCCGGCTACAACTACGGGATCGAGCGCTACGAGCGCGATCTCAAGGCCTATCCCGATCGGCTCATATTGGGCAGCGAGACCTTCTGCGCCGATGCGTACCGGTTCAGCAGGCTCGCCGAGCAGCACCCGAGGCTCATCGGCGACTTCGTATGGGCGGGCATGGACTATCTGGGCGAGGCGGGCATCGGCTCGTGGGAGTACGAGGACTACGCCGGCGCCCTCGGCGGCTTCGGCTGGCTCACGGCAGGATCGGGCCGCATCGATCTCACGGGGAAGCCGCTCGGCGAGGCGCTCTTCACCCGCGTCGCCCTCGGCGGCGAGACGGGCCCCTTCATCGCCGTCCGCCCGGTCAACCATACGGGGGAGCGACACACGCCCAGCGCGTGGAAGCTGTCGGACGCCCTGGAGTCTTGGAGCTGGGACGGCTGCGAAGGGCGTGCGGCGAACGTGGAGATCTACGCGCGCGCCCATGCGGTCGCCCTCATCCTGAACGGGCGCGAGGTTGCACGCCGGCGCATGCGCGGCTCGTGCATCGCGCGCGTCTGCTGCATCTACGAGCCCGGCACGCTCGAGGCCGTCGCCTTTGACGAGGACGGACGCGAGATCTCACGCTGCGCGCTTGCGAGCTCATCGGGGCCGGTGGAGCTGCGTGCGGAGGTCGAGTATGCCGGTACGCCCGTGGGCTTCGCGCGCCGCGATGTCTGGCATGACGGTCCGCCCGCAGCGCCTCTCGCGGTCGGCGCGGGACGCCTCGCCTTCGTGCGCGTGCGCTATACCGGTTCTGAAGGCACGACGAGGCCGCTTGAACGCGGCAGGCTGCGCGCCGCAGTCGAGGGCGGGGAGCTGCTGGGGTTCGGATGCGCCGCGCCGTTCAACGCGGGCAGCTTCGTGACGGGAGAGACCGAGACCTACTACGGCGAGGCGCTGGCCGTCGTGCGAGCGCCCGTATGCGGCTCAGGCGAGCTGCGGCTTCAGGTGACGGACGGTCTTCTCGAGGCCGTTACGGCGATTCCCGTCGTCTAGCTTCCCTCCCATTTCGCTGCCCCCATTGGGGGAGTATCCCCCAATGGGGGAGTATCCCCGAATGGGGGAGTATCCCCGAATGGGGGCGATCAGCTCTTCGCCGCCGCCTCGCCCGCACCGGCTTTACGCTCCCTGATGGCCGCCTGCTCGGCGGGAAGGTTCTTCTCAACCGTGAAGAAGAGCAGGAGCGCGCCGCAGATCGCGAAGGCGACGGTCTCGACCCAGATATAGCTGGTCGCGATCGCCTCCTGCGCGGCGGCTGACTGAGCGAGCGTGCCCAGGGCGATGTCGGCGGTCTGGTCGTATCCCGCTGCGTTGAGCACGCCCGAGAAGATGGCGTTGCAGATGGGGGTGGCCGCCACGGCGATGCAGCTGTAGATGGACATGGTGAGGCCGTCGGTGCGCAGGCGGGTCTTGTATTCGATATGATCGATCACGTCGGCGAGCATGGCCAAGATCATGTAGCCCACGGGCGCGGAGCCCAGGCACTTGACCGCGACGCCTATCGCCACGGGCACGATGTTGGAGCCGCCCATGCCGGCGATGATGCCCCCGACGACGCCCACGGCCATGCCGATGATGCACACGCGCTGCTTGCCGAACCTGTTGCAGAGCGGGATGACGACGAGGATGGCGGCGGCCATGGGGACGGCTCCCGCGATGCTCAGCAGCGACTGCGAGGCGCCCCAGGCGTCGGCGGTGCCGAAGAGGCCGTTGTCGAGCACCCACTTGCAGAAATAGACCATAGAACCGTTCTTGAAGGCGCCGCTGAACTGATAGAGCAGGTACGCGATGATGATGACCCACCACAGGGGCTCGTGCGCAACCGAGGAGAGCTGGCGGGCGAGCGACGGGGCGGGCGCAGCGTCCTGCTCGTCTTCCGCAACGCCGACCTCCTCGGTGATGCGCTCGCGCGTGAAGCGGAACTGCAGATAGACCGTGAACGCGGTGAAGAGCGCGATCGCGGCCATCGCGAGCAGCCACAGCATCTGATCGCTCTTCAGGACGAAGGAGACGAGCATGGGGAAGACCATGGTGCCGGTGCCCATGACGCCGAATCCGGCGATGTTGGTGAACGAGGCTATCGTGCCGCGCTTCGCGCTATCGCGCGTGGATACGGCGACGAGGGTCGAGTTCGCCGTGTTGAAGATGGGGTAGGCGACGGAGTAGTAGAGGTTGAAGGCGATGGCGATCCACACCATGCGCGCGACGCCCTCGAAGGGCACGAAGAACATGAGCACGGTCGAGACGGCGAGCGTGAGCGCCGACAGAAGGATCCACGGGCGCGCCTTGCCGGCGAGGCAGCGGGTCCTCTCGATGAGCTGGCCCGCCGTGAGGTTGGCGATGACGATGAAGATGGTCGAGAAGAGCTGCAGACCGGTGAGGAAGGCGAGGTCGAGCTGCAGCACGTCGGTGAAGTAGTTCTGCAGCTGGCTCGTGAAGATGCCCGATGCGAGCAGGCCCCCGAAGGGGCCGAGAAGAAAGCCGAACAGGATCTCCGGCGTCGTGACCGCATCCTTTTTCGCGAGGGACTGCGTGAGCGGGCTTTCCCATATGCTCTTGCGACCCTCGTTCCCAGATCCTGCTCCCATGTGCTCCTCCTGTCACGCGGGCGGGCCCCGGTAGCTGCATCGGGGTCGTCAAGCTGCTGTGGAATATCTTACCACTATCCTCAAAAAGCATGAAAATGAATAACGAGATAGCGGCGAGCGGGCGGTTTTAGCGGGGGTGCGCATGCGCCGGGCTTCAGCCGCGCCCGCCTCGAGCCGTGGAAAAGTGCCCCGCACCCACGGCGCGCTGCTCGCCGAACCCTTTAAAAATAGCCGCTGACGTGCTATAATGCACATACAGCCCGCCCAATCTACAAAGAGGAAGAAGGTCGTAATGTACGCCGTCGGCGACTACATCGTCCATCCCGGGCAAGGAGTATGCCGCATCGAGAAGATAACGTCCGAGCCCGCCGCCCGCTATCAGCTGCTTCCGGTGGCACAGCGCCGTCCCCTGCGCATCAGCTATCCCGTCGCAGGCGAGGACCGCCTGCGCCCCGTGCTCTCGCGCGACGAGGCCGCCCGGGTCATCGCATCGTATCCGGCCATGGAGCTCGATGAGTTCTCGGCAAAGAGCAGCTCGCTCGAGGAGGAGCACTTCAGAGAGGAGATCCGTCAGGGCACCTGCCTCGACTCCGTGCGCATCGTCAAGACGCTGCGCACCCGCATCGCCGCGGTGAAGTCGCACAATAAGAAGCCTCCGGTTGCCTACGAGCGCATACTCAAGCACGCGAGCGAGCGCTCGCTCTCCGAGCTCGCCGTGGCGCTCGGCACCACGATGGACGACGTGAGGACGCTCTTCGAAGCGCAGGCGGACGAGCAGCCCGAAGACAATTAAGCCCCGCCGTGCTGCTCCCGCATGCTCGGTAAACAGCGCGAGAATCATTTGCAGATGTCCTGTGGAGACTCCGTTCCGTCATATAGGATGAGGGCATCGAATCCGTTGATCGCGAGAAAGGGGCAGCTATGGTTGACGGGCGCACGACGCGCTGGATCTACCCCCATCCCTCGACGGCCTTCATGCGGGGCAAGGACGCCTATCCCATGCCCTCCAAGGGCCTCGGCCGCGGCGAGGTATCGTATCGTCTCTACGAGGGCTTCGCCGAGCTCGACGACGTTCCCGCAGAGCTCTACGACCGCTACGACGTCAAGCGCGGCTTGCGCAACGCCGACGGATCGGGCGTGCTCGTGGGTCTCACCACCATCTCCAACGTGCACGGCTACAACAAGGTCGGCTCCACGGTCGTCCCCGACGAGGGCAGCCTCACGCTGCGCGGCTACCGCATCGACGATCTGGTGGACGCTTCCCAGGCGGAGGACCGCTTCGGCTACGAGGAGGTCTCGTTTCTGCTGCTCTCGGGCTCGCTGCCCACCCCTGCCGAGCTCGCCGACTTCAAGGCGCGCATCGGCTCCATGCGCCAGCTTCCCGAGGGCTTCTTCGCATCGTTCCCGCACCTCACCTACTCGCATTCCATCATGAACGTGCTGCAGCGCGTCACCCTCGAGCTCTACTCCTACGACCCCATGCCCGACGACGTTTCGTCCGAGCACGAGATCGACATCGCCCTCTCGCTGCTCGGCCGCTGGCCCCGCGCCGCCGCGGTGGCACACGCCGCCTATGAGGCGGGCCAGGAGGGCAGCGTGCTCATGGTCCCGCCCGCGAACCCCGACTACTCGATGGCCGAGACGGTGCTCGACGTGCTCTATCCCGACGGCGGCTTCACGCGGGAGGACGCCATGCTCCTCGACACCATGCTCATGCTCCACGCCGAGCACGGCGGCGGCAACAACTCCACCTTCACCGCGCGCGTGCTCTCGAGTTCGGGCACCGACGCCTACTCCGCCTACGCTGCGGCCATCGGCTCGCTCAAGGGGCCCAAGCACGGCGGCGCCAACGCCAAGGTGGGGGAGATGTTTGATGACATCGCCGCCCATGTGTCCGACGTCTCCAACGACGACGAGCTCTCCTCCTACCTGGAGAAGATCCTCATGCGCGAGGCGTTCGACGGCTCGGGCCTCATCTACGGCCTCGGACATGCGGTCTACACCGTCACCGACCCCCGCGCCGAGCTCATCAAGAAGCATGCGGGCTCCCTTGCCGAGAAAAAAGGCTGCTCGGAGCGCTTCGAGCTCATCAAGAGCGTCGAACGTCTCGGCCCCGGCCTCATGCGCGACGTGCGCGGCATCTCCAAGCCCATCTCCACCAACGTCGATATGTACACGGGCTTCGTCTACTCCATGCTGGGCATTCACGAAGACATGTTCACGCCCATCTTCGCCATGGCGCGCCTGTCGGGCTGGGCCGCGCACCGCATGGAGGAGCTGTACGGGTCGGCGCGCATCATCCGCCCCGCATACAACTCCTTCATGGACAACCGCGCCTACGTGCCGATGGCGGAACGGTGAGGCGGCACGTGGGCCGTGAACCCGGGATCGTGTTCTGCGATCTGGACGATACGTTCCTATCCACCGATAAGCGCCTCATCGAGCGCAACATGGCCGCCCTCGACGCGCTCGCCGCACGCGGCATCGGCTTCGTGCCCTGCACGGGCCGCAACCTCGGCGGCGTCCTGATCTTCGAAGAGCTCGCCAGCCACCCGTCGGTGCGCTATGCCGTCACCTCGAGCGGAGCGGTCGTGTACGACCTGCGCGCACGCGAGGTCCTGCACGAGCGCACGGTGGGGGCCGTGCGCACCCGCGCCCTCTACGATCTCGTCCGCCCGCTCGAGGTATCGTTCGACATCTTCGCCGACGGCCGCATCTACTCGGAACGCTGGCGCCTCGAGCGCCTGAAGGGCTTCGGCATCGATCCGTTCACGCTCGGCCACCTGCTGAGCACGCGCACGCCGATCGACGTCACGGTCGATGAGATCACGGCGCGGGTCCGGCTCGTGGAGCGCATCAGCATCTTCGGCACATCCGACCCTGCGGGCAGGGATGATCTCACGCGTGCCCGCGCTGCGGTGGCGGAGGTCGAAGGCCTGCGCTGGACGAGCGCGCACCCTCTGGGCACCGAGGTCGTCGACGCGCGCTGCTCCAAGGGCGAGGCGCTGGCCTGGCTCTGCGGGTATCTGGGGATAGATGCGGGGGAGTCGGTCGCCTTCGGCGACTCGGACAACGATCGCGAGATGATCGAGGCGGCGGGCATGGGCGTTGCGATGGGCAACGGCTACGGCTCCGTGAGGCGGGCGGCCGATGTGATCGCGCCCGCCAACGATGAGGCCGGCGTGGCGGCCGTGCTCGAGGACCTTCTGGGCTTGCGGCGCTCGGCCGGATAGCACGGCGCTCGCTGCCCCGCTACGATCCGCTTACCAGCTTCTCGACAAGCTTCTGCAGGTGAACCGCATGATCTGCCGTCTCGGAGATCACGAGCACGGTGTCATCGCCCGAGATCGAGCCGAGCGCGTGCGACAGGTTCGCCCCGTCGATGGCGGCCGCCACCCCCGATGCGGTGCCGGGGTTGCACTTGATGAGCAGGAGGTTCTCCGCCCGCGCTACCTCGACCACGAACTCGGAGAGCATGCGCTGCAGGTGCAGGTCCTCCGAGAGCACGTAGATGCCCTCGGAGAGCTTCTTGAGCCCCATATCGGTGATGTCGCGCGATACCGTTGCCTGGGTGCAGGTGAAGCCCTGGGATTTGAGTTCGTCGACGAGCGCGCGCTGGGTACGGATGGATTTCTCGCGAATGATGTCGCGGATGGCGTCTTGGCGCCTGTTTCGATGTTTCACACGAGCCTCTTTCCGGGTTAAGGGGTGAATATTATATCCCCGAAAATGCATACATTAATTTAAAATGCAGATAATTCATCAAACGGTACCAATGCGCTCCTTGATGGCGTTCGAGGGATCGCTTGGTGCGGTTTGGCGAGAGTGCTACAGTAAGTGCAGGCAGGTCTATGCGTTTGCGTAGTTTAAGGGATGGGCCATGGATTATTCGCAGCGAACCGGTCAGATGAGAAGAGGCGCCATAACCGACGATCGCAGAGGTCTTCGCGCACGGAGCAGGGTCTATGGCGCGAGCAGGCCTTCGGGCGGCGGTCGCAATCAGCTCAAGGCGCGCGGCATCCGCTTCAGCGGCACGGGCTCTTCCGGCCGAGGCCCCCTCGGCGGTCTCGGCCCGCGCAAGATCGTCATGATCGTGCTGGGCATCGTGCTCGCCATCCTCGTGCTATTCCTCGCCTCGAGCTGCATTCGCAGCTGCCAATCGAACACGCCCGCCACCTCTGCGGCCGATGCGCGCGTCGCCGCCGACGTTTCCGACGATCTCGTGGGAGCGTTCACGGAGGCGCTCGACCAGGCCGAGGCGCTCGAATGGATCGCGTTGCATGCCAACGAATACCCCTCCGAAGACCTTCCCCGCCTCGCGCTTTCCGAGCCTGCGGCCGTAGCGTTCGTGCGCGCATATCCCGAGTCCTCCAAGGAGGCGTCGGCCTACGAAGATCCGGTCTCGCGCGGCGAGGTGCCCCTGCTGTTCACCTGGGACGAGCGCTGGGGCGCCGTCGAGTACGACGGATCGGTGCTCGCGGTCACCGGCTCGGGCCCCGTGGCGTTCTCGATGGCCTACATGGGCATCACGGGCAAGGGCGACAAGACGCCCGCCGACATGGCCGAGCTCGCCACGGGCAAGGGTCTCGCAGGCGGCGATGCCCATACGTCCTCCGAGTTCTTCACGGCTGCGGCCAAGGAGCTGGGATTGGCGGTGACCGCGTTCGAGCCCTCGCGCGAAGCGATCTCCGAGGTGCTCGACTCGGGCACGGTCGTGATCGCCGAGATGCGCGCCGATTCCCTCACCGACAGCATGCACTGGGTCGTCATCGCCTATGAGAACGAGAACGGTTCGGTGCGCGTATACGATCCCACCTCGCCTTCGGTGAGCGCGCGCCCGTGGGATCCCGCCACCATCGCGTCCGCATCGGTTCACATGTATGCGGTGAGCGCGGCGGATGCCGAGGAAGGCGGCGCGTAGCGGACGTGCGCCGCCTCTGCGGCCTGCGCTTTGTTTCCATTGTGTTCACGTGCTCAACCGTTTTGGCGAAAGCGGTTGACAGGATGCCCCCCTCTGCTATCTTTTGACTGATGTTTTACGCAAATTAATGAATATTCTTTTTTGAATATTCGATAAAAGAGCGGATTATACGATGGAAAACGCACATGTAATCGCGCCGATAGAAATGCCGACGCCCGCAGGGGGTATGGAGAAGCACGGGTTCGCGCCGTGCGACGGGGGCGTGTGCGCCGCGCGGGGCGTCCGCGCCGCAGGCGTGCATGCGGGCTTCCGCAGGGATCCCTCCCGGCTCGACCTCGCGCTCGTGGCGGCGGATGCGCCGTGCGTATGCGCGGGCACCTTCACCACCAATCGCTTCTGCGCGGCGCCCGTGCTCGTGTCGCGCCCGAGGGCTGCGGCGGGACGCGCATGCGCCATCCTGCTGAACTCGGGCAATGCCAACGCCGCGACGGGCGATGCGGGCATGGAGGTCGCGCTCGCATCGTCTCAGATCGCCGCCGATGCCCTCGGCTGCCCGCCCGAGCAGATCCTGGTGGCGTCCACCGGGGTGATCGGCACGCAACTGCCGCTCGATCCCTTCGAGGAAGGCGTTCCGGCAGCGGTCGCCTCCCTTGCGAGCAGCCCCGAGGCGGCTCACGATGCGGCCTGCGCCGTGATGACCACCGACACCTGTGCCAAGGAGGCCGCCGTCGCGGGCCCGCTTCCCCTCGGCGCCGACGGGGCCCCCGTCACCGTGCATGTGGGCGGCTTCGTGAAGGGCTCGGGCATGATCCAGCCCAACATGGCCACCATGCTCTGCGTCATAACGACGGATGCCCCGCTTGATGCCGAAGCGGCGCATGAAGCGCTGCTTGCAGCCGTGAAGACCACGTTCAACCACGTGACCGTCGATTCCGACACCTCCACCAACGATTCCGCCTTCCTGCTCGCCACGGGCGCAGCCGGGGGCGAGACGATCGCCTGCGGCTCTCCCGCCTATCCCGCCATCGCCGCCGCCATACGCGGCGTGTGCGAGACGCTCGCCCGCATGATCGCGGCGGACGGGGAGGGCGCCACCAAGCTCGTCACCGTGGACGTGGTGAACGCGTCGACGCAGGCCGATGCCGATGCGGCTGCCTTCGCCATCGCTAATTCCCCGCTCGTGAAGTGCGCGATCTTCGGCCGCGACGCCAACTGGGGCCGCATCGCCATGGCGGTCGGCAAGTCCGGCGCCGCATTCGACCAGCGCGCGTGCGACATCGACCTCATGGGCGTGCCCGTGCTGCGCGCCGGCCTGCCCCTTCCCCTGGACGAGGATGAGATGCTGCGCCGGTTCGAGCGGGACTGCATCGACATCGCGGTATCGCTCGGCGCCGGGGGCGCCTGCTCGCGCGTCTGGACCTGCGATCTCACCCACGAGTACGTGACCATCAACGGCGACTATCGCACCTAGAGGAGACGCTATGACGCAGAATCGCACGCGCGCGGAGCACCTGCAGGCCGCAACGAAGGCCGAGGTCCTCGTCGAGGCCCTGCCGTGGATCAACAAGATGAGCGGCAAGACCTTCGTCGTCAAGTACGGCGGGGCGGCCATGGAGGACAGGGAGCTCTGCCGCGAGGTCGTGAAGGATCTCGTGCTGATGTACCTCATCGGCGTGCGCCTCGTGCTCGTCCACGGCGGCGGCAAGGCCATCAACGCCCTGATGAAGCAGCTCGATGTTCCCGTGCAGTTCAAGGACGGGCTGCGCGTCACCGACGATGCCGTCATGCACGTGGTGCAGATGGCGCTCGTGGGCGACGTCAACCAGATGCTCGTCTCGCAGATCAACGCCTACGGCGACATCGGCGTAGGCGTCTCGGGCGCCGACGGGCGCACCTTCGAGTGCCGGGCGAGCGACCCCGCGCTCGGTCGCGTGGGCACGATCGAGAAGGTCAACACCAAGCTCGTGAGCGAGATCCTCGACGACGGCTACATCCCCGTGATCGCGAGCGTGGGATGGGGCGAGGACGGGGCCTACAACGTCAACGCCGATCTCGCCGCCGCAGCCATGGCCAAGGCGCTGGGCGCCGACAAGCTCGTATACCTCTCCGACGTCGACGGGCTGTTCCGCGACTTCTCCGACCGCGAGAGCCTCATCAGCCGCATGACCCTCGACGAGATGCGGGACCTCATCGGTTCCGGCTCGCTCGAGCGCGGCATGATTCCCAAGATGGCGTCTGCGGCCGACGCGCTCGAGCAGGGCGTGCGCCGCGTGCACTTCCTCAACGGCACCACGCCCCACTCGCTTCTGCTCGAGTTCCTCACCAATTCCGGTATCGGCACCATGTTCCTCAAGGAGGAGTAGCCATGCAGACCCCAGATTCCGCACTCGACAGCATCATCGCGCTCGACAGCGCCTACGTCATGCCCACCTTCGCGCGTCTGGGCGTGGCCTTCGTGAAGGGCGAGGGGGTTGTGCTCACCGACACCGAGGGCAGGCGGTACCTGGACTTCCTCGGCGGCATCGGCGTGGTCTCGCTCGGGCACCGCCATCCCGCCGTGACCGCCGCGCTCCACGCGCAGATCGACCGCGTGTGGCAGACGGGCAACTACTTCCATGAGGAGAACCGAGGCGAGCTCGCGCGCGCCATCTCCGAGCTGCTCTCCACCGCCACCGACGAGCTGGGGCACGGCAGCGGCTCCACGGGCACGGTGTGGAAAACGTTCTTCTCCAATTCGGGCGCCGAATCCAACGAGGGCGCTTTCAAGCTCGCGCGCCGCTGGGGCGAGCGCAGGCTCGGCGGCGCCTCCACCATCATCTCAGCCAAGAAGAGCTTCCACGGGCGCACGCTGGCGACGCTCGCCGCCACCGGCCAGGATGCGTTCCACACGAGCTTCGGGCCGTTTCCCGCAGGCTTCGATTACGTGGAGCTCAACGACATCGCCGGCCTCGAGGCCTCCGTGGCCGCGCAGGAAGCCCACGGCGAACCCGTTTGCGGCATCGTGCTCGAATGCGTGCAGGGGGAGGGCGGCGTGTGGCCGGCTGACTTCGACTACCTGCGCGCCGTGCGCGCGCTCTGCGACGAGCAGGGCATCGCGCTCATCATCGACGAGGTGCAGACCGGCTTCTTCCGCTGCGGCGCGCCCTTCTCCTTCCAGCTCGCGGGCATCGAACCCGACATAGTGAGCATGGCGAAGGGCATCGCCGACGGCTTCCCCATGGGCGCCGTCGCCGCACGCGCCGAACTCGCCGACCTCATGGTCCCCGGCGATCACGGATCGACCTTCGGCGGCAACGCGCTGGCTGCGGCTGCGGGGCGCGCCACGATCGAGACGCTCATCGCCGAGGATGTGGGCGAGCATGTCATCGCGGCGGGCACGCATCTCGCGCGGCGTCTCGAGGCGCTCCCGCATGTGACGGAGGTGCGCGGGCGCGGCCTGCTGCGCGGCATCCAGCTCGACGTCCCTATCGCCAACGAGCTCGTGGAGGAGGGCCTTGCGGCCGGCCTCGTGCTCAACCACATCGGCGACTCGATCCTGCGCTTCCTGCCGCCGCTCGTGGTCTCCTACGAGCACATCGACGTGATGGCCGAGCGCCTGGCCGCCCTCATCGACGAGCTGGCGTAGACGCGCGCCCGCATCGCCCGCTTACGTGGAGGCCTGGTCCGCCCTTCGCGACGGCTGCCTGTCGGCGATCCTGAGGAAGATGAATCCCAGCGCGAAGAACACGGCGAGCGAGGCGACGGCGATGTTGATGGTGCCGCCCGCGAGCTTGACCCACGCGATGACGGCAGAGCCCAAGAACGACGCTCCCTTGGAGAAGATGTCGTAGAGGCCGAAGTACTCGCCGGATTTCTCGGGCGGGATGATCTTGGAGAAGTAGCTGCGCGACAGCGACTGGATGGAGCCTTGGAAGCAGCCCACGCCGAAGGCGAGGATGCCGAAGTCGAGGAGGGTCTTGAGCGTGAAGGCGTACAGGCACACGCAGAAGTAGCCCGCGATGCAGACGAGGATGAGCGTCGCGGTGTCGAAGCGCTTGGAGAGCCGGGCGAAGACGAGCGAGCCGCCGAAGGCGACCACCTGCGTGGCCAGCAGGAAGATCACCTGGCCCACGGTGTGCAGGCCGAGGTCGGTGCCGATATTGATGCAGTTGTCGATGATCGTGCCCACGCCGTCGATGTAGAGGAAGAAGGCGATGAGGAAGAAGAGCACCTTCTTATCCTCGCGCGCGATGGTCTTCAGGGTGGTGCCGATACGGGCGAACACCCTGCCGACGGCGCCCTTCTCCACCTCCACATAGTTGATCTGCCGGTAGTTTTTGATGAGCGGAACGGTGACGGCGAACCACCAGAGGCCCGTCACGGTGAATCCGATGATCTTGCCGATCTGCGGCGAGAAGACCATGAGGTCCTCGGAGAGGCCGCCCGAGAGGATGTAGGCGATCAGCGCGGCGATGAAGGGGATGCAGGAGCCGATGTAGCCCCATGCGAAGCCATAGGAGGACACCTCGTCCATGCGCTTCTCGGTGGTGACGTCGTTGAGCATGGAGTCGTAGATGACGAGCGACGATGAGTAGAAGATCTTCGAGAGCACGAAGACCACGATGAAGACGGGCCAGGCGGTTGCGAAGCCGTTGATGATGCAGCCTGCGACGCCGAGCGCCACGGCTGTGGTGAAGAAGATCTTCTTCATGCCCTTGTTGTCGGACAGCGCACCCACGATGGGGCCGAGAAGCGCGACGATTACCGTGACGATCGAGATGGCGATGGAATAGTAGGCGGTCGCCTGATCGCCTGTGATCTGGCCGGGCGCCTCTCCGATGGCCAGGTCTTTGAACCAGATGGGGATGAGCGAGCATGCCAGCATGGTGAACGCGGAATTGCCCACGTCGTAGAGAATCCAGCTCTTCTCGGCCGTGGACAGTTTCGTTTTTTCAGCCATAGACACTCCTTTGCGGTCAGCGATGCGACTATTGTACGGGTGTTCGACTCGGACTCAGCGCTGACCGCGGCGAATGGCATACGGAGCGAGACGAGGGGCCGCACCGCTATACTGGAGATGATGGAGCCACGGGAAGGAGGAGTCATGCCGTCCGTTCTCACCCACGATTTCTTCGGTCGCGAAGCATACGGTTCCGTTGCCCGCGAACTCGGTTTCTCCACCACCGACGAGATGGATGCGTTCCTGCTGGGCAACCAGGGACCCGATCCGCTGCTCTACCTCGCGGGCGATCCGCTCTTCGACGCTCGGTCGCGCGTGGGAGGCCTCATGCATGACGAGAAGCCCACCGAGCTTCTGCTCGCCCTGCGCACGGCCATCGAGGGCCTCGACGGGGACGGGCAGCGCATCTGCCGTGCCTACGCCGCCGGGTTCCTGTGCCACTACCTGCTCGACCGCACAGCGCATCCGCTCATCTTCGCGCAGCAGCACGCGATCTGCGCCTCGGGCGCGTGCGGGATCACGGATGCGCTCGGCAGCACCGTGCACGTGAACATCGAGCGCGAGCTCGACGAGATGATGCTCTTCCGCAAGCGCCGCTGCACGGTCGAGCAGTACAAGCCGTACGAGCAGGTCCTCCACGGCAGCGCGGAGGTGCTCGCCGCCATCGACCTCATCTACGAGCGCGCGATCTTCGCCGCCTACGGACGTGCGATCGCGCCCAACGCCTTCTCCATGTCGGTGCGGCTGTTCCGCCTGGCGAACCGCCTGTTCTTCTCGCCCAAGGGCGGCAAGCGCGCCGTGATCGGCGTTCTGGAGCGTGCGGCGAAGCGTGCCCCGCTCTCGTTTTTCTGCGGGATGTCCCATCGTGCGGTGCGCGCGAGCGTCACGCGCCTCGATAACCACGAGCATGCGCGCTGGCAGCATCCCTTCCTGCCCGCAAGCAGCACCGACAGCTTCCTCGACCTCTACGATCGCGCTCAGTCCAAGGTGCTCGACGCCGAGCGGGCCTTCCTGGCAGGCCCCTTCACGCCCGCCGATGCCCGCGCGCTCACCGAGGGCCTCAACTTCTCCGGCGCGCCGGCGGAGGCGTAGCGGGGGCGGCTCGATCCTCGCGGCGGGACCTGCCGAGGCACCTGCGGCGAAACCCTGCAGCGCCGTGCTTGTCTGTTCTTTGTAGAGCGCCTTCTCAGCGCCCGGTTACGTGATACCATGTCACGCGAGCGACGCACATGGTGGGGGAGCATGGGGGGTACATATGGATTTCGGCCTTCTCAAGAGCATCGCATGCCCGCGCGATCTCGATGCGCTTTCGTCGGCGCAGCTCGATGAGCTTGCTGCCGAGTGCCGCGCCGCCATCGTCAAACGCGTGGATGCGCTCGGCGGCCACCTCGGCTCCAACCTCGGCGTCGTCGAGGCGACGATCGCGCTGCACCGCGTGTTCGACTCGCCGCGCGATCGCATCATCTTCGACACCTCGCACCAGTGCTACACCCATAAGCTGCTCACCGGCCGCGCCCACGGGTTCATCGACGATGAGCGCATGGACGAGATTTCGGGCTTCACCAACCCCGAGGAGAGCGAGCACGACTGGTTCCGTTGCGGCCACACCTCGACATCGGTGAGCCTGGCCTGCGGTTTCGCCAAGGCGCGCGACGTCTCGGGGCAGAAGCACAACGTGGTCGCCTTCATCGGCGACGGGTGCCTATCGGGCGGCGAGGCCTTCGAGGGCCTCGACAACGCCGCCACCTTCGATAGCAACCTCATCATCATCCTCAACGACAACGAGATGTCCATCGCCGAGGATCAGGGCGGCATCTACGGCAACTTCGCCAAGCTGCGCTCCACGCGCGGCATGGAGGCCTGCAACTTCTTCACGTCGCTCGGCCTCGAGTACCGCTACGTGGAGGACGGCAACTCCATCCCGGCCCTCATCGACGCGTTCGAGCGCGTCAAGGACATCGACCATCCCGTCGTGGTGCATATCCACACCGTCAAGGGCAAGGGCGTCGCATGGGCCGAGAGCAACAAGGAGGCCGCGCATTCCGTCAGGGCGAGAAGCTGCGATGCGCCGAGCGAGACCTACGCCTCCCTCACGCGCGAGCGCATGCTCGAGAAGATGGCCGCAGATCCCCGCATCGTGGTTGTCAACGCGGGCACGCCCGGCGGCACCGGCCTCACGCCCGAGTTCCGCGCCGCCGCCGACAGCCGCTACGTCGACGTGGGCATCTGCGAGCAGCATGCCGTGACCTTCTCGGCGGGTATCGCGTGCGGCGGCGCCAAGCCCGTCTTCTTCGTGGCGAGCACCTTCCTGCAGCGCGCCTACGACCAGATCGTGCAGGATCTCGCCCTCAACCAGAGCCCCGCCACGGTGCTCGTGTTCCAGGCGGGCTTCTCGTCCATCGACGCCACGCATCTGGGCGTCTTCGACCTCGCCTACACGGGCAACGTGCCCGGCCTCGTCTGCCTCGCGCCCGCTACCGTCGAGGAGTACTTCGCCATGCTCGAGTGGTCGGTCGATGCGTCGGATCGTCCGGTGGTCATCCGCGTGCCCGATACGGTGGTCCATGGACCCGAGGTCTCCTTCAGCGGATCGGATGTGGCGCGCTTCGAGACGCTCCGTGCCGGCTCGCAGGTGGCGCTCGTGGCGCTCGGCGCAACCGTCGAGCTCGCGGGCACCGTCGCCGACGAGCTGTCCGAGCGCTACGGCATCGACGCCACGCTCGTCTCCGCCACCACCTTCTCCGCTCTCGACCGTTCCTGCCTCTTCGGGCTCGAGAAGGACCACAGCCTCGTGGTGACCCTCGAGAACGGCATCCTCTATGGCGGATTCGGCGAGAAGGTCGCGCGCGTGCTCGGCCCCTCGCCGCTGCGCGTGCTGTGCTTCGGCGGCACCAAGGAATTCGTGGACCGCGTGAGCATCGAGGAACTGCATCAGCGCTACCACCTCGAACCCTCGTCGCTCGCGGCAGATATCGCGCGGATACTCTAGGCGGTTCATCATGGCGACCTACGTCTTCTCCGATGTGCACGGACACGCAGCGCCCTTGAGGCGCCTCATCGAGCGTATCGCGCCCGCGGATGACGACCGCTTCTTCTGCCTGGGCGACATGGTCGACCGCGGGCCCGATCCCATGGACGTGATCGCCGCCGTGCGCGCGCTGCCCCACGTCTGCGTGCTCTCGGGCAACCACGAGGACCTCATGCTGTCGTGGCTGGGCGACCCCGGCGACGGCGGGCTTCTCGCCGATTGGACCATCAACGGGGGAGGGACCACGCTCGCGGGCTTCAGCGATCTGGACCCTGAGGCGCGCGACGAGCTCGTGGCATGGCTCGAGAGCCTGCCCGTCTATGCCGTATGCACCGTGGGCGAACGCATCTACGTGCTCGTGCATGCGGGCATCCTGCCCTATACGGGCCCCGCGCGCACATGGGACGAAGCGGCGCTCGAGGAGCTGCTCGCGGCAGCCAACCCCCAGGATCTCATGTGGGTGCGCCACGCATTCTGGGAGCACCCCACGGGGCTGATCGATGCCTCGGGTACGGGGCCGGTCGTGATCGCGGGGCATACGCCCACGGTCTACCTCGGCCACATGCGCGCCTCCATCGACCGTCCGCCCCTCGACGACGACGGCATCTGCCAGATCGTGCGCGTGGGCAACCCGGATGCCTGCGGCGGCGTCTACGACAAGTGGAACATCGATTCCGGCGCGGCAGGAGGCGCCGGATTCGGCTGCATCACCATCGTGCGCCTCGACGACGAGGCGGCGTTCTCGGAGCCCATCCGTCCGGGCGAGTAGCATGGCCGAGCGCGCGCATCTCATCCATCCCTTCGGCCCGCTGTACGACGAGCGCTCCCGCGTGCTCGTCCTCGGCAGCTTTCCCAGCCCCAAGTCGCGCGAGCAGTCCTTCTTCTACGGGCATCCCCACAACCGCTTCTGGCGGGTGATGGCGGCCGTGCTCGGGCAGGACGTCCCCCAGACCATCGACGAGAAGCGCGCGTTCTGCGCCGAGATGCGCATCGCGCTCTGGGATGTGCTCGCCGAGGCGGAGATCGTCGGAGCATCCGACGCATCCATCAGAAACCCCGTGCCCAACGACCTTGCGCCCATCCTCGCCCGCGCGCCCATCGAGCGGATCTTCTGCACGGGCGCCACGGCGGGCCGCCTCTATCGTCGGCTCATCGAGCCCGTCACCGGCATCCCCGCCGAGACCCTGCCGTCCACGAGCCCCGCGAACGCCGCCATGACCTTTGAGCGACTCGTTCGCGCTTATGCTCCTCTCGCCGACGTTCTTCTGCGACAATAAAGTATTACCATGCAGATGAAACGGAGCAGCTATGGCAGAATCCACGACTCCCCAAGCTCAGGGGCTGCGCGTTCCGGCGCGCGACTACCTTCATGGCGTTGTGGGCGCGGAGCGGCTGCGCGGCGGGTGGTTCGCCCCCCTTCGCATCACACCCCGGCAGATGCGCGTCCTCGGCAGCGTGGCCGCGCTCCATCCCGGTCAGTTCCGCAGCATGGCGCGCTGCACGGCGGGCATCGCGCTGGAGTTCTCAACCGACGCCTCGACCATCTCCATCCCGCTGCGCCGCACTCCCGTTCCTCAGGGCACGCGCTTCGTGATGGAGCAGATCGCGCGCGTCGATGAGAAACTGTCCTCCCTCTTCGAGGACTTCTCGGTGGAGGTCGACGGCAAAGCCCATCCGTACCTGCAGTATTTCGATAGCTCGCTCTACATCGACATGGCGGAGAACGTCGGTCGCCTGCCCGGGTTCACCGAGGCGCACACCTTCCGCGTATGGCTTCCCGTCACCTCGGGCGTCGAGCTCTCGGAGATTGTATGCGACGGGTCGTTCATCGATCCCGTTCCGCCCCGCCGCACGCTGCTCGCGCTCGGCGATTCCATCGTGCAGGGCTATGCGGCCACAACGCCCGCGCTCGCCTGGACCGCGCGTCTCGGTAAGATGTTCGGCGCCGACGTCATCAACCAGGGCATCGGCGCCCAGGTGTTCCAGCCCGGCACCGTGCCGCGTCTGGAGGATGCGCCGTTTGCCATCGTGGTGTCGTATGGCGAGAACTACCGCTACGAGAAGCTCCCCGCCTCCCAGGTCGAGCGCGACATCCGCTCCTATCTTGCCGAGCTCGCGTCCGCATACAGCGATGTGCCCACGTTCGTGGTGAGCCCGCTGTGGCACGACGAGCAGGCCTCGCCCTCGGAAAGCCCTGAGAACCTCGCTCTCGTGCAGCCCCTCCTCGAGGAGCTGTGCCGTGAGCACGGCTTCCATTTCATCGACGGCGCGTGCCTGCTCGACGCCGATCCTGCGCTGCTCGCCGACGGCTACGAGCATCCGGGCGACACGGGCATGGAGCAGATCGCCGACCGGTTGTTCCTCCTCATGGATCAGGTGCTCGGCGATGAGGCGGAGCGTCGGGCGCGTGCGCTCGAGTTGCTCGCCCGGGAGCCCATGACGGCGTTTCCGCTGGTCGAGCAGATCCGCCGCGGCATCGGGCGCGTGATGGCGGCGGGTGCGGGCGGCGTGTTCCTCTACGACGGCCCGTACAACCAAACCCTCTATGCCACCGATCGCCGCTTCGCGCGCAACGTGCTCTCGACGTGCGTCGAACCTGCCGTGCTCAGCATGCTGGGCCGGGTGGGGCTGCGCGATGCGCAATACATTCTGGGCATGCATCATCTCACGCCCTGCAGCTTCGTCGTGTACGAGAAGGATGCGGCGCCTGCGCTTGCGCGCGCCTACGATATCCGCGTGCTCGACCGCAGCTACGCCGATACCGTGCTCCAACACTACGATCGCGCCGACGAGATGGGTGCTCGCGAGGTGGAGGCCCTGCTCGATGCGGGCAAGATCCTCGGCGGATTCGAGAAGGGCGAGCTCGTGGGGTTCATCGGCGAGCATCCCGAAGGCAGCATGGGCATGCTCACGATCTTGCCGGAGTTCCGCCGCAAGGGCTGGGCGTTTGCGCTGGAAGCGACCAAGATCGCCGACCATCTGGCGCGCGGGTTCGTTCCCTGGGGGCAGATCTGGCCCGACAACACGGCCTCGATCAAACTTCACAAGAAGATGGGCTTCTCCTTCTATCCCGCCGAGAGCATGACCTTCATGAACACGCCCGCCTACGACTGACGGCGCTCCCTGCGAGGCGCGCGCCTGTCCCCGCTTCGCCGTGTCCGCCGCAGCATGGTCCCGCGCCAACCGGTATACACGCCGATTCGCCGGAATGGCATAATTTTCCGCTTTTCTGCCGATTTTGGGGCTCGATTCTCCATCGGGCGGAAACCTGCCTTTCGTTTGCGCAGGTCAAACAGCCCGTGAATGCAACCCCGTTTTTTCCGGCACCGTTTTTCGGCAGAAAAGCGGAAAATTATGCCATTCCGGCGAATCGGCGTGTATCCGGTCTGCGGCGCCTGCACCAAGGTCGCGGAAATGGTCGAGCGCGGTGTCGCGGCATGATTCGCGTCCGGAGCGCGTGATAGCATGGAAGCTAGGAAAACGCATATATGAAGGAGTATCCATGCCACGCAACAAGGCGCTTGCATCCCCCATCTCGAGACACCTCTCCGAAAGCGTCGAGCGCGGCGTCGCCGCCCAGCTCGCCTCGGGACGCCTCTCCGAGTTCGCCGTCAAAGACACCGACGTCATCCGTCGCAACACGGAGCGCGACAACACCACCGTGCTGCGCCCCGCGTTCCTGCGCGATGCCGAGAAGATCATCCACCTGCCGTTCTATAACCGGCTCGCGGGCAAGACGCAGGTCTTCTCGTTCCGCGCCAACGACGACCTCACGCGCCGGGGCCTGCACGTGCAGCTGGTTGCCCGCGTCTCGCGCGATATCGGGCGCGCGCTCGGCCTCAACCTCGACCTCATTGAGGCGATCGCGCTCGGCCACGACATCGGCCACACGCCGTTCGGCCATGCGGGGGAGCGCTTTTTGAACGACGCGTATCACACGCGCACGGGCCGCTGGTTCTTCCATAACGTGCAGAGCGTGCGCGTGCTCGACGGCCTCTCCAAGCGCAACCTCTCGCTCCAGGTGCTCGACGGCGTCATCTGCCACAACGGCGAGTTCGAGCAGCAGCGCTTCTCCACCAGCGGCCTCTCCACCTTCGAGGAGTTCGACCGCAACGTGGTCGAGGCGTGCTGGGAGCACGGCGCGGACACGATCAAGCATCTGCAGCCCATGACGCTCGAGGGCTGCGTGGTGCGCATCTCCGATATCATCGCCTATGTGGGAAAAGACCGCCAAGATGCCATCCGCGCGGGCATCTGCACCGAGACCACCTTCGACGACGGCCTGGGCGGCGCGTATAACGCGTGGGCGCTCTCCGCATTCATCGCCGACGTGGTGGAGCAGTCGTTCGGCAAAGACCATATCGAGATGAGCGAGCCGCTCTTCGATGAGCTCTCCCGCGCCAAGCGCGAGAACTACGAGAAGATCTACCAAGCGGGCGAGGTGAGCGGCGACTTCTCGCACGAGATGGCGTGGCTTTTCGACGGCATGTACGAACGGGTGCTCAAAGACCTCGAGTCCGGCGATGAGCGCGCGCCCGTGTTCCGGCATCACATCGCCTACTGTGCCGGCATGCTCAACCATTACGGCGAGTCCTACGATTGGGAGGCGGATCCGCATCAAACGTGCGTCGACTACATCGCCTCGATGACCGATGATTATTTCATGGCCTACGCGCAGCATCTGTTCCCCGAGGCGGTGGAGCTGTTCCCGAGGCGCGAGCACTTCTAGGGTCGGTCGGGCGCCGTGCGCTATCCGCCGGTATGGTGCCGCGTGAAGCCGCCCTCGTGATAGGCGTTGGCATGCACGTCGATGCGCCGCGCCTTGAGCTTGTCGTAGACGATGCGCTGGCTGGAGTAGAGGCCCGTATAACCCGAGAGCAGGTATGCGAGGCCGCAGGCGAGCGCGTAGAAGGCGATACCCTCTCCGCCGAACAGCTCCACGGCGAGCACGACCGAGGCGATGGGGCAGTTCACGCTGGCGCTGAACAGCGCGATGAGCCCGATGGCCGCTGCAAAGCCCGCGGGCATCCCCAGGAGCGGCCCCGCGACGCATCCGAACGTGGCGCCGATGAAGAAGCACGGCACGACCTCGCCGCCCTTGAAGCCTGCGGACAGCGTGATGACGGTGAAGACGATCTTGAGCACGAAGGCGAAGGGAACCGCCTGGCCCTGCTCCACGGCTCGGACGATGATGTCCATCCCTGCGCCGTTGTAATCGCCCGTGCCCACGGCAACCGAGAGCGCCAGCAGCACGGCACCGCCTGCCGCCGCGCGGAGCCAGGGGTTGGCGATGCGCGTGCGCACGGCATGCTCGGTCTTGTGCAGCGTCTCGCAGAACACCACCGAGACCATGGCGCAGAGCCAGGCGAGCAGGGCGACCCGCGCCGCCATCGGAAGGTCCAACGCCGGCATCGCAACTGCGAAGCGCGTGGGCTCGACGCCGAGGCAGAGGCTGATGCCGTAGGAAGACAGCGACGCGATTAGGCAGGGCATGAACGCCGCATGGTAGATCGTGCCCACGTTGACAACGGCCATGGAGAAGATGGTGGCGCCCACGGGCGTGCCGAAAAGCGCCGAGAAGAACGCCGCCATGCCGGCGAGCGTGGCCGTG
>JAWRJQ010000036.1:0-13941 GCA_040307385.1 Atopobiaceae bacterium
TCGAGCCGCCAAACGGCCTTGTTCCTTAGGAATAAGGCCTTCTGGTGCCAGAATCAGCAGGAATAAGCCGTTCTGGTGCCATGGGGTTGGGAGCTGGGCCGAGCATCGCCGAAGCAAGCAAGAATGGCTGGGGTAGAAGGATTCGAACCCTCATACTCGGCACCAAAAACCGATGTCCTAACCATTGGACGATACCCCAGTGCGCAGAGACGATTGTAGCAGATGCCGCATAGGCAACTCGTGAACGTCTCGCCTTTTGTCGCCTGCCCCTTCAGGGCATTGCGGTATCATCGAAGAGAACCGCCGTTTTGAACCCCAGCCGCAATCGGGCGGGAGTGTCCGTATGCGTACGTCCGGGAGGCGAACAATGCCAATAAATGCGATCGTCCTCGCTGCTGGCGAGGGTACCCGCATGAAGTCTGCCCATCCCAAAGTCACCCACAAGCTGCTGAGCAAGCCCCTTATCTGGTGGCCGGTCCATGCCGCGCGCGCAGCGGGCTGCGAGCGCATCATCGTGGTCGTCGGCCACGGCGCAGACGAGGTGCGTGCCGCTCTGGCAGATGAAGGAGACATCGAATTCGTGGAGCAAACCGAGCGCCGCGGCACCGGCCACGCCGTGCGTTGCGTGCGCGACGCCGTCGGCGCCTTCGAAGGCCCCACGGTGGTGCTCTACGGCGACTCGCCGCTCGTGCGGCCCGAGACCATAGCATCCCTCATAGACGAGACGCGCACCCACCACAATGCCTGCACCATCCTCACCTTCGAGCCGGACGACCCCGCCGGCTACGGCCGCATCCTGCGCGGCGACGACGGTGAGCTGCTGGGCATCATCGAGCACAAAGACTGCACGCCCGAGCAGCGAGACGCCCTCGACGAGTGCAACTCCGGCATCTACTGCTTCTGCGGTCGCCGCCTCACCGCCAACATCGACAAGATCCAGGCGAACAACGCCCAAGGCGAGTACTACATCACCGATATGGTGGGCATCTACCAGAAGATGGGCGAGCCCGTCTCCAGCCTGCTCGCCGAAGACGCCAACGAGCTGCTGGGCGTCAACTCGCGCCTCCAGCTCGCCCAGGCCACCTACGTCATGCAGGACCGCATCAACGCGCGTCTCATGGACGAGGGCGTCACCATGCTCGATCCGGCGCTCGTATGGGTGGGGCCCGAGGTGTCCGTGGGCCGCGACACCGAGCTGCTGCCCATGACCATGCTGTGGGGCTCCACGTCGATCGGCGAGAACTGCGTCATCGGCCCCAACACCCGCCTCACCGACGTCACCGTGGCCGACGGCGTCTCCGTCGAGGAGACGGTGGGCTACTCCACCGTCATCGACGAGGGCGTCACCGTGGGTCCGCGCGCGTATCTGCGCCCCGGCACCCATCTCTGCGCCCGCGCGCACGTGGGAACCCACGTGGAGATCAAGAACTCGACTATCGGCGAGGGCTCCAAGGTTCCGCACCTCTCCTATATAGGCGATACCACCATGGGGTCGGGCGTCAACATCGGCGCAGGCTCCATCACCTGCAACTACGACGGCGTGTTCAAGCACCGCACCACCATAGGCGACGACGTGTTCGTGGGATCCGACACCATGATGGTCGCACCCGTCGAGATCGGCGACGGCGCGCTCATCGGCGCCGCCAGCTGCATCACCCGCGACGTCCCCGCCGGAGCGCTCGCCCTCGAGCGCTCCGAGCAGCAGACGATAGAAGGCTATGCCACGAAGAGGCTCAAGGCCCTGAGGGATAAAAAAGCACAGAACGGCACAAAGGAGAGCAGGTAAATGTACGAAGAACTCAAGGGCGAACTTCCCATCACCACCGAGTTCAAGCTCTACTCGGGGTCGGGCAATCCCCCGCTCGCGCAGGAGATCGCCGACACCCTCAACGTTGAGCTTTCCAAGCTCAAGCTCGAGAAGTTCGCCAATGGAGAGCTCTACGCCCGCTTCGAGGACTCGGTGCGCGGCGACGATGTGTTCGTCATCCAATCCATGGCCGGCCAGAATGTGAACGACCTGCTCATGGAGCTCCTTATCATCATCGACGCGGCCAAGCGCGCGAGCGCGCGGTCCGTCACCGCAGTCATCCCCCACTATGCCTACGCCCGCCAAGACCGCAAGGCCGCGCCGCGCGAGCCCATCACCGCGCGCCTCGTCGCCAACCTGCTCGAGGCATCCGGCGTCGACCACGTGATCACGCTCGACCTGCACCAGAACCAGATCCAGGGCTTCTTCGATATCGCCGTCACCCACCTCACCGCGCTCTACCTCTTCGGCGAGTACTTCAAGAAGAAGGACTTCGACTGGAACAACACCGTGGTCGTCTCCCCCGATGTGGGACGCGCCAAGGCTGCCAAGAAGCTCTCCGACTATCTGGGCTGCTCGCTCGCCATTGCGCACAAGGGCCGCCCCAAGCACAACATGGCCGAGGTCATGGCCGTCATCGGCGATATCGAGGGCAAGACCTGCATCATCAACGACGACATGATCGACACGGGCGGCACCCTCATCGGGTCGATCAACGAGCTCAAGAAGATGGGCGCGGGCGACATCTACGTGTGCGCCACCCACGGCATCTTCTCGCGCAACGCCTGCGAGCGCCTTGAGGAGGCCCCCATCGCCGAGTGCGTGGTCACCAACGCCATCCCCGTGCCCCAGGCCAACCGGCCCGGCAAGAAGGTCAAGACCATCTCCATTGCCAACGAGTTCGCCGAGTGCATCTACAGCGTGTTCATGAGCCGCCCCGTCTCCGGCATCTTCGGCGGAAACTCCAACATCTGATGACGGCAACGCCGCACATTCGCCTGATCGTCGGCCTCGGCAACCCCGGGGCCGATTACGCGCACACACGCCACAACGTGGGGTTTCTCGCCATCGATGCGCTGGCGGACGAGCTGGACGCGCGCACGTGGGTCGAGAAGCACGGCTGTGCCGTGACGCGCGCCACGGCTGCGGGCCGCGAGATCATCCTCGCCAAACCCCTGAGCTTCATGAATACGAGCGGGGGCCCCACCTCCAAGCTCATGCGCGCGGAGAAGATCGCGCCCGCAGAGCTGCTCGTGATCCACGATGAGGTCGATCTTGCGGCGGGAGACGTGCGCACCCGCTTCGGCGGCGGGCTCAACGCCCACAACGGCCTGCGCTCGCTCAAAGACAAGCTCGGCACGCCCGATTTCTGGCGCGTGCGCGCGGGCATCGGTCGACCGCCCGGAAAGATGGATGTGGCCGCCTACGTGCTGCGCACCTGCAAGGCAGACATGCTCGACGAGCTGCTTGCAACCGCATCCGCCGCCGCAGCCGCAGCCCTGTCGGCCCTATGACGTTGCAAAGGAGGCTTCCCGCGCTGCGTCATCCGGTCTTTTTTCTCCCCACGGTTTAAAAAACCACGGGGAAACGGTATCGTGAACACGACGATACGTTGCTGGTAGTAATCCCGTGACGGTCACGGGTTTGAGGGGAAGAACGAATCTGGAGAGGAGATCCGTTAATGTACAAGATCCTCGAAAAGACGCAGTTCTCCGAGAAGGTGTTCAAGTTCCGCATCGAAGCACCCGAGATGGCCAAGCATGCCCATGCCGGCCAGTTTCTCATGGTGCGTGCCAACGAAACGGGCGAGCGCGTCCCGTTCACGTTCGCGGACTGGAACCCCGAAGGGGGCTGGGTCGAGTTCATCTTCATGGTGATCGGCAAAACCACCACCATGCTGTCCAACCTCAACGTGGGCGACTATATCCAAGATGTCACCGGCCCGCTGGGCCAGCCCACCGAGATGGGCGACGGCACCTGGATCGTCATCGGAGGCGGCGTTGGCCTGGCCATCGCATTCCCCGTTGCGCGCCAGCTCGCCGCCACCGGCCACGAGGTGCACGCCATCCTGGGCGCGCGCACCAAGGAGCTGCTGCTGCTCGAAGAGCAGTTCCGCTCCATCCTCCCCGCAGACCACATCCACATCACCACCGATGACGGATCCTATGGCGAGAAGGGCGTCGTCACCCTACCCGAAGAGCGCCTTCTCGAGGCGGGCAAGGCCGATCACGTCTTCTGCGTCGGCCCCGTGCCCATGATGAAGTTCGCCACGCTCACGGCCGAGAAGTTCAACACGCCCATCATCGCATCGCTCAACCCCATCATGGTCGATGGCACGGGCATGTGCGGGTGCTGCCGCGTCGAGATCGACGGCAAGACCAAGTTCGCCTGCGTCGACGGCCCCGACTTCGACGCCACCAAGGTCGACTGGAACGACCTGCGCGCACGCCAGGCCGCATATCTGACCGAGGAGGGCCAGTCCCTCAAGGCCTATGAGGAGGTGAGGTGCGCATGCCAGTCGTAAACGGTCGTTGGGTAGCCGATATGAAGCTGCCCCGCACCCCGGATAACGAGGAGCCGGCAGCGGAACGAGCCACCGATTTCCGCCCCGTCGACAAGGGCTTCACCGAAGAGATGGCGATCGCCGAGGCGTCGCGCTGCATGCGGTGCAAGAACCCCCTCTGCGTGCAGGGCTGCCCCGTCAACATCGACATCCCCACCTTCATCACCCACATCAGCAACCGCGAGTTCGGCGAGGCGCTCGACACTATCCGCGAGAGCTCCATGCTGCCCGCCATCTGCGGCCGCGTGTGCCCGCAGGAGAACCAGTGCGAGGGCCGCTGCATCCGAGGCCGCAAGGGCGATCCCGTGGCCATCGGCCAGCTCGAGCGCTTCCTCGGCGACCAGCCCGAGCTTGCCTCAAAGCCTATCATGAAGCCCGCCAACGGCAAGAAGGTCGCCGTCATCGGCTCCGGTCCCTCCGGCATCACCTGCGCCGGCGAGCTTGCCCGCAACGGCTTCGACGTCACGGTGCTCGAGGCCTTCTTCACCGGCGGCGGCGTGCTCGTGTACGGCATCCCCGAGTTCCGCCTACCCAAAGCGGTCGTCAAGCGCGAGATCGACGGCCTCATGGACATGGGCGTCAAGTTCGAGTACAACTCCGTCATGGGCCGTCTCGCCGACGCCGAGGAGCTGCTCGGCGAGAAGGGCTTCGATGCCGTGTACATCGCCACGGGCGCGGGCCTGCCCAAGTTCCTCGACATCCCGGGCGAGAACCTGCCCAACGTCTTCTTCGCCAACGAGTACCTCACGCGCGTGAACCTCATGAAGGCGAACAGCTTCCCCACCTACGACACGCCCACCAAGCACGGCGTCAACGTCGTCGTCTTCGGAGGCGGCAACGTGGCCATGGATGCCGTGCGCACCGCCAAGCGCCTCGGCGCCGAGCGCGCCATCATCGCCTACCGCCGCACCGAAGACGAGATGCCCGCCCGTAAGGCCGAGCTGCACCACGCCAAGGCCGAGGGCGTCGAGGTGCTGCCGCTCGTCTCGCCCCTCGAGTTCCTCGCCGGCGAGGACGGCAACGTGTGCGCCGTGCGCGTGCAGCACTGCGAGCTGGGCGAGCCCGATTCGTCCGGCCGCCGCCGCCCGGTCCCCATCGAGGACGCCATCGAGGATATCCCCTGCGACGTGGCCATCTCCGCCATCGGCACCAATGCCAACCCGTTCGCCGAGCTCATCGGCGGGTGCAATCTCAACAAATGGGGCTACATCGACGCCGATGAGGACGGCCGCACGTCCAACCCGCGCATCTGGGCGGGCGGCGACATCGTCACCGGTGCCGCAACCGTCATCCTGGCCATGGGCGCCGGCAAGAAAGCGGCCGCTTCCATCACCGAATCCCTCGCCAAGAACTAGGCGACCTGATCGGATCACCAAGAAAGGGTGAAAGACATGCAAGTTGATGCACGGGATATGTTCAGCCCCAAGCCCACGGTCATGGCGCTTACAGCCCTGTCCCAGCTCAAGAAGCACGAGACCCTAGCGGTGCTGGTCAACGATGGCAAGGCCGTCTCCGAGCTCATGCATCTGGCCGAGGAGCGCGAATGCGGCTTCTCTCTCGAGAACGAGGGCGACTACTCCGTGGTCACCCTCGCGCCCCGGTCCCGCGTGAAGGTGACCAACCCGCTCGAAGAGGCACTCAGGCTCATGGGCATCGAGCCCGCCGAGGCGCCCATCTTCCTCTTCGGCTCAGAGTACGTGGGTGCGGGCGATAAGCGCCTGGGCTCCATCATCGCCAACGAGGTCATCTTCAACCTCGGCCTCCAGGAGCAGCTGCCCAGCGCCGTCATCTTCTACAACAGCGGCGCCAAGCTCACGCGCCCCGACAGCCCGGTGCTCGACGCGCTCAACGACCTCGTCGATATGGGCGTCGAGGTGCTCACCGACTCGGTGAGCATCGAGGTCTACGGCTCCGATTCGGGAGCCGTCGCCGTGGGCGACATCGTCGATCCCTACGTCGTCGTTGCCCTGCTCTCCACCCAGCACGGCGTCATCACGATGTAGCGCGCGAGCCGCCGGCTCGTCCCGGCTCGTCTCGAACGCACATGCGAACAGCCCGTCAGGCATCGGCCCGGCGGGCTGTTTCCCCATCCGAACGACCGCGTACGCCTATGAGCTGGCGGTGCGCCCCTGCCGCGGGGCATGGCTTTGCTATACTTGAGCAGATGTTTCGATCGGCATCGGGGGATGCCGTCCCACATTCGTTCACCGTTGATCAACCACGCTCGGGCTATTTCGGAGAGGAGATGCCATGGCGGCACCGTTGAGCGGTACATCCGTCGCCCGGATCGAAGAGATCTGCGACGCGTACCAAGGGGAGCGAACTCCCCTCGTCATGATTTTAAGCGATATCCAAAAAGAGTTCGGATACGTGCCTCTCGAGGTTCAAGAGGTTGTCTCCCGTAAAACGGGCATCTCCGTCGCCGAGATCTACGGCGTCGTCACGTTCTACTCGTTCTTCTCGCTCACACCCAAGGGCAAGCATGTCATCGGCTGCTGCCTCGGCACGGCCTGCTATGTGAAGGGCGCGCAGCAGATCATCGACCGCTTCTGCAACGACCTCGGCATCGAGCCCGGCGGCACCACCGAAGACGGCATGTTCACCATCGACGCCCTGCGCTGCATCGGCGCCTGCGCGGCCGCGCCCGCCGTCACCATCGACGGCAAGGTGTTCGCCCGCGTCAACGTGAACCAGGTGCCCGGCATCATCGCGGAGTACCGCACGATGGAAGGGGTGCTGAGCGATGTATAGCACCACCGAAGAGCTGCAGCGCGATGTCAAGACGTTCATGGACGAGCTGCACGGCAAGTTCGACGGCTCCGACGGCAAGACCTACCTCGTGTTCTGCGGCGGTACCGGCTGCATATCGGGCGGCACGCCCGAGCTCATCGAAGAGGCCCGGCGCCTGCTCGCCGAGGAGGAGCTTCAAGACAAGGTGGTCATCCGCCAAGTCGGCTGCTTCGGCCTCTGCTCGCAGGGCCCCTTCGTGCGCATCTACCCCGACGACGTGCTCTACCGCCTGGTCAAACCGGAGGATATGAACGAGATCGTCCACCGCCACATCATCCACGGCCAGATCGTCGATCACCTGGTGTACGAAGACCCCAAAACGGGCGAGAAGATCACCCGCATGGAGAATATCCCGTTCTATCGCCTCCAAAAGCGCATCGCGCTCCACGGCTGCGGCGTCATCGACCCCACCAAGATCGAGGAGTCGCTCGCCATGGGCGGCTTCCAGGGCATCCTGAAGGCGCTCGCCATGGACCGCCAGGAGGTCATCGACATGATCTTGGCCTCGGGATTGCGCGGTCGCGGCGGCGGCGGCTTCCCCACCGGGCGCAAGTGGCAGTTCGCGCACGACCAGAACAGCGACGAGAAGTTCGTGGTCTGCAACGGCGACGAGGGCGACCCCGGCGCGTTCATGGACCGCTCCCTGCTCGAGGACAACCCGCTCTCGGTGCTCGAGGGCATGATGATCGCGGGCTACGCCATCGGCGCCCAGAACGGCTACTTCTATATCCGTGCCGAATACCCCATCGCAGTCGAGCGCGTCAACGCCATCATCCGGCAGGCCGAGGAACTCGGCCTTCTGGGCGACGACATCCTCGGCACGGGCTTCTCGTTCCACGCCCACGTGCGTCTCGGCGCAGGCGCCTTCGTCTGCGGCGAGGAGACGGCCCTCTTGAACTCCATCATGGGTCTGCGCGGCATGCCGCGTCCGCGCCCGCCGTTCCCCGCAGTCGCCGGCCTGTGGAACAAGCCCACGGTCGTCAACAATGTCGAAACCCTCTCCTGCGCGTCCTACATCATGCGCGAGGGCGTCGAGGCGTTCACGCAGTACGGCACCGAGAACAGCAGGGGCACCAAGGTGTTCTGCCTGGGCGGCAAGGTGGTCAACGTGGGCCTGGTCGAGATGCCCATGGGTTACACCCTGCGCGACCTCATCTTCGACATCGGAGGCGGCATCCAAAACGACAAGGAGTTCAAGGCCCTCCAAACCGGCGGCCCCTCCGGCGGCTGCCTCACCGCCGAATACCTCGACGAGCCCATCGACTTCGACAACATGGTGCGTCTCGGTTCCATGATGGGCTCCGGCGGCGCCATCGTCATGGATGAAGACAACTGCATGGTCGATGTCGCCAAGTTCTACATGGGCTTTATCTGCGACGAGAGCTGCGGCAAGTGCAGCCCGTGCCGCATCGGCACCAAGCGCATGCTCGAGATCCTCGAGCGCATCACGGCGGGCAAGGGCACCATGAAGGACTTCGACGAGCTCGACATCATCGCCGAGGCCTGCAAGATCAACTCGCTCTGCGCCCTCGGCCAGACGGCGGCCAATCCCATCCTCTCCACGATCGCGCACTTCAAAGACGAGTACATCGCCCATATCGAGGAGCGTCGCTGCCCGGCGGGCGTCTGCAAGGACCTTATCGAGTACCATATCGACCCCGACAAGTGCCGCAAGTGCTCCGCATGCGCGCGCGTGTGCCCGGTCTTCGCCATCGACGGCCAGGCGGGCAAGACGGTCTTCACCATCGATACCGACAAGTGCATCAAGTGCGGCACCTGCGTGGGGGCCTGCCGCTTCGATGCCATCTACAAGGGTTAGAGGAGGTCTGACAATGAGCTTGGTCAACATCAAGATCGAAGGCAGGCCCTATCGCGTCGAGGCGGGCCTCACCATCCTCGAGGCGGCGCGCCAGTGCGGCTACGAGATTCCCTCGCTCTGCTCGTTCAATCACGGCGAATGCAACCAGGGCTCCTGCCGCGTGTGCCTCGTCGAGGCAACCGGCGCGCGCGGCCTTGCCGCATCATGCGTGTACGAGGTCGCCGAGGGCATGGAGGTCCTCATCAACTCGCCCAAGGCCGTCGCGGCGCGGCGCACGAGCGTTGAGCTGCTGCTCTCCAACCACAACATCAACTGCCAGCAGTGCGGCAAGAGCGGCCAGTGCGAGCTGCAGAGCGTCGCCCGCATCGTCGGTGCGCGCGAGGGCATGTTCCAGGGCGAGAAGACGCCGACCACCTACGATGACGTCTCCCCCTCCATCGTGCGCGACACCAGCAAGTGCATCCTGTGCGGCCGCTGCGTCGAACGCTGCAGAAACGCCCACGGCAACGGCGTCCTGGGATTCCAGAACCGGGGCTTCATGGCCATGGTCGGACCCGCGATGGACCTCTCGTTCGCCGACTCTCCGTGCCTGCTGTGCGGCCAGTGCGTCACGGTATGCCCCACCGGCGCGCTCCAGCCCAAGAGCGAGGTCGATAAGATCGACTTCGCCCGTGCCCAGGGCAAGTTCATGGTCGTCCAGACCGCTCCCGCCGTGCGCGCCGCGCTGGGCGAGGAGTTCGGCCTGCCGATCGGTACGGCCGTCACCGGCAAGATGGCCGCCGCGCTGCGCCGTCTGGGCTTCGACCGCGTCTACGATACCGACTTCGGCGCCGACCTCACCATCATGGAGGAGGCCAACGAGCTGGTCGACCGCGTGCAGAACGGCGGCGTGCTGCCCATGATCACGTCCTGCTCGCCCGGATGGATCAACTACGCCGAGACCTACAACGACGACCTGCTACCGCACATCTCGAGCTGCAAAAGCCCGCATCAGATGCAGGGCGCCATCATCAAGAGCTACTTCGCGCAGGTGCACGGCCTCGATCCCCGCGATATCTTCGTCACCTCGATCATGCCCTGCACGGCCAAGAAGTTCGAGAAGGAACGTCCGCAGATGGAGGTCGATGGCGTCCGCGATGTCGATGCCGTTCTCACCGTTCGCGAGCTGGGCGACCTGATCAAGCGTTCGGGCATGCAGTTCCACCGCCTGCCTGACGAGGGCTTCGACTACGACATCATGGGCACCTCCACGGGCGCCGGCGTTATCTTCGGCGTGACCGGCGGCGTCATGGAAGCAGCCCTGCGCACCGCCTACAAGGTGCTCGAGGGCAAGGAGCACGAGCATGTGCGCTTCGAGGCGGTCCGAGGCATGGAGGGCATCAAGGAGGCGACCGTCGCCATGGGCGGCATGGACGTGCGCGTGGCCGTTGCCAGCGGCATGAAGAACGCCCAGGTTCTGCTCGATCAGATCCGTGCGGGAACCAGCCCGTACCACTTCATCGAGATCATGTGCTGCCCGGGCGGCTGCATCAATGGCGGCGGCATGCCCATCGTGCGTCACTGCTTCCTGCCCAACGAGGATGTGGATATCGTCGATACCTACCGGCAGAAGCGCGCGGCGGCCCTCTACACCGAGGACGAGCGCAGCACGCTGCGCCAGTCGCACAACAATCCGCAGATCATCGAGCTCTACGAGCGTTTCCTCGAGAAGCCCAACTCGCATCTGGCTCACAAGCTGCTGCATACCACCTATGCGAGCCGTGAGCCCTTCCGCGTGGGAACTGCATAGACTGCCCGTGCCGCGTGGCCGCCACGGCCCGTGGCACGGGCCGTAACCCGTGGCAACCGCCGTGGCCCGTGGCAACCGCGGTGGCCCGTGGCACCCGCCGTGGCCCGTGGCGCCCGCCGTGGCCCGTGGCACCAAATCGCCTTATTCCTGCTGTTTTTGTCCCCAGAAGGCCTTATTCCTAAGGAATAAGGCCTTTTAGCGGCTCAAGGCGCAGGAATAAGCCGTTCTGGTGCCAGGCAAGTTTTCAACAACGCGCTTGAACCATGCTGGGCGAGACGGGCGAAGCTCCCCAAGGCGCTCACCTGCAGCTTCACGAAACCGCCACATCAAACCCCCACGTTTTTCTCAGCTGATGCTACAGGCATTCAGCTGTACGAACGCTCCCCTGCTGTCAGCTACCCGACAGCTTCGCTGTACGCGTTTGCACCTCAGGGCGCTTTTCATCATCCGCTCTTGCTATCCTTCTCGCATCATGATCGTGATCTGCAACATATCGGCGCTTCGCATCCACGAGCGCTTCGGCGGTGCGCTCACCGAGATGGCTGATGGGCAACCGATCATCCCCGCTTTGAATGCGCGTGGTCTCTCGGCAATCGACATCAAGGGGTTTCGAGCGTCTATGGGAGACCTGCATGTAATCGCGCCATCCCGCGCCGATCGATGCCAGGAGGCGGGAGTCGTATCTCATGTGTGCACCATGCCCCTGCCCGCCTCCTCGGTCCGCCTGGTCAAACCGGGCGTGGCGGTCGCATCCGTTGCGCTCGCGGCGCTGCTCATGTCGCGAACCCTCAGCGATCACGATGTCGTGCGCCTGCTCTACGAGCTGTGTGCCACGTATCGGGTGAACGACTATCGCACTGCGCACGCCCCGCTTGCCCGCATCGACTGCCTCAGAGAAGAGTTTGCGCAGCTCAGCAACATGCGCGGATCGAAGCGCATCCTCATGTTGTCGCACTACGTTGCGGATGGCTCGGCATCCCCGCGCGAAACAGACCTCGCCATGCTCGTCTGGCTCCCCCACCACCTGGGAGGATTCGGGCTTCCGCTGGGCGAGCTCAACCGCGAGGTCAGCATCGGACGCATCAAACGGCGCTTCGACCTGTTCTTCCGCACCACGAACGTCGGCATTGAATACGATTCGGACGAGAACCATGCCGGGGCGCGCAACAACACGGATGACGCCGTGCGGCGCAAGCAGCTTGAGAATCACGGGTTCCGCGTTGTTCCCATCACGAATGGGGAGCTCAAGAACCCGCAGCTCACCTATGATGCCGTGCATCTCATCGCAAAGCTGCTCAATCTGAGAATCCGGCCACCCAAAGGAAAAAGCGCTGAGGAGCGGATGCACCTGCACCGCTACATCAACACACCGCACGTCCCCTTCTTCTAAATGGGCATGGCACCAAATCGCCTTATTCCTGCTGTTTTTGTCCCCAGAAGGCCTTATTCCTTAGAAATAAGGCCTTTGAGCGGCTCAAGGCGCAGGAATAAGCCGTTTCGGTGCCATGGGCGAGAGGTGCTAAAGGGCTGCTGGTCCGCGTGCACGCGCCGCGTCCTCTTCCGCGAGAATCTCCGCAGCTCTTTGCGCTCTCCCCATTTCGAGCGATGAGATAAGCGCCCGCTGCCGGGCGATCTCCTGCTCGACATCGGCGATGGCGTACAGCACGTCGACCCGTATCAGCTGGATGCTCTCGGAAGGCGACGGGTATCCCCCGATCGCGGAGGAGATGGCCTCTGAGGCACCGGCGGCGCTGCACGCGTCCCTCACACCTCTCAAGCGTGAGGCCGACGCGGCACGAGCGGACGCTTGGGATTCGGCCGACGCCGCAGCAGAAGCCACCTCGGCCAGGAACTCCTCCAAACCGTCTTTCTCGCGCAGCAGCTCGGAGAGCTTTCCGCGCGCGTCATCGATCCCATAGTCGTATTCCCATAGCTCCATCGTGCTACCCTCCGTAGAACCTGATGCTGCGGATGCCCTCGCGTGCGGCGGAAAGGTTGTCTCGAACCGTATCCATTGCGTGCGCGAACGTGGCGTCGCGCGCACGTGCGCTTTCGAAGATCCGGCGCACGCTCCCTTCCGTGGTATCGGTCACGTCGCGTATCTGGCGGCGGAACATCTCGATATCGTCCACATGCCGATCGATGTCGAGCCTCCTGAAGAACCGCTCGCCTCGGTACCATTCATTCCAACGGCGCACGTCGTAGACGGGCTCCGTGTCGACTTCGCGCACGAGGGCGAGAATCTCCTCGAGCTTCGCGTCCGAGAAGTCGCGCACGACGGTGGAGGCGAACATCCCTCCTCCATCGCCCACCGCCCCGCGGGCGCGGATCTGGCGCCTGCCGCGCTCGACGCTGTCGCGCAGCGCGAGGAGGAACTGCTCGGAAAACCCCATCGAGAGGAGCAGGTTCCGAACGGCTCCGGCAAGATCCTCGAGGACGCCCTCGAAGAACCGCAGCAGCGCCACTGCGCCGATACCTGCAGTCCCGAACAGGACGAGGAGCAGCACCAGGAAGGCGCCCTCCAAGGTTGCGAGCAGCGTGGAGATGGCGAACCTTGCGCCTAGGATGATGAGAACGTCGCCCTCGGTCGACACGTCCGACAGGCCGCTGGAAACCAGGATCTCGGCGAGGAGCGTCACGAGCAGGTCCCCCAGGCGCGGATATTCCATCATGTAGGCGATAACCAGGCCCATGCCCTCGGGATCCTCCATGATGACCTCGGTTGGACTCTGCTGCTTGGAACCCATCGTCGCGTCGAGGAGCTTGCCGAGGAAGGTGCCCATGATGACGCGATCCTCGTGCGTAGTGGCGTTGCCGAGCCAAACGGTGAAGAGCTCGATCTCGGTTGCCGCAGGGCTGCGCGCGCCCTCCTCTCCCAGCTCCCAATCGTCCCCGGAGAGCGCCTCGGGGGAGTGGTTCATCAGGTAGCTGTGAAAAAACTGGGGGCCGAGGCGCGTCGCCTGCCTGTATGTGATGACTCCGGCGATGCTGTTGAGCAGCGCGCTCACGTAATCACCCTCGGCCCTGATGGCAACCATGATATCCTTCTTTTCCTCGATCTTGGCTGCATAGTATGCCATGGCCTCCGGACCGAAGCCCTGCCCATCCAAGGAGACGCAGCGTATGACGTGGCTGCAGGCGAGCGCGGCGGACTCGGCCTTGTTGCCGCCGTT
>JAWRJQ010000037.1:0-6419 GCA_040307385.1 Atopobiaceae bacterium
TCGGATTCCACCCTCGTCACCTCGGCGCATAACGTGCGCATCCTATGCGATCGCACCATCACCGACCGGGATTTCTCGTTCGACGGCTACGACATGCTCGTGCTGCCGGGGGGCATGCCGGGCACCGCCAACCTGCGTGCCTGCCAGCCGCTCTGCGACGAGCTCATCGCCCGCGCCCGAGCCGCCCGTCCGCTCGCCGCCATCTGCGCCGCGCCCACGGTCCTCGCCGAGCTGGGCATCCTGTCCGGAAAGCGCGCCTGCTGCTTCCCCGGGTGCGAAGACGCGCTCGAGGCGGGCGGCGCCGAGGTGCGCTCCGAGCCCGTGGTGCGCGACGGTGCCCTCATCACGAGCCGCGGCATGGGTACGGCGCTCGATTTCGCGCTCTCCATCGTCGCCTTCTACCAGGGCGATGAGGCTGCGGAGGCCCTTGCGAAGGCTGTCGTCAAGCTGCGATAGGGCGTCTTCGTGAGCGTTCAAGACAGGCACTACCTCTGCATCGATCTCAAGAGCTTCTACGCCAGCGTGGAATGCGTCGAGCGCGGCCTCGACCCCATGACCGCGCGTCTCGTGGTGGCCGATCCCGAGCGTAGCGACAAAACCATCTGCCTGGCCGTCTCGCCCGCCATGAAGGCGCTCGGCGTGCGCAGCCGCTGCCGCGTGTTCGAGATCCCCAAGGGTCTCGATTACATTATGGCAACGCCGCGCATGGCGCTCTACGTGGAGCGTTCCGCCGACATCTACGGCATCTACCTCAAGTACCTCGCTCCGGAGGACATCCACGTGTACTCCATCGACGAGGTGTTCATGGACGTGACCGACTACCTCGCGCTCTACGGATGCACCTCGCGCGAGCTGGGCGAGCGCATCCGCGCCGACGTGCTCGCCTCCACGGGCGTTCCCGCGAGCTGCGGCATAGGCCCCAACCTCTACCTGGCCAAGGTGGCGCTCGACATCACCGCCAAGCACAGCGCCGATTTCTTCGGCGAGCTCGATGAGGCGCGCTACAAGGCCACGCTCTGGAACCACACGCCCCTCACCGATTTCTGGCGCATCGGCGAGGGAACCGCACGCCGGCTCGAGCGCATGGGCATCCGCACCATGGGCGAGCTTGCCCTGGCGCCCGAGGAACCGCTCTACCGGGAGTTCGGCATCGACGCCGAGATCCTCATCGATCATGCTTGGGGTATCGAGCCCGTGCGCATGGAGCACATCAAGGCCTATCGGTCGGAGTCGCACTCGCTTTCGAGCGGCCAGGTGCTCATGCACGACTACCGCTTCGACGATGCTCTCACCGTCGCCAAGGAGATGGCCGACGGCGTTGCGCTCGACCTCGTGAAGCGGGGCAAGCTCGCCGCCAGCGTGTCGATCTGGGTGGGTTATGCCATGACGGCGGACGCCCGTGCGCAGGCACGCGAGGAGGGCGGCGTGCGGGCGTGGTATCGGGCCATCCAGTCGTCGGGCGGCACGTTCCGCTTCGTCGCGCCCACCAATTCGCGCACGGCGATCTACCGTGCCGTCCAAGAGCTCTTCGAGCAGCACGTGAGCCCAGATCGCATGATCAGGCGCATGCATGTCGTGGCGGGCGGCATCATCGACGAGGGGGCGAGCGGCATCCAGCTCGACCTCTTCGCCAACCAGCAGGATCTCGATGCCGAACATAGGCGTCAGGAGGCCATCGCCGCCGTGAAGGCGCGCTTCGGCAACAACGCCGTGCTCAAGGGCATCGACCTTCTCCCCGAGGCCACGCAACGCGAACGCAACAGGCAGATCGGAGGGCACAAGAGCGGTGCATGATATGCGCGATGAAACGTCCAAGCGCCCGCGTATGTCGCTTGAGAACCGGGCCAAGATCTTCATTCCCTTCAACCCGCTCGCAGGGTTCACCGAGGCCTTGGCCGAGCGCGAGCGGCGCATGCGCGAGGCCATCATCGACTTTCATCCGCTCGATGAAGACAGGAAGCGGCCTGAGGATGCGTAGCAGATTCCGCGCCCGCGCCCTGCTCATCGCCGCGCTCGTGATCTTTGGAACGAACGGGGTGGCCGTGCGGCTCTCGGGCATGCCCCCGGCGGCCATCGCGGTTGCACGCGGCATCATCGGCGCAGCCACGCTCATCGTCGTATTCCGTGTACGCGGCGAGAGGCTCTCGTGTTCGGGCATCGCCCCGGCAACGCTTGCCCACATCGTTGCGGCAGGGGCCTGCATCGGAGCCAACTGGGTACTGCTCTTCGAAGCGCTCCGCACCACCTCGGTTGCAATCGCGACGACGATCTATTACCTCGCGCCCGCCCTCGTGGTGGCCGCCTCCCCGTTGATCCTGCGCGAGAAGCCCAGCGTCGTGCGCATGGTCTGCGTGATCGTTTCGTTCGCGGGCGCGGGCCTTATCACGGGCTTCGATGGAGCGGCCACCGCCTCCGGCGTGGCCCGTGCCCTGAGCGCCGCCGCGTTCTATGCGAGCGCCATCCTGCTCAACGCCACCTTCTCCCACGTGGATTACCGCGTGCGCACCCTCATCCAGATTGCGGTCGCGGGGATCGTCTCCGCGCCGTATGCACTCGCGACGGGCGCGTTCGCAGAGATCGATATGGGTCCGCGCACCCTCATCTACCTGCTCTGCTTCGGCATCCTCTACACGGGCGTCGCATACGCCTGCTACGTTGCGGCCTTCTCGCATCTCGGCGCCCAGGAGGTCTCGATCCTCTCCTATCTCGATCCCGTCGTCGCCGTGCTCTGCTCGGCGCTCGTGCTCGCCGAACCGCTGTCTTGGGCGAGCATCCTCGGCGCCGTGCTCATCATCGCCTCGTCGATCGTCTCCGAGGCGCGCGCGCCGCAGGCTGATTCGCGGAAGGACGCGTGAGGCAACGGGCGGTGCAGCCCATCAGCGCGGGCATCCGCTCGGACTTGCCGCGATCCAGGCACAACGTTGCATTCTTGATGCATTCGTCGGCACCGTGGGCGGTGCCTTCTCCTGCAACTTCGCTTTTCTCATGGGCAGGCTTTCAACGAGCTTATGCCCTGGGGTATGGAGTACGCTTGAGTGAGGCGGAGGGAGGCGCGATGTCGTTCGTTGAGTTCAAAGATGTGCGTAAGATCTACCGCATGGGCGATATCGAGGTGCATGCCGTCGACGGCATGGATTTCGAGATCGAGCAGGGCGAGTTCTGCGTCATCGTGGGCCCCTCGGGCGCCGGCAAGACCACCGTGCTCAACATGCTCGGCGGCATGGACTCGGCAACTTCCGGAACCATCGCTCTCGACGGCCGCGAGGTCAGCGGCCTTTCCGAGCATGGCCTCACGCTCTATCGTCGCCACGACATCGGGTTCGTCTTCCAGTTCTACAACCTCGTGCAGAACCTCACGGCGCTCGAGAACGTGGAGCTCGCGAGCCAGATCTGCAGAGAGCCGCTTCCCGCAGAGGACGTGCTCGCCCAGGTGGGCCTCTCCCACCGCATGGACAACTTTCCCGCGCAGCTCTCAGGCGGCGAGCAGCAGCGCGTGTCCATCGCGCGCGCCCTCGCCAAAAACCCCAAGCTGCTGCTCTGCGACGAGCCGACGGGAGCGCTCGACTACACCACCGGCAAGCAGATTCTCAAGCTGCTTCAGGATACCTGTCGCGAGACAGGACGCACGGTTGCCGTGGTGACCCACAACTCCGCCTTCTGCGAGATCGCCGATCGCGTGATCCGCGTGCGCTCGGGCAAGGCGGAGAGCGTGGAGATGAACGCGCATCCGCTGAGCGCGGAGACGCTCGAGTGGTGAGGCGGGCATGCGCCATCCCTTCGCCATAGAGCTCGCACGATCCATCAGCTCGTCGCTGACGCGCTTTCTCGCCATCGTGGGCATCGTGGCCCTCGGCACGGGCTTCTACGCGGGGCTTTCCATGGCGGGGCGCGACATGCGCCTCGGCGCCGACGCCTTCTACGATGGGACCGCCCTTTACGACCTGCGCGTGATCTCCACGCTCGGACTCACCGAGAGCCAGGTGGAGAGCATATCCCGGGTGGCGGGCGTCGATCAGGCGGTGGGAGGGTATGCCGCCGATATCATGGCCTATCTCAACGGCGAACGCTATGCCATGCGCATCATGTCGTGCGATATGGACGCCGCGCGCACGGGCGTCGCCAACGAGACGGGCTCGGCGGTGGAGAGCGACGACGACTACCTCAACCGTCTGGTGCTCGCGAGCGGCGCTTGGCCGTCCGCTCCCGATGAATGCGTCCTCTCGGCCGATCGCGTGATGGGCGAGCCCATACAGGTGGGCGACACCGTAGAGGTGCTCTACGGCACCGCCGAGATCGATGACGTGCTCTGCTACCGCACGTTCACGGTGAGCGGGCTCATCCACTCGTCGTTCTACCCGTCGAGCGTCACGCTCGGCTACACCAATCTGGGATCGGGCGTGATCCAGCAGTACATGTTCGTGTCGCCCGAGGCGTTCTCGGAGGAGCTGCCCTACACCGAGGTGTTCGTGACCGTCGAGGGCGCGCGCGAGCTCATGAGCGGCGATGCCGCCTACCAGGCGCGCGTGGACGAGGTGGCTGCGCGCATCGAGGACATGGGGCTGGGAGAGCAGCGCCTCGCGCAGATCAGATCCGATGCCGAAGCCGAGCTCGATGACGCGCAAAAGGAGTACGACGAGGGCAAAGACGAGGCCGATCGCGAGCTCGCCGATGCTGCAGAACAGCTGGAGCAGGCCCTGGCTCAGCTCGTGTCCGCAGGGGAGGCCATCGAGCAGGGTCAGGCGGATCTGGATGCCGGCGCCGCAGAGCTCGCTTCCGCGCGCCAAGAGGCGGAGCGCCAGCTCGAGGCCGTGCGCGCGCTGCTCGAGGCGAACGGGCGGAAGATCGATGAGGCGGAGGAGCGGCTCGGCATGACCCAGGCGGACATCGACGCCGCGCAGGCTGGGCTGGATGCGGGCTCCAAGCAGCTCGATGAGGCGGAAGAGCAGCTCAACATGGGCCAGGCCGACATCGATGCCGCCCGTGAGCAGCTCGCTGCGGCGGAGACGACATGGCAGGAGGAGCGCGCACGGCTTGAGACGGTGCGCGAGAACCTGCTCGCCGATAAGGACGCCCTCGACGCCCTGCGCGAACTTGCCCTGCTCGACGGCGAGCCGACGGACGAGCAGCTGGAGCAGGCGCGCGGCAAGGTGGAGGCGGCCATCGCTGCAACGCAGGAGCTCTTCGACATGGGCTTCATCGATCTCGAATCCGAAGAGCTGCGCGCTCAGATCGAGGCGTTCGCCCAGGGTGTGATCGACGACCTCGGCAGCATCGATTTCGAGGGAGATCCGCAGGAGGTCGTCGAGGCGCTGAAGGCGATCGCCCCTGCGCAGGCCGAGAAGGCGATCACCGCGCTCGGCGGGGCGGTGGAGCAGATAGACGACGGCATCGCCCAGGGCGATGCGTTTATCGCCGAGAAGGAGCAGCAGCTCGATGAGGCGCAAGCTGGGGTGCAGGAAGCGCGCACGAGCATCGATGAACGCCGTGAGGAACTCGCCGCGCAGGCGAAGCTGCTCGCGCAGGCGCAGGACGCCCGCAACGAGATCGATGCCGGGCGCGACCAGCTCGCCGCAGGCTGGGATGAGTACTACAGCCAGGCCGCGCGCGCCGAGGAGCAGTTCGCCCGCGCGCAGAGCGTCCTCGACGCCGCAGCGTCCGAGCTCTCGTCTGCGCGCAGGCAGGCTGCCGAGGGCTGGGCGGACTATGAGGAGGGCCTGCAAACCTATAACAACAGCCGCGCCGAGGTGGAGAGCCGTCTCGCCGACGCCGCCGCCCAGCTCGCTGCGGCCCGCGCCGACATCGATGCGCTCGAGGTGCCGTCGGTGTATGTGCTCGACCGCACCATGAACGCGGGCATCGCATCGTACCGCGACGACTCGCAGCGCATCGACTCCATCGCCGCGGTCTTTCCGTTCATCTTCTTCCTCGTGGCGGCGCTCGTCTCGCTCACCACGATGACGCGTATGGTGGAGGATGAGCGCATCGACATCGGCACGCACAAGGCGCTGGGCTTTTCCACGGCGCGCATCACGGCAAAGTACGTTGCCTATGCCGCCCTCGCCGGCGTGGTGGGCAGCGTGCTCGGGATCTTGGTCTTCTCGCAGGCGCTGCCCTGGGTGGTGGAGTTCGCCTATGCCATCATCTACAACGTCCCGCTGCTGCCGTTCCCCATGCCCATCGACCTGCGCATCGCGCTCACGGCCTCGGGTTTGGGCCTCGGCGTGACCTTCCTCGCCATCTTCGGTGCTGCTGCGGCGACGCTCAGGGAGGTCCCCGCCACGCTCATGCTGCCGCGCGTGCCCAAGGCCGGCAAGCGCATCCTGCTCGAGCGCGTCGGCATCATCTGGAGCAACCTCTCCTTCTCATGGAAGGTGACCTGCCGCAACCTCTTCCGCTACAAGCGCCGTCTCGCCATGACC
>JAWRJQ010000038.1:0-5378 GCA_040307385.1 Atopobiaceae bacterium
AGGCCCCCCGAAACGACTCTCCCTGGCGTTACGCGCGAACGATCACGCCGGCCTTGAGCTGCTTCTCGACGATCACGTACATGTTCGTGACCTCGCCGATGGCCAGCTTGTCCTCGATGCCGTAGTGCTTGAGGCACGTGCCGCAGGAGAAGATCTCCACGCCGGCGGCAGCGAGCTTCTCGAGATCCTCGAGGACGGGCGACCCCTCGCAGGTCAGCTTCACGCCGCCGTTGTAGAACAGGATGGTGTCGGGCAGGCTGTCCTGCTGCGTGAGGGCGAAGATGAATCCCTTGATCAGCACGTCGCCCAGCTCGGCATCGCCGTGGCCCATGACGGCGGAGGGCACCACCACGACGCAGGGGCCCACGCCGGCGCTGCACGTGGCCGTCTCGGCAGCGAGGGCGGCGACACTTTCGGCGGTCTTGACGATCTGCACCGCGTACTTCTCCTCGGCCAGCTGCTCGGATGACACGTCGCACTTCTGAGACTTTGCAAAACTGGTCAGGTTCTTCACCGAGGTCTCGTTGTCGACGAGGATCTCCAGCGTTCCTTCGTCCATGGTTGCGAGGGCCTGCTTCGCCTTCACCACGGGAACAGGGCACTTATCGCCCATCGCGTCTACGACCATGTCCATCTCGGTACCTCCTCTGTCCTTGTCTTCTCATACCCACCCGATGCATCTCTGGGGCTTTTAGCAATATATATCACGATTAGGATTGATCTGGCTCGCAAGCGGAACGATGTCTTCAATCGGCACGCCCCCGTCACGGGCGAGCTCTTCGATCGCGCATGCCTCGTCACAGGCGATCAGCAGGGCCACGCCGCAGCTTGAACGCGCCTGCCGCGGCGTGGTGGAGATGCGGGCGCCGAGCCCGTTCTCGCGCACCATTCCGTAGAGCTGCATGGCATCGGTGTGGCTCGAGAACAGCACGTAGCAATCGATCTGCGTGCTCGGGTTGTCGCGCCGCGCCTGCTCTATGCGCTCGCTGAGATCCATGCCAAGGGCCGTCGCATGCCGCGACGGCCCGCCACCTCCCCTGTTTCCTAGCCGAGCATCTCGACGAAGGCCTCGATGCGGGTGCGCAGCTGGCCGACGTCGTTGTCGGTGTAATCGGTCTCGATGTCGAGAACGGGGATGCCCGCCTCCTCCAGCGCCTTCTCGAGCGCCGGGGCCTCGGTCTTGAACGTGGTGCAGAACTTGAGGTTCGTGTTGATGACGCCGTCCACGTCGTACTCCTTCGCCAGCTGGAGCACCTCGTCGATGCGCGCCTTGTTGGGCGTGAAGCACGCGCAGTTGATCTGCATGTAGCGTTCTGCCAGCGCCTGATACATGTCGGCGAACGCGGTCTTCGACTCATCGACCAGGTTCGTGAAGAACTTGGTGCCCGTGCAGTTCTCCTCGCACACGATGGCGGCGCCGGACGTCTCGATGATGTGGTGCAGCTTCCAGTTGGGAATCGCCAGCGGCGTGCCCGTGAGCAGGATGCGCTTGGTGCCCGCCGGGAACACCGAGACGCCGTCGGCCAGGCGCTGCTCCAACTCATCGGCCAGGTTGTTGGCCATCTGCGCGCAGCGCACCGGATCGTCGAAGAACGCGATCTGCATCATGAGCAGGGCGTCGGTGCCCGAGATGGGGATGACGTCGCTGTTCTTGCGCGTCTCATACACGCGGGCGAGGGCCCGACGGCGCTCGTTGATGACCTTGATGGACTCGGCGAGCTTCTCCTCGGTGATCTCGTTGCCGGTAACCTCTTCCACATTCGCCTTGAACAGGGCGATCTCGTCGGCGAAGGCGGCGATGTCCTGCGGACGCTTCATATTGGGCAGGTGCATGATGTACATCGGGACGTCTTCGGCCATGATCTCGTACATCTTCTTCTTGCCGTCGCACGTGGTCTCGCCCACGATCTGATCGACGATGCGGAAGAACGGGCACGTGCGGCCCATGCGCGCGCCGAGCGACGCCTTGATGAGCGGGCACATGTCGGCAGGCAGGTACTTCTCGCCGTCCGGCACCCAGAACTGGGAGCCGCCGCACAGCCCGGTCACGATGCCGTCGCCGGCGATGACGACCTCATCGGGAACGTAGGTGCAGAACGTTCCGAACACTTTGCGGCCCTTGGCCTGCTCGTCCACCAGCTCCTGCGGGCGGATGCCGTGGACGTCGGCCACGACCATGTCCCAGAACGCCATGCCCTCGGGGCGGTTCTCCTGCGAAAGAAACACGTCGCCGAACGCTTGCGGAAGCACCGCGCACAGTTGGTCATGGGTCTCCAGATCCATGCCGAGGCTATCCCATAGAGAATGACGATCGACCGCCATGATGTTCCCCTCTCTCATCACGCTTGAGTATTCGATTGCATGCAGAAGTGGCGTCCTGAACGGAACGTATGCAGAAAGAGGCACCCCATATGCAGAATGGTGTCGGAGGGCAGAGTTCCGACGCGCGGTGGGAGAATGCCGAGCTGCATTCATTGTAGTGCATCGGTCGCACGGGAAACAGGCGCTGGGCGGAATAGGGCGCATCGGCGGTTGCCGCATGCTGCTATCGTATGATTGCGGAAAAGCAGTGCGCACGATAGGCGAAGAGGAGACCGGATGAACATCCTCCATGTGAGCGCCCAGCGCCCCGACAGCACGGGCAGCGGCGTGTATCTGAGGGAAACCGTGGGTGCGCTCGAAGCCCACGGGCATGACCAGGCCATCGTGGCGGGCGTGGGGCCGCACGACGCCTCGCCGTTTTCCGAACACGTGCTGTTCGAACCCGTCCGTTTTGAAAGCGAGGCGCTGCCGTTCCCCGTGGTGGGCATGTCGGACGTCATGCCGTATCCCTCGACGCGCTACCGCGACCTCACGCCCGACATGGCAGCGCGCTTCAAAGCGGCCTTCAGCGCAGCGTTCGACCATGTGTTCGCGCGGTTCAAGCCCGATATCGTCATATGTCATCATCTGTACCTCGTGTGCAGCGTGCTCATCGCGTGGTTCGAGCGCCACCCGGAGGAACGCGCGCGCTGCTCGGTGCGCGGGGTATGCCACAACACCGACCTGCGCCAATACGAGTCGCATGGGCTCGAGCGCGCGGCCGTCAACCGCGCCGTGCGATCCCTCGACGAGGTGCTCGCCCTCCACGAGGGACAGGCACGCGAGATCGCGGAAATCCACGGCATCGATCCTGCGCGGATCCGTGTGTCGGGCGTCGGCTTCAACGACCGGCTGTTCAGGCCCGATCCCGCGCTGCGCCCATCGGCCGGAGGCCGCCTCATCTATGTGGGCAAGCTCTGGAAGCAGAAAGGGCTCATGGAGCTGTTCGAGGCGCTCGATCGCCTCGATGCGCGCGTGGCGCGCGGCCTGCATCTCGAGCTGGTGGGAGGCTATAGCGACGTTGGCGAGCGCGATGAGATCGTCGCGCGGGCGAAAGCGTGCCGTGTGCCGACGACCTTCTCCGGACAGCTGGATCAGGAGCAGGTTCGTACCAGATACCAGCGTTCGGACGTGTTCGTGCTGCCCTCGTTTTCCGAGGGGCTTCCGCTCGTGAGCGTTGAAGCGCTGGCCTGCGGCTGCAAGGTGGTCATGACCGATCTGCCCGGCATTCGCGCCTGGTTCGACCGCTCTGTTCCCCACGCGCCGGTCTGGTTCGCAGAGCTCCCGCAGCTCGTGCAGGACGGCACCTGGCGCATCGCTTCGGACGAATCCAGGGACCGCTTCGTGAACAGCCTTTCCGCGGCCGTCGAGGAGGCGCTCGACAGCGAGAGCGCGCCGTGCGACGTAACGAATCTTTCCTGGAACGCGCTCGCTCAGCGGCTTATCGCGCACTAGCATGGAGTTCATGAAATCTTCATGCTATGGTTAATGCGTCGAGGCGGTTCCGATCTCTGCTGTTCGGGAACTCCGACGAATGCACGTGGTACTGCGCCTGCCAAGACCCTCTTCTGCCTTGTGGGGCTTGACGCGCGCACAGTCGGCTCACGCCGTCGCTTCGTTGCAGCGGATTCTGCATCCGTCAACTGCTGGCGGCGTTCGGTTGAGCTTGTCTTCTGCGCCAAGCTATCTCAAAAGAAGGTTGATATGGAGTTCATCAATTCAAAGCAAGGTCTTCTCATTTTCGGTTTGGTCATCGGCGGGTTGACCGCGGTGCTCGCATTGACGGGCAATCCGGCGAACATGGCGATTTGCGCGGCGTGCTTCATCCGCGACATCGCGGGGTCTCTGTACCTGCACACGGCCGCTCCCGTCCAGTATTTCAGGCCCGAGATCGTGGGCTTCATCGTCGGGTCGTTCGTCATCGCCGTGGCGACCAAGGAGTACCGCTCAACCGCCGGCTCGTCTCCCATGATCCGTTTCGTGCTGGGCTTCATCATGATGCTCGGCTCCCTCGTGTTCCTCGGCTGCCCCCTGCGCATGGTCATCCGTCTGAGCGCGGGCGACCTTAACGCGGTGATGGCGCTCATCGGCATCGTCGCCGGCGCCATCACGGGCGCGCTGTTCCTCAAGAAGGGATTCTCCCTCGGCCGCGAATCCGACACCAACAAGGCTGCCGGTGCCGTGCTGCCCGTCGTGTTGGTCGCGCTGCTCATCATCGGCCTCGCAACCGGCGCATACGCCATGAGCGAGCAGGGTCCCGGATCCATGCACGCCCCGGTGCTCGTCGCCCTCTGCGTTGCCCTCGTGATCGGCGCCATTGCCCAGAGGACCCGCATATGCTTCGTCGGCGGCATCCGCAACCTGTTCCTCATGAAGGATTTCTCGCTGCTGGTGCCCATCTGCGGCATCTTCATCAGCATGCTGATCTACAACCTGGCGACCGGCAACTTCAATCTTGGTTTCGACGGCCAGCCCATCTCCCATTCCCAGCACATCTGGAACATCCTGGGCATGTACGCCGTCGGTTTCGCCGGCGTGCTCGCAGGCGGCTGCCCACTTCGCCAGATGATCCTCGCCGGCCAGGGTTCCAGCGATTCCGCCGTTACGTTCCTGGGCATGCTCGTCGGCGCTGCGTTCGCCCACAACTTCGGCCTGGCCTCCGCTGCAGCCGCAGCTGCGACCGCCGACAAGGAAGCCGTTCTCGGCGGCCCCTCCCCTGCCGGCCAGATCGTGCTGATCGCCGCCATCGTCGTGCTGTTCGTCATCGCAGCTGTCAACCTGCGCAGCAAGAAGAAGGCCGCCGCCTAGCAGCGCGGCATCAGGAGAAGGGCGGAGGTCCGCCCTTGGAAAGAAGGTTGAATATGCATACCGTAGATGCACGCGGTCTTTCGTGCCCCGAGCCGGCCATGATGGCATACGACGCGCTTGAGGAGCATCCGAACGAGCCCGTCACGATCCTCGTCAGCTCGGCGACGGCGAAGGTGAACGTTTCGGAGGTGGCGCGGCGCAAGAGGCGC
>JAWRJQ010000039.1:0-10636 GCA_040307385.1 Atopobiaceae bacterium
GCGATCGAGCTCGATGCCCATGCCGTCATCCTCACGGAGAAGATCGCCCGGCGTCTCGGCATCGGCGTGGGCGATACGGTCGTCGTCTACGATCAGGACGAGATCGGCAACGCGACGGGCGCAGGATACGAGCTCGTCGTCACGGGCATCTGCGAGAACTACGTCTACCATTACCTCTTCGTGGGCGCGGCTGCGTGGGAGGAGGCGACGGGGCGTGCCTGCCAGCCCGACTCCCTGCTCGTCCGCGTTGCGCCCGACGAGCAGACGCGCCTCGACGTGTCGGCGGCGCTCGGGGAGCGCGACGATGTGTCCACGGTCATCTTCAATACGGAAACGATCGATGCCTACCGCAAGAGCCTGCGTTCGGTGAACCTCATCGTGGTCGTGCTCGTGGCAGCTGCGGCGGCGCTTGCGTTCATCGTGCTCTACAACCTCATCAACATCCAGCTCATCGAGCGTACGCGCGAGATCGCGAGCCTCAAGGTGCTCGGCTTCAACCGCCGCGAGGTGGCCGGCTACCTCTTCCGGGAGACGCTTCTGCTCGTGATCGTGGGGGCGCTCGCGGGGCTGGCGCTCGGCGTGGCCATGGAGGGGTTCGTGGTCACGACGGCCGAGGTGGATGCCGTGATGTTCGGGCGCGACATCCACCTGTCCAGCTTCCTCATCTCCTTTGGCATGACGTTGGCGTTCTCGTTCATCGTGATGGCCGCCATCGCGCCCAAGCTGCGCAGCATCGACATGGTGGAGAGCCTGAAGAGCGTGGATTAGGGGCGCCGGATGCGTCGAGTGGACAGGTTGCTCGACACCTTCAGGATGAGGCAGGCAAGCACCGCGATGCTGATCCATTGCGAGCTCGAGAGCCCGAGGAAGATGCCGCGGACGCCGTCGCCCCGGAAGAACTCGATGATGAGGCGGCCTGCGGCATAGGGGGCGAGGTACGCATAGATGCTCGTTCCGTCTCCGCGGTGCCCCCGCTCGTAGCGCGCGGTCCATGCGAAAAGCGCGAGGTTGAGAGCCGCGCAGACCAGCTGGATGGGGAAGAGGGGAACGCCTGCGGGCGCGGAGGCGCTCGATGCGAAGGCGATTCCCCAATGCGCGCATTCCCGTCCATAGCAGCATCCGTTGAGGAAGCATCCCACGCGCCCGAACGCATGGAAGAGGGGGAAGAGCGGGACGAAGAAGTCGAGCATAAGGTTCAGATCGAGGCCGTAGCGGCGCGCATAGAGCGCGAGGGCGGCCAAGGACCCGAAGAGCCCTCCGTAGAAGACCATACCGTTGGAGAAGAGCGCGAGCAGGCGGCTCGGGTCATGTGAGAGCACGCCCCAGTGCTCCACGGCTATGGGGACAAGGGTTGCGATGGCGAGAAGCCGGGCCCCGACGATGAGCCCGGCGAGCATCAGACCCGCCGCGTTCGTCGCATCCACGCTCGCGAGCTTGCGGAAGCGCCGAAAACGGAAGCGTGCCACCGCAGAGCATGCAAGCAAGCCTGCGATGGCACAGAGCCAGTAGGTGGGGATGGCGAGCTCGAATACGATGACCTCGGGCTGCACGTATCCTCGACTAGGACGAAGTGGCTATGGTGTACAGGGTGCCGAGGGCCATCAGGGCGCAGACGAAGAAGATGGCGTTGATGACGATGCCGATGATGCTGCACACGAAGCCGCCGGTGGCGATGCCGGTCTGGGACTCCTTGCGGGCCATGGCGCCAAGGACGACGCCCACGATGCCCAGGACGAGGCCGACAAGGGGGCTGAGCCTGATGAAGACCGCGAGGATGGAGATGATGCCCAGCACGAGGGAGGCGATGCCCATGGGGCTGCTCGTCTTGTTGTCGGCCCTATATCCTGCACCGCCCACGACGGAGGCCGAGTCGAGCGTCTGGCCGGTGAAGGCCGCCTGAGCCTCCTGGGCGACCTCCTGTGCCTCCTCGCGGACATCGTTGAGGGCGCTGACCGCTCCCTCCTTCAAGGTTTCGGCCTTCTCGGCAAGCTCGTCTTTGATCTCATCTGACATGGTGGAACCTTTCTTTATCAATCGATCTGATCGTCCGGCCGGTATTTTAAGCCCGGTTCCTGTCATAAGGCGGACATTGTCAAGATAATTAACCTGCCCATAATAGGGTACCGATGCGTCGAATGGACAGGTCGTTCGGCACCTTATGCTAGCTGAGGATGGCCCTGCTGGCCTCCTCGAGCTTGGCGCGCACGGCCTCGGACTCCTCGCGCGTGGCTCCCACGCTGAAGAGGTAGGCCTTCACCTTGGGCTCGGTTCCGGAGGGGCGGAAGATGACCTTGTTGCCGCCCTCGAGGCGGTACTCGATCACGTTGGTGCCCGGCAGCATCTGCGCCGCCTCCTTCTGCAGGCCGCCCACGCGCGCCATCTCCACGCCCGGCTTGAAGTCAGTGATGCCGGTGACCGCGTATCCGGCGATCTCGGCAAGCGGATTGTCGCGCAGGCCCGCCATGATGGTGGCCATCTTCTCGGCGCCCGCAGCGCCCGGGAAGCTGGCGTTGACGGTGCCGTTGAGGTAGTAGCCGTGCTCCCGGTACAGCTCCTCCATGGCCTCATAGAGATCTATGCCGCGTGCTGCGTAATCGGAGGCCATCTCGACGCAGATCATCGTCGCCACGATGGCGTCCTTGTCGCGTGCGTGCGTGCCCACGAGGTATCCGTAGGACTCCTCGTAGCCCATGAGGAAACGGTTCTCCTCGCCGGCATCTTTGAGCTGGTCGATCTGGTCGCCGATGTACTTGAAGCCGGTCAGCACGCGACGCACCTCGAAGCCCCACTTCTCGGCGAGCGCGTCGGGCATGGAGGACGAGACGATCGTGGTGACGGCGACCTTCTCGGCCACGTTCTCGCCGTTCTTCTCAGCCTGCTGGGCGAGCCAGTCCATCATGAGGACGCCCATCTCGTTGCCGGAGATGAGCACGTAATCGCCGTTGTGCGGGATGGCGGCGCCCATGCGGTCGGCGTCGGGGTCGGTGGCCACGACCAGGTTGGGCTTGACTTCCTCGGCGAGCTTGAGGGCCAGTTCGAGCGCCTCGCGGAACTCGGGGTTGGGGTAGCTGCAGGTGGGGAAGTGGCCGTCGGGTTCGGCCTGCTCGGGGACGATCGCGACATCGGTCACGCCGATCTCCTCGAGGATGCGCGTCACGCACTCGATTCCGGTGCCGTTGAGCGGGGTGTAGACCACCTTGTAGCCGTCGGCTGCGGTGAACCCGGGCACGGAGACCTTCTTGACGTTCTCGATGAAGGAATCGAGCACCTCCTCGGGAGTCCACTCCACGAGCCCTGCCGCGATGGCCTCGTCGAAGTCCATGATCTCGACCTCGAACGGGTCGACCTTGGCGATGTTGGCGCTGATCTCATCGGCGGCCTCGTTGGCGATCTGTCCGCCGTTGTCGTTGTAGACCTTGTAGCCATTGTAGGGTGCGGGGTTGTGGGAGGCCGTGAGCACGATGCCCGCCGAGGCATGGAGATAGCGCACTGCAAACGACAGCGTGGGGACGGGCTCGATGCGCGGATACACGTATACGTGCACGCCGTTCGCCGCGAGCACGCCGGCGGCCACCTTCTGGAACTCCTCGCCCTTGAGGCGCGAATCGCGCGCGAGGGCGAGCGTGGGGTTGTCGTAGTGGGCGTTGAGGTAGTCGGCGACGCCCTTGGTGGCCTGGGCCACGACATACTCGTTCATGCGGTTGGTGCCCACACCGAGCGTTCCGCGCAGACCTGCGGTGCCGAACTCGAGGCTGCGGTAGAAGGCATCGAAGAGCTTGTCTTCATCGTCGGCGGCGATAAGGGCGTCGAGCTCCTCCTTGAGGTCGGGAATCGCAACCTTCTCTGCCCAGAGATCGACCTTCGCCTGGATTGCGCTGTCCATAGTGAGCGTCCCTTCATCCGAGCGGGCCGTCCGCCCGCACCTGTCCATACCTGTGTTCCATGCTATCCGAATCTCGGCTCCATCTCGGCTCGATGACGGTGTGGAAGCCGAGAAAAGCGATGGGCGGCAGGGCGCCCCGGCGCCGTGCGGGACCGGTATCCTAGCGCATCTCGTAGAATGCGTGCAGATCGGCTCCCATCGCATGGAGCGTGGGCACGTCCACGTAGGCCATGTGGCCGCATCCGTAGCGATACCAGCGGATCCTCTCCTTGAGTTCGGGCGAGAGGAACTGGCGGCTCATGTCGTGGACCACGTTCCAGTAGGTGGTTGCGGCATCGAAGCGCCCGCCGATGATGGCGAGCTTGCACGTGGGGTTGCGGCGCAGGGCCGTTGCGATGTCGACGGCCACGTTGGGCGTGTCGGCAGGCCAGCCGGTGCCGGGCTCCTGATGGCGCCAGTTCCAGCTCTTGTTGACCTTCTCGTAATTGCCGTCGAGATAGACCGCAGGCCCATGATAGCCGAGCGTGTTCGTGCAGAATGTGCGCAGCGCCATGACCCATGGCGGGCAGACGGCATCGTCCGAGGCATCCTCGCCGTGCATGAAGGAGGAATCCTGGACGGGCGAGGGGGTATCGGATGTGAAGCGCATGTCGAAGCGGCCGCACACGCGCTTCTCGGCGCGCAGCAGCTCCGAACGGAAATCGCCGAGGCCCACGCGGAGACGGTGCTCAAGGATGTAGTCGGCGGGGAGGCCGATGAAGGTCGAGAGCTCCTCCGCCACCGAGCGCTCGCGCTCATCGCCTAAGCGGTCGCCGCGCAGCAGCGCCGGCGCGTACACGTCCTCGGTCCAGGCCATCGCGCGATCGAACCATGCATCCTCGTCCACGCCCGCGCCTGCCTTGCCGAAGAACTGCGCAGCCGCCGCGAACGTGGGCATCATGCCGAGGTAGTAGGTGTCGCTTCCCGGTAGGATCTGCGCGAGGTCGAAGAGCGCGGAGAGCATCACCACGCCGGTGAGATGCACCGACCGCTCGCCGAGCACGCGCATGAGGACGGCATTGCGTACCGTGCCGTAGGATTCGCCGAAGAGGTAGACGGGGCTCGACCAGCGCCCGTTCGCTTCGAGCCATGAGCAGATGGCCCTCGCGAAGGCGTCGGCATCGCCGTCGATGCCGAAGATGGCCGCGGCGTCGGCATCTTCGGCGAGGCGCGACCAGCCGGTGCCGAGCGCATCGAGGAAGACGAGATCGCTGTCGCGCAGCAGGGTTGCGGGGTTGTCCTCGAGCGGGGCGTCGGCGCGCACGTGCTTGGTTCCGTCGGTCGCGACGCGCTTGGGACCGATGCCTCCGAAGTTGATGGGTACCGAGGCGGAGCCGGGGCCGCCGTTGTAGGCGAAGGTGACGGGGCGCGCGGGATCGGCTGCGCCGTCGGCATCGACGACCGTGTAGGCGAGCGCGAACATCATGCCCATGAGGGTGCCGGCATCGTCGCGCACCTCCACGTGGCCGGCGGTTGCGGTGTAGCGGAGCTCCGCGCCGTCCGCCCCCTTCCAGACGAGCGTCGCCCGCGCGGTTGCGGGAACCTCTGCGGCCCGCTCGGCAGGCACGCTCAAAAACGCAGGCTTCTCTTCCTTTTTGGTGGCTGTCTCATCCGCCATGGCACGACCTTTCTTCCACGTGTGCGTTCACGTTCCTTATCTTAGTCGAGACGAGCACGGCGCGGCGCGTCAACGTATGATGGATGATGCACATGATGGAGGTGGCACGTGGAATTCACAGCAACATGCCCTGCCCGCTTCGAGGATCTGCTCGCAGCAGAGCTCAGATCCCTCGGCGTCTGCGGCGTGCGTCCCCTGCGCGGTCAGGTGGCGTTTACGGGAGAACTCGAAACCGGCCTGTCGGTGTGTCTGCGCTCGCGGCTCGCCTCGCGCGTGATAGCCGTGCTCGCGCATGTGGATGCCGAGGATTCCGATCGGCTCTATGCATCGCTCGGCCGCATGGCGTGGGAGGATGAGCTTGCGCCGCGCACCAGCTTCATGGTGGATGCCCACGGCACCAACGTCCAGCTCAAGAACACGCAGTTCATCGCCGAGCGCGCCAAAGACGCCATCGTCGACCGCATCTATGCGCGCAGAGGGGTCCGTCCCTTCGTTGACCGCACACGCCCCGAGACGGTGGTTTCGGTGCGCATCCGCGATGCACGCGCCGCCGTGGGCATCGTGCTGTCGGGGGCGCAGCCGCTCTTCTCGCGCGGGTGGGGATCGTCCCGGCAGACGGGCATCAGGAGCGACTATGCCGCCGCGCTGATCCGGCAGTGCGGCTGGGAGGGAGCCGCGCCGCTCGCCGTGCTCACGCATGGCGAGGCGCTCGCATGCGAGGCCGCGCTCGTTGCAGAGCACGTTGCGCCCGGCCTGCTGCGCAGGGGCTTCGGATGCGAGGCGTGGCTGCGCTTCGATGGCGCTGCCGCCCAACGGCTCATCGCCTCGGCCCGTGCCGAGCGCATCGAGCCGTCGGCGCGGATCCTCGTGCTCGGCGAGCGGGGTGCGGGCATCTCGCTCGTCCGCGCGCGCATGCGCGAGCTCGGGCTCGTCACCGAAGTCTCATCTGCCGGTCCTGCCGATCTCGGCGAAGCGGGGGCGCTCGTCATCGACACGTCGTGGGTTTTCGAGGATGCCGCAGCGCAGGAGATCGCCCTCATCGACCGTGCGGAGCAGGCGCTGCTCGCAAGTCCCGCATCATGTCGCGTCGCGCTGTTCTCGCGCAAGGGTTTGGCTCCAGCCTTCGGCGCCCCCGTGCTCGAAGAGCGGCATCTGCTGCTCGGTCGCTCCGATGCGTGCATGGAGCTGATCGAGGCGGGATCCGTTTTTCCACGCCCGCGCGTTTCCTGCACGGCCCCCGATGGGTCGGCACACGAGATCGCGGTGTCGGTTGCCGCATCCGATCAGTTCGCCGCCCGTCTCGCCAAGGTTGCCCGCGAGCGCAGGAAGTGGGCGGCGCGCGAGGACGTTTCCTGCTACCGCGTCTACGACGCGGACCTGCCCGACTACGCCGTCGCGATCGAGCTGTACGGCTCCCTTGAAGGAGACCGGAACCCTTGGCTCTCCATTGCGGAATACGCGCCTCCCGCATCGGTCGATCGCGATCTGGCCCGCAAGCGCCTCTTCGATGTCGTCGCGCTCGCCCCGACCATCTGCGGCGTCGATGCACGCAATGTGAGCCTGCGCACCCGCTCTCGCGCCCGCGGGGGATCCCAGTACGCCGATGAGGGATCGTCCGACTCGCATGCCGTGCGCATCGTCGACGAGGGCGGCCTCGCCTTTGAGGTTGACTTCGGGCGGCGCTTGGATTGCGGTATCTTCCTCGACCATCGCATCACGCGCTCCGAGCTGCGCGAGATGATGAAACAGGCTCCCGCACCCAAACGCTTCTTGAACCTCTTCGCCTACACGGGCACCGCCACCTGCTATGCGGCCGATGGGGGAGCGCACGAGACCACCACGGTGGATCTCTCGCGGCCCTCGCTCGACTGGGCGCGCCGCAACATGGAGCGCAACGGATTCACCGGGGATGCGCACCGCTTCGTGCAGGCCGACGTGATCGCATGGGTGGACGAGCAGCGCCACGCACGCGGGGCGTCCCGTTACGAACTCGTATTCTGCGATGTGCCCACTTTCTCCAATTCGGCGCGCATGCGCAAAAGCTCGTTCGACGTGCAGCGCGATCATGCGGAGCTGCTCATCGGCGTCTCGCGCCTGCTTGCGGAGGGGGGCGTGTGCGTGTTCTCATGCAATCTGCGCAGCTTCAAGCCGGATGTTGGCACGCTCGCCCGCGCGGGCGTTGAGATGGAGGACATCACCGCCCGCACCATCCCGCACGACTTCGAGCGCACCCCCCGCATCCACCGCTGCTATCTGGTGAGGCGCATGCGGGCCTGATGGACGCCGCCGATTCCGCTGCGAGAGAGCCGCCTTTCGGAGGTCCGTGTACCAAAAATGCTTTTAATGCTGCAGACCCTCGACGTGAAGCCGTCCGGGAACGCAGTTTTATGCATATTCGATGCTTAGACGGCGGTATTATGCAATCTGTCAGAGCGATACGTGCCCCGCAGCCTAAACTGTGCAGCATTTCAGGCATTTTGTGTTCACGAGCGGCGTCCGTGCCGTCCGTCATCAGAGCGAGTCCGTTCCATCGGCTCCCCGCCGCCCTGCCGATACATCGACGGGACATGCGGAAGACGGGCGGCCTCTTCGTGCGAGCATGGAAAGACGGGGCTCCCGTAGGAGCCCCGTCGCCGATGCGCTGTGCGTGTGAAGGCTATCCGCCGCCTTCTTCTCCACCGCCGGTGTCGCCCCCGCCCCCGCCGGAGTCATCTCCACCGCCGGTGTCGCCCCCGCCCCCGCCGGAGTCATCTCCGCCGCCGGTGTCGCCCCCGCCTCCGCCGGAGCCATCTCCGCCGCCGGTGTCGCCCCCGCCTCCGCCGGAGTTGTCGGTTTGCTGCTGTTGTTGCTGCTGTTGCTGCTGCTGAGCCGCCTCTTCAGCGGCCTGCTGACGGGCTTCCTCTTCCCTAAGCTTCTCCTCGGCCTCGCGCCTCTTCTCTTCCTCTTCCTGCTTCTTAGCCTCTTCCTCGGCCTCCTTCTTCGCGAGTTCGGGATCGTTTGCCGCGGCCGAGGTGCCCACGAACCTCCACGACGTGTTGGGGAGATACGCGGGTCGGATGCCGCTATCGGGGAAGTCCTGCCACTCCACGCCTGCAAGGATGGCATTCATGAAGTTGGAGAAGATGGGCTGGGGAAGGAGCTCGGTCTCGCCGAAGGCGCCCTGGAAGTAGACGGTCTCGCGGCTCTCGAGCATTCCCGACCACACTGCGGTGGTGTACTGCGGGGTGTAGCCCACGAACCAGAGGTCGGTAGCCCCATCCGACGTGCCTGTCTTGCCGGCGAGCGGGGCGTTCGCATTGTACATGTTGGCGATGACCCAGCCCGTTCCGGAGGACGTCACCACGCCCTTGAGAACGTCGGTCGCCGCCTCGGCCACGCCATCCTCGAGCACCTTCTCAGGATTGTCCTTGTGCTCGTAGATCACATTGCCGTTGCGATCTTCGATCCGCGTGATGCAGCACGGATCGCGGTGATAGCCGCCGGTGGCGAGCACCGAGAAGCCCTCGGCCATCTGAATGGGCGGCACGCCCACCGATCCGAGCGAGATGGACAGGTATGCGGGCAGATCGACGTCGATGCCCATGAGGCGGCATGTCTCGATGATCTTCTCCGCGCCGATGGCCTCGGCGACCTGCGCCAGGCCGGTATTGGAGGAAATCCACATGGCGCTTCTGAGCGAACGGGTGCCGTAGTTGGAGTTCGAGTGATTCTGAACCAGCCAGGTGGGCGTGATCTGCATGGGAGACGTGCAGGTGAGCGTGATGTCGGGGTTCATGCCCGCGCGCAGCGCGGCGACGAGCGTGTACACCTTGAAGGTGGATCCGCACTGGCGGCGCGCGGCCGTCGCCGCGTTGAACTCGCTGAGGTCGTAGTCGCGTCCGCCCACCATGGCGCGCACGTAGCCGTTGCTGTTCTCGATGCACACGAGCGCGCTCGTCAGCGACAGGTTGTCATCCATGTTGAGGCGCTCGGTGACCGCGATCTCCGCCTCGCGCTGGATATCGGGGTCGATGGTGGTGTATACCTTGAGGCCGCCCTGGAGGATGGTCGCCTCATCGAAGTCCTCCAGCAGCAGCTCGCGTACGTAGTCGGTGAAATACGGATAGGTGCCCACCGGGTTGCCGAGCGATCCGGCGTTGAGCTCCAGCTCCTCCTGCGTTGCCGCATCGTATTCCTCTTGGGTGATATCGCCCTCGCGCAGCATGCGGTCGAGGACGATGTTGCGTCGTCTGACGGCGAGGTCGGGATTGACCGTGGGGTCGTAGGTGGACGGCGACTGGGGCAGACCCACGAGCAGCGCCGCCTGGGCGAGCGTGAGCTCGCTCGCATGCACGTTGAAATAGGTGACCGCAGCCGCCTCGATTCCATAGGCGCCGTTGCCGTAATAGATGGTGTTGAGGTACATGTTCAGGATCTGGTCCTTGGTGAACATCTTCTCCATCTGAAGCGCGATGTACGCCTCGCGCACCTTGCGCTTGGCGGTGTAATCGAACTGCTCGGCCGAGAGGACGGTGTTTCTCACCAGCTGCTGGGTAATGGTGGACGCGCCCTCGGATCGGCCTGCGAGCTGCGCGAACACCGCGCGGATGATGCCTTGCGGGTCGATGCCGTTATGGGTGTAGAAGCGATGATCCTCGGTGTCGATCGTGCCGTCGATGACGTATTGGGAAACCTCGTCGAGGCCGATGGAGCGCCGCTGCTGCAGGTAGTACTCGGCGATCTGCGTGCCGTTGCTGTCGTAGATGCGCGTTGGCTCCGCGACGAGATACGCCTCGGCCGACGTGTAGTCGGGCAGGTCCTCGAGCCATCCCTGGACGATCGTGGACAGCGAAAGCGCTCCTGCCACGGCGAGCATGGCGAGAAAACCGACGAAACCGGCGATGCCGAAGCCCACCGCATGGGTTTTGGAGTGTGAACGAGCTCTGCGGGAGCGAATACCCATAGTGCCTCCTTACATACACATACATGCTCATTATACGGTCAATGATCCTGATGGAGAGAATCATCACGGCATTGCCACGAGCAAAACGGAGGCGACGCGCCGCCGCGGCGCGCTCGTACGGGCATGAGAAAGGCGCGGGCCCTATCGGGTCCGA
>JAWRJQ010000040.1:0-12378 GCA_040307385.1 Atopobiaceae bacterium
TGAACGCACATCGGCTGGGTGATGTCGAGGATGACGATGCAGGGGATCCCCGCCTCCTTGGCGAGCGCTGCAGCATCGAGGATCTGATCGAGCTGGGCCTCGTTGTTGACCATGGAGGATTTGCCGAAGTAGGAGCGGTTCTCGCGGGTGCCATCGGGCAGAAGATCGCCGGCGATGGAGGTCTCGCGCACGAACTCGCTGTCGGCGGTGTAGGGGCGGTACTGCACGGACAGGGGAATGAACTCGCCGTTCTCGTCCTGGCCTCGACGCGAGGAGGCGTTCGCGGGCGCGGCGGCGCACACGAGCACGCAGGCGCAGTCGGCGAGGTCGGCGGCGGTAAGGCGCGTGAGATCCTCGAGCGCGGGCGTGGGGTTGCCGTCGGCATCGGCTTCGCCGGTCAGGGTTTCGGCGAGGGTGTCGGTGACGACCTCGAAGTACTTCTCGAGCGTGCCCTGGGTCAGCGGAAGCTCGCAGCTGGCGGGGCTGTCGTTCCAGTTGGCGACGCCCATGGCCGATGCGGTCCTGGCAGCGGCGGTGTAACGCATGGGAACGTAGACCTTGGGCTTGGCTTCGCCTTCGGCGGCCTTGATGACACCATCGTGGTTCTTGAGCATGACGATGCCCTTGACCTGGGCATCCAGCGCTGCCGCGATGGTCTCCTCGATGCCCTTGTCGATATCGGAGCGCGCAGCGTCCACGTCGACGTAGGGATCCTCGAACAGGCCGGTGTTGAAGTAGCCCAACAGCAGGCGCTTGGCGGAGGCGCGGAAGTTGGCCTCGGCCTGCTCCTCGCCCAGCTCTGCCTTCATGTCCTCGTAGGCGCTCATGAGCAGCTGGGGATCGTTGCAGCCGCCCATCTGGTCGACGCCCACCTCGACCGCCTTCGAAGCGCGCTTGGCGGGATTCCAGACGCCGGTGTCCTCGAGACCCCAGCAGGTCCAGATGCCCTCGTCGGGATCGTTGAGGACCGCCCAGTCGGTGCAGGCGGCACCCTCGAACCCGAAGCGGTTGCGCAGCAGGTCGGTGACCTTATAGCGGCTGAAGCCCGAACCCACGAGCTCACCGTACTCCTCGTCATCGCTGTAGGCGATGGTGTAGGAGGTCATGATGGTACCGGCCGAGCCGGTCTTGCCGTCGAGATTGAAGGCGCCGTCCACGAAGGGGATCATGAGGGCCTCGAAGTTGTCGTTGGGATAGACGGCGAATTTGCCGCCGTCGGTGTGGCCCTCGCGACCGCCCTCGCCCGCGCCCTCGGCCGGCCAGTGCTTGACCATCGAAACGAGCGAGCCGGTGCCCCAGCCCAGATCCTCGCCGTTCTCCCCCACCGTGGACTGCAGGCCGTCGATGAGGGCGCGGCACATGTCGCGCGACAGGGCGGGATCCTCGCCGAAGGTGCCGTTGAAGCGCGCCCAGCGCGGGTCGGTGGAGATATCGGTCTGGGGACCCAAGAACGTGGCGACGCCCATCTCGCGCATCTCCTTGGCGATACCGGCGCCCGCCTGCTTGGCGATCTCGGGATCGAAGGTGGCGGCGAGGCCGAGGTTGCCCGGCCAGTCGGTGCAGTTCCTGCCGTTGCGCGGATCGGAGGAGAAGTTGATGGGGATTTTGTTCGCGGAGCTCTCGACGTAGGCCTGCATGGCGTTGGAGAACATCGCCTGCTTGAACGCGGGGAAGCTGGCCATGGCGTTCAGGACGGCGCGTACGTTGCCGTCGAGGAAGGCCTTGCGCTCCTCGTTCACGAGATCGTCATCGACGATGTCGCGCTGGTGGGCCGAGAAGCACATGAGGCCGGCGATCTGCTCGATGGAGACGCGCTGCGCCAGGTCCTCGGCACGCTCCTCGGCGCTCTTGCGCCAGTCGGCGTACGGCACGAGCTCGCCCGTGCCCTCGAAGTCCTTGAAATAGAAGCCGCCGTCCTCGATGAGGCCGAGGCCGCTCTCGGGCGAGTAGGACAGGCGCGCGCCGCCTTCCTGCTCGACCACCATGTAACCGAAACCGGAATCGACGCCGACGTTCTCGGGAGAAGCGGCTTCGCCGCCGCCGCCGTCCTGCGGTTCAGTGTCGCCGGTACATGCGGCGAGCGCTGCGATTGCCGTGGTCGCGGCGGAGGCTGCAAGAAAATTCCTGCGTGACATGGAGCTCGACATAGTGGACCCTTCCTTCCCTGAGTCGGCCATGCGGCCGTGAACCTTGGCCGCATTATAAAAAGAGGCGTAGCAGGGCAGTTTGATTTTGTCACGGAATGCGCAATTCAGTACGCAACTTGCTCCGAGGGGTCCGGTTCGGAGCGGCGGGGAAGCAGGATGGACAGGGTGAACAGGCCTTCGCGCGGCGTTATGACCATGTTGCCTCCCAGGCGCTCGACGATCATCTGGATGCTCTTGAGGCCGAACCCATGGTAGCCGGCATCGCTCTTGGACGTTGCGGGCAACCCTCCCACGAGCGCCACGCTGCCCGCGCAGGTGTTCTCGACGCAGATGCGCGTAAACGCTCCCTGCCGCTCCACACGCAGACTGATCATGCGATCCTCGGGATCGTCGAGTCGTTCGGCGGCCTCGATGGCGTTGTCGAGGGCGTTGCCGAAGAGCGTGTAGAGATCGACGGGCCCGATGCCCTCGAGGCAGCCCTCGTCGACCATGCAGGTGAATTCGATGGAACGGCCCTCGCAGAGCAGGCTCTTTTCGGTGAGCACGGTATCGAGGGCGGGATTGCCCGTGCGGGCCATGCTGCCGTAGATGAGCACCGCCCGTTCGAGCTCGCCGATGGTCTTGTCGCGCTCGCTGCCCGCCGGCATGTCGCGCAGCGCCGCGATCTGGTGCTTGAGGTCGTGGCACTTGATATTGATGAGATCGACGTTTTCCTGCGAGAGACGCTGCTGGCGCTCGCGCTCCACCATGAGCTGCTCGAGGATCTGCCGCTCGAGCTCCATGGACGAGCGACGGAACACATCGAACTCGATGAGGAGGAGCATGAGGTTGCACAGCATCGCATATAGGGCGACCGGCGGGCGCTGGATGGCGTCCACGCGCACCCACGTGTTGAGCACGTTGGTGACAAGCAGCGCAACCACCACGAATATGAGCATGTAGGGACCGCTCACATGGGGCTCGTGGCCGCGCGGGTAGCGCTTCGCGAGGAGGACGTAGACCGCGTAGGCGATGAGGAGCGAGAGCACGAGCTTGACGAGGGAGAGCGCAGGCCCCGCGAGGGGAAACGGCGAGAAGTACGTGTCGGCGTTTCGAACGTAGAAGATGAGGTTCTCGGTTGCATAGCCCGCCGTCGCATAGAACAGGGCGAGCCGCTTCGTGCACGAGAAGAGCAGGTGGATGAGGACCACCGACGCGGCGAAGATCACGACGGTGGTGAGCGAGATGGTCCAGTAGGTGACCGAGCCCGCCTCGCCGCCGAACGCGTCGTTGATGGCGCGCGAGTTGAAGATCGTGAGGAAGGCGACGACCGCCGCGACGGCCACGCCCTTGTTGACCTTGAGCTCGAGCATGGGGACGCAGAAGAGCAGCTCGCATGCAACGAGAATGGTGCTGAAGCACTCGATATACGGCCAGACCGCAGCCACGTCAGACCCCGTTCGAATGCGTCAGCGCGTCCATGAAGCCCCGCTTGCGGCCCCGGCTCATCTTGAGCTCGTCTCCCCCATCGACGGTCACCGTATCCTGGGCGACGTTCACCACGCACGCGAGGTTCACGAGATAGCATGCGTTGCAGAGCGCGAACCCGAACGGCTCGAACACGGTGCTGACCGCTTTCATCGTGCCCCATGCCTCGAACGTTCCCCTGCGCCCATGAAAGATGAGTTTATGGCCCTTGACCTCGATGTAGATGATCTCGGAGGTGTCGACGTAGCGCAGGCCCTTCCGCGTCTCCACAGGTATGCGCGAGTTGTTCTTGCGCGCCGCGATGTCGACGGCGCGGCGGAATTTGATGGCGAACGAAGCATAGCGCACTGGTTTCACCACGAAGTCGAGGGCGCGCACCTCGTATCCTTTGATGGCGTACTGGGCCATGTTGGTCACGAAGATGATCTCCGACGCGATGCCCGCCTTCCTCAGAAGGCGGGCGACATCCATGCCGCTGACCTCGGCCATATCGATATCGAGCAGCACGATGTCCTCGGCTGCCCCCGTTGCGAGGAACTCCGTGCCGTCGGCATACTCCGCCACGGCGACCTGCATGCCGTTCTCGCTGGAGAACCGGGTGATCAAGGCGACGAGCTCGCTGCGTGCCGAAGCCTCATCGTCTACGACAGCGACCCTCAGCATGCCCCCTCCTCATCGTAGAACGCCCTCCGTATGTAGTACGCTACCGTTCCGGAGCCGAGAAAGCCTCGGCTATTATAGGAAAAGGCTTAACGATTCGCTGGACGGCATGGCGGCGCGTCTACGCCACGGATGCCTTGAAGCCCGCTCCCTCGACGGCCGCGACGAGCTTGTCATCGCCGGCAGTCATGCCGGCCTCGAGCGTGGCCCTGCCCTCTTCGAGCGAGACCTCCACGTTGCGCACGCCCGGCACGGCTTCGAGCGCCGCCTTGGTGCTGGCGACGCAGTGCTGGCAATGCATGCCCTCGATCTTGAGCTCGACGTTTCTCATGGCTTCCTCCTTCTTCAAGGCGGCAGGCGCCGCCGCTGATGCCGGTGCGGGTTTCCAGAACCTCAAGCGCAGCGCGTTCGTCACCACGAACACGCTCGAGAATCCCATGGCGGCCGCGCCGATCATGGGGTTCAAGGCGATGCCGAGCGGGGCGAGCGCGCCCGCCGCCACGGGGATGCAGACGGTGTTGTAGAACAGCGCCCAGAAGAGGTTCTGACGGATGTTCCTCATGGTTGCGCGCGAGAGCTCGAGCGCGCCCGCGACGTCGGAAAGATCGCTGCGCATGAGCACGATGTCGGCGGACTCCATGGCGATATCGGTGCCGGCGCCGATGGCGATGCCCACATCGGCGCGAGCGAGCGCCGGGGCGTCGTTGATGCCGTCGCCCACCATGGCAACCCGCGTGCCGTCCAGCTGGAGCGCGCGGATCTTCTCCTCCTTCTGGCTGGGCAGCACGCCTGCGACCACCTCGTCAACGCCCACCTCGCTCGCAATGGCACGCGCCGTGCGCTCGGCATCGCCGGTGAGCATGACGGTGCGCACGCCCAGGCCGTGCAGATGCGCGATGGCGGCGGCGCTCGTCTCCTTGGCGGGATCCGCCACGGCGATAAGGCCGAGCAGCTTGCCGTCGAGCGCGAAGAAGAGCGGGGTCTTGGCCTGGTCTGCGCACCGCGCGGCGGCATCTTCGAGCTCGGCGATATCCACGCCGCCTTCGGCCATGAGGCGCGCGTTGCCCGCCAAGGCCTCGCGATCGTCCACGATGGCCACGAGCCCTGCACCCTCAACCTGTCCGAACCCCTCCACGCGCACGGAGGCATCGCAGGCAGGAGCCGCGGCATCCGCATGCGCGACGATGGCTGCGGCCAGGGGATGCTCGCTCTTGCGCTCGAGCGCGGCAGCCGTGCGCATGAGCTCTGCACGCGTGGCGCCATCGGCCACGAGCACATCGGTCACGCGGGGGGCGCCCTCGGTGATGGTGCCGGTTTTATCGAGCACGACCGTGCCCACCGAGCATGCCGTCTCGAGCGACTCGGCGCTCTTGATGAGGATGCCGTTGGCGGCACCGCGACCCGTGCCCACCATGATGGCCGTGGGCGTGGCGAGCCCGAGCGCGCACGGGCAGCTGATCACGAGCACGCTCACGGCATGCGTGAGCGCCGTGGCGAAGTCGCGTGCGACGAGGACCCAGACGATGAAGGTCGCGAGCGCAATGGCGATGACCACGGGCACGAACACGCCGGCGATGCGGTCGGCCTGGCGCTCGATGGGGGCCTTGGAGCCCGTGGCCTCATCCACGAGGCGGATGATGCCGGCGAGCGTGGTGTCCTCGCCCACCGCCGTCGCCTCCATGGCGAACCATCCGCGCATGGAGACGGTGGCGCCGGTGACCCGCGAGCCGACGGTCTTCTCAACCGGAACCGGCTCGCCCGTGATGGCGCTCTCGTCGATGGCGGCGGCGCCCTCGACCACGATGCCGTCGACCGGCACCGACTCGCCGGCACGCACCACCACGCGATCGCCTGCGCGCACCTGCTCGGTGGGAATGACCTGCTCCGCGCCATCGCGCACGACCGTGGCCGTCTTGGGCGCGAGATCCATGAGCGCGGTGACGGCTCCCGTGGTGCGGCCCTTGGCGCGGGCCTCGAAGAACTTGCCCAGCGTGATGAGGGTCAAGATCATGCCCGCAGAATCGAAGTACAGGTTATGGAAGGCCGCATGCGCGGTCTCGAAATCGCCGTGTCCGAGCGAGACGGCCATGCGATACAGGCCCGCGATGCTCCATGCGGCAGATGCTGCGGAGCCCAGCGCGATGAGCGAGTCCATGTTGGGCGCCGCATGGAAGAGCGCTTTGAAGCCGTTGATGAAGTAGCGGCGGTTGACGAAGAGGATGGGGATGCAGAGGAGCAGCTGCGTGAGCGCCGCAGCCATCATGCCCCCGTGCCCCGCGAGCACGGCGGGCTGCGGCCAGCCGAACATGGGCCCCATGGCCGCGTAGAACAGCGGCACCGAGAAGATCGCCGAAACGATGAGCTGGCGACGCTTCTCCTCGATGGCGGCCTTCGCGATGGCGGAGGGGTCGTTGGCGGCGGCAGAGGCGCCGACCGCTCCCGAGCCGCTCGCCTGCGCGCGTGAAACGGCCCCGTATCCGGCGCGCTCGATGGCCGAGATCACCCGGGAGCGGGTCTCGTCCGTGCCGTCGAAGACGAGCTCCATCGAATTCTTGAGCAGATTGACGTTGGCTTCATCCACGCCCGCGACCCCGCAGGCGGCCTTGCCCACGCGCGCCGAGCAGGCCGCACAGGTCATGCCCGTGATATCGAACGTCTCCTTCATTGCGTGCACCTCACATGAACCGCTTGAAGAGCTGCATGACCTCGTCGACGGCGGCGACGTCGCCTGCCTGCACGCGCTCCACCACGCAGGTCTCGAGGTGGTCCTGCATGATCTCGCGCGAGACGGCCTTGACCGCGCTCTCCACCGCAGCGAGCTGCACCAGCACGTCTCCGCAATAGCGATCGCCTTCCACCATCTCTCGGATGGCGTTGAGCTGGCCCACGGCGCGGTTGATGCGGCGCGTGACATCGCGCTTGAGCTCCTCGGAGCGCGGCGTGTGCTTCATCTGGCAGCAGGTCTCGTTGGTCATGTTCTCTCCTCATCGTTTGTCTTGATGAAGAGAATATACCCCCTAGGGGTATATGTCAACCAGAGCGAACACGAGCGTTCATCGGCCGCGAAGGATCGCTCAGCCAGCGCCTGCGAGCGCTCTAACCGCTCTCGCCCTCCCGGGGCGTCTCGGCGTTCTCGCGCGCCTCGGCGAGCAGGGCCTTCATGGTGGGGTTTTTGCGGGTGAGCTTGCGGATGGTGAGGCCCTGCGCCTTGTCGTTCGCCAGCCGCAGTGCGTTCTCCGAGGCGGCGAGCTTGTCCTTTGTGCGCTGAAGATCGGAGATGGCCTTATCGATGCTCTCGATGGCCTCGGCATAGCGCTTGCCGGCACGCTCGTAATCCTTGCCGAACCTGTCTTGAAAGCTGATGAGCGCCTCCTCGAAATGCGTGACGTCGAGGTTCTGGCGGCGCATCTCGGCGAGCTCGGCCTTGTAGCGGATGGCGTTGTTGCCGGCACCGCGCAGAAGGCCGATGAGGGGGATGAAGAACTGGGGGCGGATGACGAACATCTTGTCGTACTTCCACGACATGTCGACGATACCCTGGTTGTAGTAGTCGCTCTCGGGCTCGAGCGTGGACACGAGCACGGCGTACTCGCAGTTTTTCTTGCGGCGGTCGGCGTCGAGCTTCTTCAGATGCGCCTCGTTGGTTTTATGGCCGACGCCGTCTTCCTGCTCGGTTTTCATCTCGAACATGATGGAGACGATCTCGTTGCCCGCATCGTCGGACTCGCGGAAGATGTAGTCGCCCTTGGTGGGACGGTCGTCGGCGCCGTCGCTCACCGCAACGGTGTCTTTGCCGAACTCCGCGCGGGGAAACGCCATGGCGCGCACCTTGTTGAACTCGATCTCGCAGTGCTGCTCGAGGGACTCGCCCAAAAGCTTGGTGGAGAGGCGCATCTTCTGGTCGCGGATGCGCTCGATCTCGGCGTCCTTCTCGCGCAATGCGAGGTCGCTCGCCTGCTTCTGCTCCACAAGCTGCTGGTTTTTAATCGCCAGCTGCTGCTCCTTCTCGGCTGCCGCCTGCTCCACGCGGCTGGAGAGCTCCACGATGCGCTTCTCGAGCTCCTGCGTGGCCTGCATGACGGCGAGCTGCGTGGCGCTCTCTTGTGCGGCAAGGCGCTCTTTGAGCTGGGCTATCGCACGATCGCGCGCACCCAGCTCTTCGACTGCCTGGGAACGCGCCTGCGCGAGGGCGGTCTGAGCCTGCTCGCGCTCGCGCGCCAACGCGAGCTCGCGCTCTTGACGCGCTGCGCGCTCGGCAGCCTCGGTGCGCTCGTGGAGCGCGTGCGCGAACTCCGCATCGCGCACCTGCGCGACGATCTGGGCATAGCCGCTCTCATCGACCTTGAACACCGTACCGCAGCTGGGGCATTTGATCTGTGCCATGCCACGCCTTCCTTTCGATGGTCTGCTCGCATCTAGCTTACGACAAGCGGGCGACAAAAAAGCGGAACGCCCCGAAGGGCGTCCCGCGCAGACGGCGTTCGGCAGCGGCGCCTACCTGCCGCCCTCCTCGCCCGTGAGCTCCTCGAGCCACCGGTTGAAGTAGTCCTCGAACGTGCGGTCGTTGCCGCTATCGTCCTCGCGGTTCCAAAACTCGTTCTGCCGCTCCTTCTCCATCTGCTGCTGCTCGAGCTGCTGTTGCTGGAGCTCCTGGAGCTTCTCGTCGGAGCCGAGCACGACGTCGATGTCGAGGCGCTCGTTCCCGCGCATGACGGTCACCGTGACGGTTTCGCCGATGCGATGGCTGCGCACGGCGAGCACGGCGCCGTCGGCCGATTCGATGCGCTCCCCGGCGATGGCGATCACGACATCGCCCGCCTTGAGTCCCGCGCTCTCGGCAGGACCCTCCTCGATGACCTCGGCCACATAGGCCCCGTAATCGACGGAGAGCCCGTTCGCAGCGGCGTTCTCCTCGGTGACCGTCTGCATCGAGAGGCCGATGTAGGCATGCGTGACCGGCTCGCCGTTGATGATCATCTGGGCGATCTCGACCGCATAGTTGCCCGGAATGGCGAATCCGATGCCCGCGAACGACTGGGTGTCGGACGAGAAGAGCGTGCAGATGCCCACGAGCTGGCCCCGGCTGTTGACGAGCGCACCGCCCGAATTGCCGGGGTTGATGGCGGCGTCGACCTGGATGAGGTTGGCATAGACGGTATTGCCCGTGTCGCCGTACATGAGCTCGTTGCGGTAGAGGGAGCTCACGATGCCCGATGAGACGGACGAGTCGAGGCCGAAGGGGCTCCCCACGGTCATGACCCAATCGCCCGGCACGAGCTCAGCGCTGTCGCCCACCTCGACGGGCGTGATAGCCGCTCCGCCGACATCCACCTTGATGACCGCGATGTCGCTCGACGGATCGGTGCCCACCATCTCGGCATCGTAGGTCTCCCCCTCGATGGTGACCGTGATGCTCTGCGCCCCCTCGACCACGTGGTTGTTGGTGATGATATTGCCCTGCGTATCGAGGATGACGCCCGATCCGGCACCCGCGCCGTCCGGGAACGTGCAGCGAACCGCCACGACCGAACGGAGCGCCTTGGCAGCTACCGCCTTGGCGACGGAGACGTCGGTATCGGACGCGACGATCGAGATGGTCTGATCGCTCTGCGTGCGGGCAGCGGGATCGACGACCGGCACCTGAGGCGTCTGCAGCACGCCTGAGACGGCAAGCACCGCTGCAAGGGCGCCGGATCCGAGCAGACCTCCGAACATGCCCCACAGGAAGGCTCCGGCACGGCCGGCGCGCTTGGCCGTGCCGCTTGCCGAGGCCGCCGGGGCTATAGGCGCAGGCGACGCGTCCGCACCCGGATACGGAGGATGCGGCGGCGTGTGCCCGCCAAAACCGCCGCCCCATCGCGGCTGCGCGGACTCCGCGGCGGGCGCCTCGGCAACCTGGGCGGATTGCACCGGCGTGGAATCGAGCGGTGCAGCTTCCGCGGGCTGGACCCCGCTTGCCTCCTCGGGATCGTGCGGCACGTCCTTGCCGAGGCCATCGGAGGTATCGATGTTCTCGTGCTCCATGATGATCCATCTCCTTACAACGCACGGTGCGCTGAAACACGTACATGTGGAATGTACCCCTGTTGCCGCCCGTCATCCGCCGTGGGACGCGCCGTAGGACGCCTTGGCACAAACTTGACAGATCATGGGCACAAACCCGACAGATTCAGGCGCTGCCCGAGGGTGCACGCGTCTTGGGATGCATGGCATTCTGATTTGGAATATAGCTCGTCTACGTCTACGTTCGTGGCATGGATATCGCATGCAACAAAGTGGTGGGAGAGGTGCTCGCCTGCGCAAGGCGCGAGCATGACCTCACGCAGGTCGAGCTCGCGGAACGTATGGGCTACACGCAATCGACCATCAGCAAGACGGAGGCCGGCGAACGACGGCTCCCGCTTGCGGAATCGTTCCTGTTCTGCGCCGCCATGGGCGAGGAGCCCGGAACCTTTGTGAACCGCGTCTACATCAGGCTTTCCGAAGAGGGCCTCATCCCTCCGATCCCGCAATCCTCCGAAGAATAGCGCTATGCCCGTTCGAGGGCCTGCTCCACATCGGCGATAAGATCGTCCGTGCCCTCGAGGCCGCACGAGAGGCGCACCATATTGGGCGCGACGCCCGCAGCTTCGAGCTCCTCGTCGGTCATCTGGCGATGCGTGGAGCTCGCCGGGTGCAGGCAGCAGGTGCGCGCGTCGGCCACGTGCGTTTCGATGGCGGCGATCTCGAGGCCCGCCATGAAACGCTCGGCGGCGGCGCGCCCGCCCTTCACGCCGAACGAGACCACGCCGCACGTGCCGTCGGGCAGATACTTCTGGGCCAGCTCGAAGGAGGCGTCGCCGGGAAGACCCGGGTAGCGCACCCACTCGATCCGGGGATGCGCCGCGAGGAATTCCGCCATGGCCATGCCGTTGGCGCAGTGGCGCGGCATGCGCACGTGCAGGCTCTCGAGGCCCAGGTTGAGCAAAAACGCGTTCTGCGGGCTCTGTATGGCACCGAAATCGCGCATGAGCTGCGCGGTCGCCTTGGTGATGAAGGCGCCGGCGTTACCGAACTTCTCGGCATAGACGATGCCGTGATAGCTCTCGTCGGGAGTGGTGAGGCCGGGGAACTTCTCGGCGTGCGCCATCCAGTCGAAGGTGCCCGCGTCCACGATGGCGCCGCCCACGGCCGCCCCATGGCCGTCCATGTACTTGGTGGTGGAGTGCGTCACGATGTCGGCACCCCACGCGATGGGACGGCAGAGCACGGGCGTGGGGAAGGTGTTGTCGACGATGAGGGGCACGCCGTGCGCGTGGGCTGCCTCGGCGAACCTCACGATATCGAGCACCGTGAGCGCGGGGTTGGCGATGGTCTCGCCGAAGACGCACTTCGTATTGGGTCTGAAGGCGGCATCGAGCTCCTCGAGCGTGCTGTCGGGAGCCACGAAGGTGACCTCGATGCCCATCTTGGCAAGGGTATGGGCGAAGAGGTTGAAGGTGCCGCCGTAGATCGTGGAGCTGGAGACCACGTGGTCGCCGCAGGACGCGATATTGAAGATCGAGAAGAAGTTGGCCGCTTGGCCCGAGCTCGTGAGCATGGCCGCAGTGCCGCCCTCCATCTCGGCGATCTTGGCCGCCACGTGGTCGTTCGTGGGGTTCTGCAGGCGGGTGTAGAAATACCCGTTCGCTTCGAGGTCGAAGAGCCGGCCCATGTGCTCGCTCGAATCGTACTTGAAGGTGGTGGACTGGATGATGGGAACCTGTCGGGGCTCGCCGTTGCCCGGCGTGTAGCCGCCTTGGACGCAGCGCGTGTCGATGCTCGTTGCCATCTAGACCATCTCCTCGGGTTTGAACACCTCGTCGAATCGTTCTTCCGTCAAGTATCCTAGCGCAACGCACGCCTCTTTCAGGGTCGTGCCCTCGACATATGCCTTTTTGGCAACATGCGCCGCATGGTCGTATCCGATATAGGGGTTGAGGCACGTCACGAGCATGAGCGATGAATGCAGGTTGGCTGCCATCTTCTCGCGGTCCGCCACGATGCCCGCCACGCAGCGCTCCCGGAACGAATCCATGCAATCCGCCAGCAGACGCGCGCTCTGCAGCCAGTTGTAGGCGATGAC
>JAWRJQ010000041.1:0-16356 GCA_040307385.1 Atopobiaceae bacterium
TCGGCATGTGCCGACGCGGTGCACGGGACGTCTCGTAATCCGGCGCCCACATGATCGGAGACATGGCATGGATTTCAAATCGATGGATACCGTCGGGAAGATCATCTTCATCACGAGCGTCTTCCTGATCATCGCGGGCCTCATAAGCCTCATGCTGGGAGGGTCCGCCCTGGTAGCGCTCGCAAGCGTGACCGAGCTCGCCGAGGGCGACCCGGCAGCGATCATGAAAGCCGCCATCGCCATGCTTGCCTCGGGCCTTATCTCGCTGCTTACGGGCGTCTTCGGCATCCGCGCCGCGCTGAACCCGCGCAAGATCCTCGGATACTTCATCTTCGCCTGCATCCTGATGGCGATCAGCGTGGTCGGGCTCATCTCCGCCCTCATCCGCAGCGAGTTCACGCTAGGCGTCCTGGCGAACCTTGCGCTCTCGGGAATCGTGTTCTTCTCCGGCCTCGAGGTGTTCGTGCGGGAACGCATGTAGCGCGGCGTGCGTCGAAATGGTCCGTGGCAGGACGGACAAGGGCAGCGGATGACGGGAGGAAAGCACGCGCGATACGCGCTGCTCGGCCCCCTACGACGACGCAAACGGCCCGGGTGCCGCACGGCTGCTCCCGCGCGATGGGTCGAAATCCATGTAGGAGCGTTGACACGGCGTTTTCCTGCTCTTTCTTTGCCTCAACACCGCATCTTGCGAGGTCATGCGGCAGGGTGCCGTTTTGGCTGCGATGCGGTAGGATAGCGGAAAGACCGCTATCAGTAAGGAACGCCATGACCGATCACACGCCCCTCGCGCCCGAGGACTACATCGAACCCGCCTGCGTGCTCTGCGGCACGTCCTACGGCACCGTCTCCGAAGCAAAACCCGTCCCCCAGCAGCGCATCATCGAGAAGATGGACGACTACATGAGCCGCCGCGACTACGCCGGCGCCGAGCGCCACCTGCTCTATTGGCTCGAAGAGGCGCGCCTAGGCCACGACCTGCGCGGTCAGCTCATGATCGAAGGCGAGCTCGTGGGCCATTACCGCAAGACGGGCGAGCGCGACCAGGCGCTCGCCCACGGCGAGGAAGAGCTGCGGCTCATCGACGCGCTCGACTACGGCGGCACCATCAGCGCCGGAACCGCCTATGTGAACGTCGCCACGGCCATGAACGCATTCGGCGAAAACGAGCGCGCCCTCGCCCTGTTCGAGAAGGCGCGGGCGGCTTACGAGGCATCCTCCGCCGTCAAGCCCGAGCTGCTCGGCGGCCTCTACAACAACATGGCGCTCACCTGCATCGCGCTCGGCCGCCACGATCAGGCGCGCAACCTCTACGAGCTCGCCATCGAGCAGATGGGCAAGGTTGCGGGCGGCGAGCTCGAGCAGGCCATCACCTACCTCAACATGGCCGATGCGGTCGTCGCTGAGCTCGGCATGGAGGAGAGCGAGGCCAAGGTGGAGGAGCTGCTCGACCGCGCCTATGCCCTCTTCGACACCACGCCCGCGCCGCGCGACGGCTATTACGCGTTCGTGTGCGAGAAGTGCGCGCCCACGTTCGCGTACTACGGCTACTTCATCGCGGCGGATGACCTGACGGCCCGCGCCGAGCGGATCTACGCCGCCAACAACGGTGCCGAGCGATGAAGGGCCTCGAGCTCGCGCGCGCCTACTTCGAGGAGTTCGGCCGCCCTGTGCTGGAGCGCGATTTCGCCGAGGCGATGCGGTTCGCCGCCGTGGGCCTTATCGGCAGCGGCTCGGAATGCCTCGGCTTCGACGACGAGATATCGCACGACCACGACTTCGAACCGGGGTTCTGCGTGTTCCTCCCCGGAGAAGACCTCGTGGATCGGCGCACGGCCTTCCTCATGGAGCGTGCCTACGCCAAGCTGCCCAAAGCGTATGGCGGCGTCGAGCGCTCGCTCATGGCGCCCGTGGGCGGCGCGCGCCGGGGCATCCTGCGCACCGCCGAGTTCTTCTCGAGCAAAGTGGGCAGCCCCGACGGGGTGCTCACGCTGGGCCAGTGGCTCGGCCTCCCCGAGCAGGCGCTCGCCGAGGCCGCAGGCGGCGAGATCTGGATCGACAACCTGGGCGAGGTCACGGCCATCCGCGAGCGGCTCGCCGTCTGGCCCGAGGACGTGCGCAAAAAGAAGCTCGCCGGCAACCTGCTGATCATGGCGCAGGCCGGACAGTACAACTACGCGCGCTGCCTCGCCCATGGCGAGACGGGCGCGGCGCAGCTGGCCGTCTTCGAGTTCGCCAAGGCCGCCATGGGCACGATCTTCCTGCTCAACGGCCGCTACCAGCCCTACTACAAGTGGTCGTTCCGCGCTCTGCGGGCGCTGCCCTCGCTCTCCCTCGAAGCCGAGCTCGTGGAATGGCTCATCACCACGGGCAACGACGGCGAGCTCGCCGAGGAGAAGCACGACGTAATCGAGGGCATCTGCGCCGACGTGATCGATGCGCTGGTCGATCAGAGCCTCACCAAGGCCGTCTGCGGCGATCTCGAGAAGCATGCGTATTCGGTGAACGACGGAATCGAGGATGCGGAGCTGCGCAACGCGCACGTCCTCGCAGCACTATAGTGTCGGACGCATACGGCAACCGACGCGCCGTCGAACGCGCGGCGCACGATGGGAGAAAACGTACCATGAAGATCTACGGGCTGCAGAAGATGACCCTGCTCGATTTCCCCGGCCACGTGGCCTGCACGGTTTTTCTCGCGGGCTGCGACTACCGCTGCCCCTTCTGCCATAACTTCGAGCTCGCCTGCGGCACGGCACCCGCCGTCATGAGCTCCGACGAGCTGCTCGCATTCCTCTCCAAGCGCGGCGGCCTGCTCGACGGCGTGGCCATCACGGGCGGCGAGCCCTGCCTCTCCAAGGGCCTTCCCGACCTGCTCCGCAGCATCCGCGATCTGGGGTTCGCCGCCAAACTCGACACCAACGGCGTCCACCCCGACATGCTCGGGAACCTCCTTTCGGACGGCCTCGTAGATTACGTGGCTATGGACATCAAGAACAGCCCCGCCAAGTGGTCCGCCACGGCGGGCGTCGCGCACGCGGACCTCTCCCCCATCCGCGAGAGCATCGCCCTCATCATGGGCCAGGCCCCCGATTACGAGTTCCGCACCACGGTGGTCGAACAGTTCCACGAGGCTGCCGACTTCCACGCCATGGGCGAGATGATCCGCAACGCCAAGGCGTACTTCCTCCAGAGCTTCACCGATCGCGACACGGTGCCGTTCGCCGGCCTCTCGGGGCCGTCGGCGGAGCAGCTCCGCGCGTACGCGGAAATTGCGCGCGCCTACGTGCCGAACACACAGGTACGCGGCGTCGAATGACATGGGAACCTGTTCGGCTCCATCCCGCAAATCCAGCTGTAATCCACAAGATATTGTGCGTTCTCCGAAAAAAAGCACAATATCTTGCTATTTTCGCCCAGATATAGTGGTATGGTGATAAGGCAAAACATGCAGCATCGCTGCACACGCGCAACACCACTGGAATCGGTTCGCATCACTACGGAGGAAAGATCATGTACCAGGTTGTGAAGAGAGACGGCGCCGTAGCCGAATTCAACATCGGCAAGATCGGCGCAGCCATCACCAAGGCGTTCGACGCCTGCGGCAAGCAGAGCCACCCCAGCGTCATCGAGCTCCTCGCGCTCCACGTCACCGCCGATTTCGAGACCAAGGTCAAAGACGACAAGATCACCGTCGAGGAGATCCAGGACTCCGTCGAGAAGGTCCTCTCGGAGTCGGGCTACGCCGATGTGGCCAAGGCCTACATCCTCTACCGCCGTCAGCGCGAGAAGGTGCGCAACGTCAACTCGGCGCTGCTCAACTACAAGGACCTCGTCGACAACTACCTCAAGATCAACGACTGGCGTGTCAAGGAGAACTCCACCGTCACCTACTCCGTGGGCGGCCTCATCCTCTCCAACTCGGGCGCCATCACCGCCAACTACTGGCTCTCCGAGGTCTACGATGACGAGGTTGCCGAGGCGCACCGCTCCGCCGCCATCCACCTGCACGACCTCTCGATGCTCACCGGATACTGCGCCGGCTGGAGCCTGAAGCAGCTCATCCAGGAGGGTCTCGGCGGCGTGCCCGGCAAGATCACCTCCTCGCCCGCCAAGCACCTCTCCACCCTCTGCAACCAGATGGTCAACTTCCTCGGCATCATGCAGAACGAGTGGGCGGGTGCGCAGGCGTTCTCGTCCTTCGACACCTACCTGGCCCCCTTCGTCAAGGTCGACAACCTCGATCAGGAGGAGGTCAAGCAGTGCATCCAGTCGTTCGTCTACGGCGTCAACACGCCCAGCCGCTGGGGCACGCAGGCTCCCTTCTCCAACATCACGCTCGACTGGGTCGTCCCCAACGACCTCAAGAACCTCCCCGCCATCATCGGCGGCAAGGAGATGGATTTCACCTACGGCGAGTGCCAGCATGAGATGGACATGGTCAACAAGGCCTTCATCGAGATCATGATCGAGGGCGACGCCAACGGCCGCGGCTTCCAGTACCCCATCCCCACCTACTCCATCACCCGCAACTTCGACTGGTCGGAGACGGAGAACAACAAGCTCCTCTTCGAGATGACCGCCAAGTACGGCACCCCGTACTTCTCCAACTACATCAACTCCGACATGGAGCCCTCCGACGTGCGCTCCATGTGCTGCCGCCTGCGCCTCGACCTGCGCGAGCTGCGCAAGAAGTCCGGCGGCTTCTTCGGCAGCGGCGAGTCCACGGGCTCCATCGGCGTCGTAACCATCAACCTGCCGCGCATCGCCTACCTGGCCGCCGACGAGGCCGACTTCTACGCGCGCCTCGATGCGCTCATGGACGTGGCCGCTCGCAGCCTCAAGACCAAGCGCACGGTCATCACCACCCTGCTCGACCAGGGTCTCTATCCCTACACCAAGCGCTATCTGGGCACGTTCGACAATCACTTCTCCACCATCGGCCTCATCGGCATGAACGAGGTTGGCCTCAACGCCAAGTGGCTGCGCTCCGATCTTACCGATGAGCGCACCCAGCGCTTCGCCCGCGACGTGCTCAACCACATGCGCGAGCGTCTGTCCGACTACCAGGAGCAGTACGGCGACCTCTACAACCTCGAGGCCACGCCCGCCGAATCCACCACGTACCGCTTCGCCAAGCACGACAAGGAGCTCTACCCCGACATCATCACGGCCAACATGAACGGCACGCCCTACTACACCAACTCCTCGCACCTGCCCGTGGGCTACACCGAGGACGTGTTCTCGGCCCTCGATATCCAGGACGACCTGCAGACCCTCTACACCTCGGGCACCGTCTTCCACGCCTTCCTGGGCGAGAAGCTCCCCGACTGGAAGGCCGCGGCCAACCTGGTGCGCAAGATCGCCGAGAACTACAAGCTCCCGTACTACACGATGAGCCCCACGTACTCCGTCTGCGCCGACCACGGCTACCTCGCCGGCGAGCAGACCTCCTGCCCCATCTGCGGCAAGAAGACCGAGGTCTACAGCCGCATCACCGGCTACTACCGTCCGGTCCAGAACTGGAACGACGGCAAGGCGCAGGAGTATAAGGATCGCAAGGTCTACAACATCGGACACTCCGTGCTCACGCATGAGGGGCCCAACCCCGCGCCGGCGGATGGGCCGCAGGCCTCCGTACCCACGCGTCCCGTCTTCGCGGAGCAGCCCTCCGATGCCGTCAAGTCCGAGGTTGCCGCTGCCGCCGAGGCGGAGGCGCCGGCTGCAGGCGCCGCTTCCGGTGCCGCCAACGCCATCCTCTTCAAGACGCCCACCTGCCCCAACTGCAAGGCCGCAGGCGCCCTGCTCGACAAGGCCGGTGTCACCTACACCGCGCTCGACGCCAACGAAGAGCGCGACCTGGTTGCCGCATACGGCGTCAAGCAGGCTCCCACGCTGGTGCTCGTGGGCGAGGACGGCTCGTTCGAGAAGTACCGCGGCGTGTCCGACATCAAGGGCTGGCTCACGGCCAAGTAGGGATTTCGCATGCATGACGTTATCGTGGTCGGCGGCGGCCCCGCCGGCATGACGGCCGCGCTCTACGCGCTGCGCAACGGCAAGAGCGCGCTCGTGATCGAAAGGGACGGCTTCGGCGGGCAGATCACCCACTCGCCCAAGGTGGAGAACTACCCCGGCACGTCGTCGGCGAGCGGCAACGAGATCGCCGAGGCCATGTTCGATCAGATCATGGCCCAAGGTGCCGATATCGAGGTCGAAACCGTCAGCGAAGTGAGCGGTGAGGGCGCCGTCAAGCGCGTCCTCACCGAGGAGGGCACCGTCCACGAAGGTCGCACGGTGGTCATCTCCACCGGCGTCAAGCACCGCATGCTGGGGCTTCCCGGCGAGAACGAGCTCGTGGGCGAGGGCATCTCGTTCTGCGCGGTCTGCGACGGCGACTTCTACGCCGGCCAGACGGTCGCCGTGGCGGGCGGGGGCAACTCCGCCCTCCAGGAGGCCGTCCTGCTCGCCGATAAATGCCGCGAGGTCATCATCCTGCAAGACCTCCCCGTGCTCACGGGCGAGAAGAAGCTGCAGGAGGTCCTGCTCGCCAAACCCAACGTGCAAGCCATCTGCAACACGCGCCTCACGGGGTTCGTCACCGCAGGCGGCGAGCTCGCGGGCGTGGAGTACGAAGATCGCGAGACAGGCGCGGCGCGTCGCGTGGATTGCAACGGCCTCTTCGTCGCCATCGGCCTTATCCCCGAGAACGGCCCCTTCGCCCCGCTCGCCACCCTCACCGACGGGGGCTACTTCGACTCAGACGAGCGGTGCCTCACGCGCACGCCGGGCATCTTCGTGGCAGGCGATTGCCGCAGCAAGGGCGTGCGCCAGCTCACCACGGCCGTCGCCGACGGCGCCACGGCGGCCCTCGCCGCCTGCCGCTACATCAACGGACTCTAGAGGATTGCCCCCGCGCGGGGCCGTGAGCAGGCCCTGGCACCAAAACGGCTTATTCCTGCAGATTCTGGCACCAGACGGCCTTATTCCTCAGGAACAAGGCGTTTTAGGGGATCGGACCGCAGGAATAAGGCGTTCTGGTGCCATGGGCGAGAAGCCCGTCGCCCCCATTCGGGGATACTCCCCCAATGGGGGATACTCCCCGAATGGAGGTGTACTGGCCCGGAGGGTCGCTTTTGAAGAGCGTCACGCGCTCGATCGTGCCCGAGGCGGCCGACGGCATGGGCAGCTCGCTCGCCGTAAGATCGGCGGAGCGCATGAGGGTCACATGCGCGCGAAAGCCCTTCTCGTCGAACGCGAATCCGTCCCGTGCAAGGCGCGACCTGATCGCAGCTGCAAGCGTCTCGAGCGCGCCGTCGCTTTCAACCGCCTGCCAGAGCGTGGCATGTGCACGCCTGCCGAAGCTGCCGAGCGCTCCAAGCGCAACGTCTACCGGGAGCACCGCCGCGCATGCCTCCTCGATCAGATCCGCGAGCGCGTCCACGCACGCCGCGTCCGTCTCGCCGAGAAAGGCGAGCGTCACATGGAAGCGGTCGGGTGCGACATAGCGCCCCCGCACGCGCTCGCGCAGCAGCGCCGATGTCTCGGACAGCTCTTCGACGAGCCGCTCGGGAAGCTCGGCTGCGATGAACAGGCGCATGGCTAGGAACCGAGGCGGATGGCATCGATCGCAGCCCTGAGCTCATCCACGCGATTGGTCTGCTCCCACGTGAAATCGGGATCGTTGCGACCGAAATGGCCGTAGGCGGCGGTCTTCTCGAAGATGGGGCGGCGCAGCCCGAGATCGCGGATGATGGCGCCCGGGCGCAGGTCGAACACCCGCTGCACGGCCGCCTCGATCATCGTATCGTCCGCGATGCCCGTGCCGAAGGTGTCCACCATGACCGACAGCGGGCGCGCCACGCCGATGGCGTAGGCGAGCTCGATCTCGCAGCGATGCGCGAGACCCGCAGCCACCACGTTCTTGGCAACCCAGCGCGCCGCATAGGCGGCCGAACGGTCCACCTTGGTGCAGTCCTTGCCCGAGAAGGCTCCGCCCCCATGGCGACCCATGCCGCCATAGGTATCGACGATGATCTTGCGTCCCGTGAGGCCCGTATCGCCCATAGGGCCGCCCACCACGAAACGGCCCGTGGGATTGACGTAGATATCGGCATCGCGCCACGGGATGTTCGCCCGCTCGAGCACGGGCTCGATCACGTGCTCGCGCAGATGCTCCTCGATGACGCCCATGTCGGTGACGGCGCCATCATGCTGCGTGGAGATCACGATGGCCGTTACCTCCGCAGGCGCATCATCGTCATAGCGCACCGTGACCTGCGTTTTTCCATCGGGACGCAAATACGGCAGCGTGCCGTCCTTGCGCACGGCGGTCAGGCGCTCCGCCAGGCGATGCGCCAGATGGATGGGCATGGGCATAAATGCCTCGGTCTCGTCGGAGGCGTAGCCGAACATCATGCCCTGATCACCGGCGCCGATACGGCTCGCCTCGTCCTCATCGGAGCGCGCGAAGGTGCCGTCGACGCCTTGGGCGATGTCGGGGCTCTGCTCGTGGATCATTTTGATGACACCGCAGGTCTCGCAATCGAACCCGTATTTGGCGCGGTCGTAGCCGATCCGGCGCACCACGTCGCGCGCGATCGTCTGCACGTCCACATAGGCCTGCGTGCGGATCTCGCCCGCGATGAGGATCGTACCCGTGGTGGCGAACGTCTCGCATGCGCAGCGCACGTCGGCCACACGTGCGGGAACGCCCGTGGGCGACACGTACCCCTCGGCTTCGAGACGCGCCTCCTTGGCGAGAATCGCATCGAGCACCGCATCGGAGATCTGGTCGCACATCTTATCGGGATGGCCCTCGGTCACGCTCTCCGAGGTGAAGAAATAGCTGGTTCCTGCCATGATCGGCTCCTTTCGCATCGACGGGAGCCATGAAGAAGACCCCCTGCCATGAGGGAGTCCGTAGCAGGTCGCGCACTCCCCGTCTTCCAGGCGCGCCTCGCGGCCGCCTGCCGAGAATTGGCACCGTTCCCAAACGGGTGGTTGCCGGAGCATCGTAGGGCTCGGTCCCTCCGCTCTGTGCGCCCTGCGGGCGCCTCTTGACGAGTGGCTCTACTGTACGTCCTCTCAGGGGCGTTGGCAAGGGTGCGATCGTGCGTGCCTTACAGAGGCCGCATTCCTGACCGATGCGATTCTGTTCCCGCTCGGTTTCGCGCTCGTGCGCGATGGGGCGATTCGCTAAAATCAAAGCATAAGGTGGTCGCCGCATACCCTATCCAGAAGGGACTTCCCATGAAGATCGGTTGCGTGAAGGAGATCAAGAACAACGAGTTCCGCGTGGGCCTCACGCCCGACAACGTCAAAAGCTATGTCGGAGCCGGCCACGAGGTGCTCGTCGAGCGCGGAGCCGGCGAGGGCTCGGGCTTTTCCGATGTCGAGTACATCGCCGCCGGAGCCTGCATGGTCGATGATGCCGCCGACGTATGGCGCGCATGCGAGATGATGATCAAGGTCAAAGAGCCCCTGCCCGAGGAGTACCCGCTCTTCCACGATGGGCTGATCCTCTATACCTACCTGCACCTCGCCGCCGATCGCAGGCAGCTCGACGCCCTGCTCGCCGGCAACGTGAAGGCCGTCGCATACGAAACGCTCACCGAGACGGACGGCAGCCTGCCGCTGCTCGCCCCCATGAGCCAGATCGCCGGCCGCCTCTCCATCCAGGAGGGCGCGAAGTACCTTGAGAAGACCTTCGGCGGCGAGGGCGTGCTGCTCGCGGGCGTTCCGGGAACGCCCCGCGCCAACGTGGTCATCATCGGCGGCGGCACCGTGGGCGCCAACGCGGCGAAGATCGCCGTGGGCATGGGAGCGCACGTCACCGTGCTCGACATCTCCCTCAAACGGCTCGAGGCGCTCGACATCATGTTCGGCGGACGCGTGCAGACGCTCGTATCGACCGACTCGAACATCGAGCGCGCCGTCATCGATGCCGACCTCGTGATCGGCGCGGTGCTCATCCCCGGCGGCTCCACGCCCAAGCTCTTCAAAAAGGCCTACCTCAAGGAGATGCGCCCCGGCGCCGTCTTCGTCGATGTCGCCATCGACCAGGGCGGTTGCGGCGAGACGAGCCGCGTGACCACCCACGACGATCCCATCTTCATCGAGGACGGCATCGTGCACTACTGCGTGGGCAACATGCCAGGCGCCGTGGCACGCACCTCCACCATCGCGCTCACCAACGCCACGCTCGCCTACGGCCTCGAGATCGCGGGCAAGGGCCTCGAGCAGGCCATCGAAGGCAGCCCCGTCATCGCGAGCGGCGTCAACACCTATGCTGGCCACGTCACCTGCAAGAACCTAGCCGACAGCTTTAGCGACGTGAGCTGCACCGACATCTCAGAGCTGGTCTAGGCCGCCTATGAATCTTGCCGAGGCCCTTAAAATCGCCGGCGCGATCTCGCTTCCCGGTTTTCTATCGGACGATGCGATGCTCGAGCAGGAGCGTCTCCAGAACGAGGAGGCTCTCTCCCTGCTCGTGGAGACGTGGCGCGCAGCTCCGCTCGGACAGGAGCCCTTCTCGTTCGACATGGTGCTCACTCTCGCCGATAAGAACCGCGCGCTCTGCGATCTCATCGGCGCGGAGCGCCTGCGCGACGCCTCGAGCCCGCTCCTCGGCCGGCGCCTGTCCGATCGCGACCTCTGCCGTGCTGTAGCATGGCTCCAGAAGCGCCCGGTTGAGGACATCGTGCGCGCCGCCGGGCCCGACGTGCGCGACCTGGGCGTCGTCTACACCGAGGCACCCGTCTCGGGAACCGTATGCGGATTCGATATCGAGACCACGAGCAGAGATCCGGGGCGCGGCTACATCGTGAACGTCGGCATCGCGCTCATGGAGCTTGCGCCCAAGGCCAAGCCGCAGAGCTCTCATGAAGCCTATTTCGGCATTCCCGATCTGTATGCCGAGAAGGGCGTGCCGCTCGCCGACATCCACCATATCAGCTGGAAGGACCTTGCGGGAAAGACGCCGTTTCGCGAGGATGGAGCCATCCACAAGGCGCTGCTCGCCACGTTCACCACGGTGCCGCTCGTGGCCCATAACGCCGCGTTCGAAGACGCCTGGCTCACCTATCATCTGCCCGGATACGCGCAGGCGCGCAAGGCGGGCGAGATCATCCTCATCGATTCGCGCGACATATGCCGGCGCCTCGACCCCGACGTGCGGTCGCTCCCCCGCGAGTCGAGCCCGGCATCGCTCGAGAACTGGGCGCTCAGGCGCAAGACCCTGAAGCCGGGCCAGGTGGAGAAGCACCTCGGCCTCGATGACGTGAAGCTCATGCTCAAAACCGTGCAGGCGGAATTCAAAAAGCGCAAGCTCTTCCCCGGACAGCGGGAGAAGGACGCGCGCTAGGGCCGCAGCGGACGCGCGGCATGAGGCCGGATACGGCGCCGGTGCTTACGCCCGCATCGCCGCCTCCCGGCAGCTGCGGAGGGCCTCGAGGCCCTTCTCGGTAGCCGCGCCCGACATGATCATCATCAGGTACTCGTACACGATGGCCTCGACCTGGCTCTCGGACGCCTCATCAAAGGCGGGGACCGAGCCGATCGCCGTGTAGATGCAGGCGCCCGCGATGGTGTTGGCGGCGAACGAGCTCTTGAAGTCCTGCTTGATCAGACCCTGGTCGCGCGCCTCATCGAGATAGCGCACGAGCAGCTCGAGCACGCGCGAGAAGGAGCCCTTGCAGGAATTGGCGGACGAGATGGGCAGGAATAGCTCCTCGACCATGGCGAAGACGAGCGGATGCTCGCGGCGGATACAGGTGACCAGGGTGAAGACGATCGCGTAGATGGCCTCGAGCGGCGAGGAAGTTGCCTCGACCGCATGCTCCACCGACGCCACGAGCTCGCCGATGACCTGGTCGAAGATGGCGTCCATGAGGTCTTCCTTATCGATGAAATAATAGTAGAGCGCACCCTTGGAAAGATTGCACCGCTCGGAGATCTCGTTCATCTGGAAGTCGGTGGAGCCGCGCTCGGAGATGAACTCGGTCGCAGACTGCATGATGCGGGCGCGCGTTGCCTGGCTCTTACGGGAGTTCTTTGCGGGGACCACAGTCTTGCGAATTCGAGCGGACATGATGCCATCCCCCCTTCGTAAGGGTTGCCTCAAGTAAAGTTTAACATGGAATGAGCACCGCAAACAAAAGGGAGAACAGGATATTTTAATTGAAAGTCAGACTTGTAGCGTGAATAAATTGACCAAATCTCAAAAAACTTCTCAACCACGGGCAGGCGGCGGAGCGGTCGGGGCGCTCCGGGTATATACTTATGCTCGCCGTGCCTGCGCGGCCAAACGCAACCAGCGATAGGAGCCTATCTTGCCAACCGATTCCCGCGTCCGCGTGCGCTTCGCACCCTCCCCCACCGGAAAGCTCCACATCGGCGGCGCACGCACCGCCATCTACAACTGGGCCTTCGCCCGGGCGATGGGCGGCGACTTCATCCTGCGCATCGATGACACCGATCCCGCCCGTTCCACCGACGAGAACACCCGGATCATCCTGCGCGCCATGCGCTGGCTGGGCCTCGACTGGGACGAGGGTCCCGAGGCGGGCGGCGACTGCGGCCCCTATCGGCAGACGGAGTGCCTGCCGCTGTATCGCGAGGCCGCACAGCGCCTGGTGGATGAGGGCAAGGCGTACCGCTGCTTCTGCTCGGCGGAGAAGCTCGCAGCCGACCATGACGCCGCCGTTGCGCGCAAGGATCCGTTCCAAGGCTACCAGCGCACCTGCCGCGACCTCGATGCGTCCGAGTCGCAGGCGCGGGCTGAGGCCGGCGAACCCTACACCATCCGCATCAAGGTGCCGCTCGACCGAGGCGATGTGATCGTACACGACGCCGTCCACGGCGACGTGACCTTCAACGCCAAGGAGCTCGACGACTTCATCATCTTCCGTTCCGACGGCACCCCCACCTATAATTTCGCCACCGTGGTGGACGATGCCCGCATGGGCATAACCCACGTCATCCGGGGCGACGACCACCTCTCGAACACACCGCGCCAGATCATGGTGTACGAAGCGCTCGGCGCGCCTACGCCCACCTTCGCGCACATCTCGATGATCCTCGGCGCCGATGGCAAGAAGCTCTCCAAGCGCCATGGCGCCACGAGCGTGGAGGAATACCGCGATACAGGCTTCCTGTCCGACGCCTTCGTCAACTACCTCGCCCTGCTCGGCTGGTCGCTCGACGGCGAGACCACCATCATCCCGCGCGACGTTCTGGCGAGCAGGTTCTCCCTTGACCATGTGAGCAAGAACCCCGCCATCATGGATCCCGAGAAGCTCGACTGGATGCAGCAGCACTACATCATGGCCATGGACGACGCGGAGTTCACGCGCGAGATCCTCCTTCCCGCGCTCGACGAGGCCGGTCTCGACGACGGCACCAAGCGCGACGGGGCGTGGTATGCGCTGCTCGCACAGGTGCTGAAGCCCCGCGTCACCTTCGCACGCGAGATCGCAGGCCAGACGGGATACCTTTACGCATCCGACGACGACCTGGCCTACGATGAGAAGGCCGTGGCCAAGTGGCTCGGCAAGGCGGGCGCGCGCGAGGCCCTGGACGCCGCAGGGACGGCGTTAGGCACGCTCCCTGCGGACGGTTTCACGCCCGCCGCCATCGAGAACGCGCTCGAAGCGTTGCCCGAGCAGCTCGGCATGGGCAAGGGCAAGGTATTCCAGCCCATACGCGTGGCCGTGGTGGGAGGCGCCGCCTCCCCCGGAATCGGCGAGACGCTCGCCCTGGTCGGCAAGGAGCATGTGCTGGCGCGGCTTGCGCGCGCCACGTCGCTCTGCGCGTAGCGGCGGCGCGGGGCAACGCCCGCCCCCCTCGCCTGCCGGCAGGCGTCATATCACCCCTACCCCAAGCGAAAGGATCGCAATGGCGTGTTCCGCGTTCGAGGTGCTCGGCCCCATCATGGTGGGCCCCTCCAGCTCCCATACCGCAGGGGCGCTGCGCATCGCGCGCGTCGCCCGCCTGCTGGCGCCGCAGCCCATCGCCCATGTGGTCTTCACGCTCTTCAATTCCTTCTCGCGCACGCACGACGGCCACGGCACCGACCGTGCGCTCGTAGCGGGAATGCTCGGCCTCGATACCGACGATGAGCGCGTGCGCACCTCGTTCGCCCTCGCCGAGCAGGCGGGCCTTTCCTTCTCGATCGTCGAGGGCGGCGAGCAGGACGCGCTGCATCCCAACACGGTGCGCATCCGCATGATCGGCGACGGCGGGCGCGCCGTGGAGGTCGAGGGCGAGTCGCTCGGCGGCGGGAGCATCCGCATCAGCCGCATCAACGGCGTGGACGTGAAGATCACCGGCGAGCTGCCCACGGTCTTCGTGGCCCATCAGGACAAGCCGGGCGTGCTCGCCGCGCTCACGGGCACGCTCAGCGCGTGGAGCCTCAACATCGCGACCATGCGCACCTTCCGCGCGGAGCGGGGCGGCGCGGCCTATACCGTGTTCGAAGCCGATGAACGTATCCCCGATGCGCTGGTTGACGAGGTGCGCGGCATCGCGGATGTCGCGTTCACCTCGGCGATCAACGTTGCGGAAGGCACCGCGCAGGAGCCTTCGGGCGCCGCCCCGTCCTTCTCGAACGCGGCGCAGCTCGCTCGGCTCTGCTGCGAGAGACGCTGCAGCATCGGAGAGCTCATGCGCGCATGCGAGGCGGATCGCTGCAGAAGCGCTGCGGAGGCGGACGAGCGCATGGAACGCGTGCTCGCCCTCATGCACGAGGAGATATGCGATACGCTGAGCGCTCCGCGCGTCTCGCTCGGCGGTTTTCTCAACGGGCAGGCGGATGCGGTCGCCCGAACGGCGGGAGCGCTCGCTCATGCGCTCATGGGAGAGACGCTTACCTGCGCCGTCGCCTATGCCATGGCCGTGATAGAGCGCTCGGCCTCCATGGGCGTCATCGTGGCCGCCCCGACGGCAGGGTCTTCGGGCGTGGTTCCGGGGGCGGTGATCGCATGCGGCGAGGCCGTCGATGCGAGCAGCGCCGAACTGGCGCGCGCTCTCTGGAACGCGGCAGCCGTAGGCGCGCTCATCTCCCAAAACGCTTCCGTGGCGGGAGCCGAGGGCGGATGCCAGGCCGAGGTGGGAACCGCCGCAGCCATGGCGGCAAGCGCGCTCGTCGAGCTTCTGGGCGGAACCGTCGAGCAGTGCCTCGATGCGGCGTCCATCTCCATCGCAAACCTCCTGGGGCTCGTGTGCGACCCGGCGCGGGGCATGGTCGAGTATCCATGCCAAAATCGAAACGCCATCGGCGTGGCGTCGGCCTACACGGCAGCTCAGCTCGCCTTAGCAGGCGTCACGAGCCCCGTTCCCTTCGACGAAGCGGTGGATGCGCTGGCGCGTGTGGGCAGGGCGCTTCCCGAAAGCCTGCGCGAGACGGCCCGCGGCGGGCTGGCAACCTGCCCGAGCGTGTGCGCGGGCTGCGCTTCATAAGCCCCATTCGCCCCATTCGGGGATACTCCCCCATTGGGGGATACTCCCCTGTTGGGGGATACTCCCCTGTTGGGGGTTGTTCGGTGGTGCGGGGCTATTTCGCGGTGCGCCTGTCGGCACCCCAGAAGCAGCACGAGACCATGCCAGGGCCAACGTGGCAACCGATGGTCGGCCCGATGGTCGAACGCAGCACGGTGAGCTCGGGATAGCGCTTTTTGAGCGATTCGGCCAACGCATCTCCATCCTGCGGGCAGTCGGCATCGCCGATGGCGACGATGGGGCCGCTCTGCGCGTCCACGTGCGCTTTGACGTAGAACTTCTCAAGCCGCGAGAGGCCCTTCTTGCGACCGTGCGCGGCACCCGCCATGCGCAGCTTTCCCTCGAGGTCGAAGTCGAGCAGGGGCTTCACGTGCAGCATGTCTCCCGCAACGGCGACTCCCTTGGGGATGCGCCCGCCGCGGGCGAGGGACTCGAGGCCGTCCACCATGAAGAGCGTCTGCGCGCTCCAACGCGCCTCGAGCGCCCATGCGCGGATCTCACGCGCCGAGAGGCCCTTGTCGCGCAGCCGGCAGGCCTCGTGAACCATGAGATGAAGCGGCGTCGAGGCGATGAGCGTATCGATGATGAAGATGCGATCGCGAAGGCCGGGGTCCTGTTCGCAGAGGCGGTCGAAGGCGGTGCAGGCGCCGTTATATCCGCCCGAGAGCCCCGTCGTGATGCAGAACAGAATCGCCTCCTCGTCGGCCCCCACGCTCTGAAAAAGCTCCTCGTACTCGAGCTGGGAGGGCTGGGAGGTCATGAGCTCGGCACCGGAGCGGATGGCGTTGTAGAACTCGTGGGAGCTCACCGACGAGAAGAGATCGTCGTCGCCGGAGAAGCTGCCGTGGGGGGGGGGGGGGG
>JAWRJQ010000042.1:0-15274 GCA_040307385.1 Atopobiaceae bacterium
CCCCCCCCCCCCCCCCCCCTCGGCATCTCGGGTCTACGCACTGTAGTCGTAGAAGCCCTTGCCGGCGTTGACGCCGGTCTCGCCGCGATCGATCTTCTCCTTGAGCAGTGCGCAGATTTTACCGGCTGTGGTGGTGGGGTCATCGGCACCCGGCTTCATGCGGCCGATGTTGTAGGCGGTGGTGAGACCCACGACGTCGAGAATGCGGAACGGACCGGCGGGGGCGCCGGTGGCGAGCGTCCAGCACATGTCGATATCCTCAACCGATCCGATGCCCTCGGCCCAGAGGTACTCGGCAGCGGAGAGGAACGGCACGAGCATGGTGTTCAGCAGGTATCCTGGCTGCTCCTTCATGACCTTGAGCGGCACCATGCGGATGGCGGCCGCGAACGCCGCGAGCTCGTCCATGTAGGCAGGGTCGGTGTCCGCGTGCACCATGATCTCGGCAGTAGGGTTCTTCCAGATCTCGTTCGCGAAGTGCAGGGCGAGGTACTTTTCGGGACGGCCCGTATACGCTGCGAACGTGGAGGGCAGCATCGTGCTCGAGTTGGTTGCCACCACCGTCTTCTCGGGGAGGTGCTTGGCCATCTCGGTGTAGAAGGCGATCTTCTCCTGCGGGTTCTCGGCGATGGACTCGATCACGAGATCGGCATCGGAGAACGCCTCATCATAGGAGGTGGTGAGCTTGAGGCTTCCATACGCGGCCTCCACGCGCGCCTTGGCCGCATCGCAGCTTTCGGGCGTGACATCCTCCTTGGAGAGCAGGCCGTAGGCGTAGGCGGCGGGATTGGTCTTCATGGTCTCGAGAGTGTCGAGGTAGATGCCCTTCAGACGGTCGAGCTTGGGTTGGCAGCGGTCGATCGAGCCCGGCTCGCGCAGCCAGATGGTGGTATCGAACCCGGAGTACGCGATCTGGAACGCGATCTGGCTGCCCAGAACGCCGCCTCCGGCAACAACGACCTTCTTGTAATCCATGGCACACATCCTTTCCGTCCCGAGGGGCAGGCTGTTTGATACACTTGCTCAGATACGAGTATGCCCAAGGCGGCACCGTTTCCCACCTTCGGGGACGCTGCCAAGGGAAAATGAAACAAAGGTCGGTGGGGTGTTTCATGGAGAAGACCAAGAAGACGCGCACCTATGCTGCGGAGCGCCTCTCCGCAGCTCTGCTCGACCTTATGCGCGAGATGCCGTACGATCAGATCTCGATCAAGGGGATAGCCGCGCGCGCCGGGGTTGCCCGCGTTTCGTTCTACCGCCATTTCGACTCCAAGGATGACGTGCTGCGCAGACGCGCGCAGCGCATCACCGAGGACTTCCTCGCACATCTCGATCCGAGCCTGCGAGCATACGACTCGTGCGCCTTCGTGCTGGCGCTGCTCAAGCATATGCGCGCGCAGGACGATCTGGTGCGGCTTGTCATGAAGGCGGACCGCATGGACATCGTGCGCGCGGAGTTCGACCGGGCATTCGGTGTGGGCGGGGTGGACCGCCGCGACTCTGCACGCAGGCGCTTCATCTCAGGCGGCCTTTACAACATCTTCAATGCGTGGGTGCGCGACGGCTACGAACCCGATGCTGCACAGATCGCCGCATTCGTGTGCGAGCTTATCAGCTCGGGTTCGGGCTTGCCCGCGACACATCGAACGCTGTGACGCGTGCCCTGCGCCGCTGCCCCCCCGCTCGGCCTGCCCTGCCCTCATCGCCTGCGGCCGGATTGGTAGAATGGGTGCGGATACGCCGAGGGTCGTATGTGCCGCAGCCGGCTCCGCCCGGCTGTATGAGGAGAGGGTAGCCATGCGAAACCTTTCGCAGACCGAGCGTGCGATCATGACCGCGCTCAATGCGCATATAACGCGCAACGAGGAGGTTTCCCTGACGGAGCTCGCCGAGGAATGCCACGTTGCGAAGAGCACCGTGGTGAAGGCGATCAAGCGCCTGGGCTTCAAGGGCTACCGGGAGTTCACCTACAACTACCGCATCAGCCGCGATATCCAACGGGGAACCCTGCTTCCCCTCAAGGTGATCGACGGGGACGATGCCGAGGTCATGGAGCGTCTGGTCGATACGCTCGATTGGTGCGCCGGGAAGAAGAGCATCGTCTTCTGCGACGGCAAGCTCTGGGCGCCGCTTCTGGCGGATTACGTGTCGCGCAAGCTCGCGCTGTTCGACATCTTCGCCCCGGCATCCTACGATTACGCCATGGTCACCGAGTCGCGCATGGCGTGCGGCGCGGCGTTTTTCTTCTTCCATCATCTGCATAGCGGCGAAGAGGCCGTCTCATCGGGCATCGGCGAGGGCATGGTGGAGACCGTGCGCGCCCACGGGTTCCGGACGGTCGTGTTCGCCGATGGCGACGAGACGAACGTCTCATCCTATGCTGATGTGCTCGTCCGTATCGCCGATGATGCCGGAGCTGACCTCGACCTGTTCGCGACGAAGGTCATCATGGTTTTCGAGCGCGCGCTGGCAGGCCTGTCGCGGTATCGCGCCGAAGGTCGGGGCGCATCATGAAGGCGCTCGATGAGGCCATTCTCCAGGCGGTGCGCGCCGCTGCAGGCGAGCACAGGCGCGCGACGGTGAGCGAAGTCGCCCAGCAGACGGGGGCTGCGCGCTCCACCATCCACCGGGCGGCGCGCAAGCTCGGCTATAAGAGCTGGCTCGACTTCACGAGCAGCGTCGTGCGTTCCCTCGAGGATCTCGACGGCCAGGATGCGGTGACGACGACCGTGGCGGCGATGGCGGAGGCGCTCTACCGCTACAGGAACCTCCCCATCCTCATCGAGGCGGTGGGCGATGCCGAGATATGCGCGATGTTCTTGGTGCATAGGCTCGCGGAGCGCGGGTTCACGACGCTTCCGTACAGCGAGGGCGTCCTCGCCTTGGGCGGCGGCGTGGAGGGCGCGGGCCTGCTTCTCGCGATCAACGAGAGCGGCATGTCGCTTCTCCCCACCTGCCTGACGGCCGCCTCGCAGGGATTCGAGGTGGTCTCCATCACCGCGAGCCACGATACGCCGGTGTCGAAGGTGAGCTCCATGAACGTCGTCATCAAGAACAACAAATCGACCATCGCCGCATACGAGCCCAACTACTTCGCGGCGGGCACGCTCGCGTTTCTCGCCCATGTGCTTCGCAGGATCAGCGTCGAGGAGTCCCTCGGCAGGGGATAGGGCGGCCCGCAGGATCAAGCGGCAGCGTCCCCGTCCAGGGGATACGCCCCGCGCTGCAAACGGAAAGGGCGCCCGGCAACCCGGGCGCCCTCGCGGCTCAGCTTGTTGCTTCGAACGTTACCGTTACCGCAGCTCGGGCCAGTACTCCTTGTTGGCTTCGATGTAGTCGTCGAGCAGAGCCTTGGCGGTATCGGTATCGTCGACCAGGCGGTTGAGGGTAAGGGCCTCCCATGCCTTGCGGTAGCTTCCCTCAAGGTTGGCGTCTACGGTGAGCTTCTCGTAGGCGAACTGGTTCTCGAGAAGACCCTTCTGGAACGTGGGGATCTCGCCTACGTTGAGGGGCTCGGGCCCGTTGGATCCCACCATGCACGGAACCTCGACCATCATGCCCTCGGTGAGGTTGCTCACGATGCCGGTGTTCTCGGTCATGATGAGGAAGACCTGCTTGGTGTTGAAGGCAAGCGCCGTGGCGAGGTCCACGATGTAGGAGGCGTGGTCGTCGTCCTTCAGATCCTCGTAGGTGAAGCCGTGCTTGGTTCCCTTGATCTTGCCGGCGGCGACGACCTCGTCGACCATCTCGAAGATCTCGCGCTCATGTCCGGCCATGACCTGATCGGCGCGGGTCCACTCGGGATCCTCTCCCGCGAGCATGTGGCGCGGATAGAGGTAGTACTGCAGGTAGGTGTTGGGGAGCATGCCCTCGGGCGCCTCGCGCACCATCTTGCGCATGAACTCGAAGGTCTCGCGCCAGCTCGGGTCCATGTCGGTGAAGTAGTCGTCGGGCAGGGGCTGCGAGAAGATCTCGCGCAGGCGCGGCAGGTAGTCCTCGCCGGTCTTGCGGTCGAGCACGGCGGTGAACCAGCCGAAGTGGTTGAGGCCGAAGTAGCGCGCTTCGATGGAGCTGCGCGGAATGCCCAGCTCGTCGGCGTACTGGTTCATGATGCCCACCGGCATGTCGCAGATGTTGATGACGTGCTTGTCGCCGGGGAAGAGGCGCTTGGTGGCCTCGGCGACGATGGCGGCGGGGTTCGAGTAGTTGAGGATCCAGGCGTCGGGGCTGTATTTCTTGACGTTGCGGATGATCTTGACGACGGCGGGGATGGAGCGCATGCCGTAGGCGAATCCGCCGGCGCCGCAGGTCTCCTGCCCGATGCAGCCGTGTTTGAGGGCGATGTGCTCGTCGGACCTGCGCATCTTGAGCCTGCCCGCGCGGATCTGCATGAAGCAGAAATCGATGCCGGTGAAGGCGGTCTCGGGGTCGCAGGTGTCGACGACCTCGCACTCGGGATAATACTCGCTCATCAGGATCCGGGCGTACGCGCCGATGCGCGCCTGCCGCTCGGCCTCGTTATCGAACAGGATGATCTTGGAGAGGGGGAAGCGCTCCCGCTCGTTCACGAGCATCTTGAGGATGCCCGGGGTGTAGCGCGACCCGCCTCCGGCGATGCAGACGACGAAACTCTTCTTGGTGCTCACAATGCTTCCTTTCTCGATCAATGCCGAATGGTGCAGAGGGCTCCGGCCCATGGCACGCCGCTCTCGCACATGCCATGGAGCCGGCGGCGTTCGCGTTATTCCGCCTCGCGGCCGAGCGCCTTGTTGACCGCCTCGGCGACCTCGCCGACCTTCATGCCGATGACGATCTGGAGGTTGGTGGGGCTGCCGTGCACGATGCCGGAGTTCTTGACCTTGTTGATTGCATCCTCGTCGACGAGCGACATATCCTTGACGTCCACGCGCAGACGGGTGAAGCAGTTCGTGACGCGCTCGATGTTGCCGGCGCCGCCGAGGCCCTCGATGATGGTGAGGACGTTCTCGGGCGAGGCGGCCTCGCGTGCGCCCGCACCGGACGGATCGCCCTCATCGAGCGGTGCGTCGAACTCATCCTCGCGACCCGGCGTGATGAGGTTGAGCTTCAGGATGAGGGTGCGGAAGACGAAGAACCAGGCCGCGATTGCGACGATGCCCACGGGGATGACCACGTACCAGTGCGAAAGCTCCGCCGGAAGCGCGATGAGCCCGGGGATCGTCTCGATGAGGCCGGTGAGCAGGGCGCGCCAGCCGAAGAGGAACAGGATGCACTGGAAGATGCCGTCGAGCAGGGCGTTCACCACGAAGAGCAGGGGAGAGGCCCAGAGATACATGAACTCGAAGGGCTCGGTGATGCCGGCGAGAATGGCGACGAGGCCGGCGGGAACGAGCATGTTGCGCACGTTGGCGCGCTGCTCGGGCTTAGCCACGCTGATGAAGGCGAGGATCGATCCGATGGTGCCGAACCATTTGCCGAAGCCGAGCATCGCATAGCGGATGGACTCGTCCATGGCGGTGATGGAACCGGCGTTGCCGAGCTCCGCCATGAAGATGTTGTAGGCGCCCGTGAAGGTCTCGCCCGCAATCTGGGCGGAGCCGCCCACGGGGGTGTAGAGGAAGGGCATCCACATGAGGTGATGCATGCCGGTGGGGATGAGGACCTTGTTGAGGAAGCCGTACAGGCCCTGCCCGATGTAGCCGGATGCGGCGATGAAGCCCTGCAGGCTGTTGATCCAGCCGTTGACCGTGGGCCAGACGTAGCACATGGCGATGCCGATCACGCTGGCGGCGGCGAGCGAGAGGAAGAACACCCAGCGCGTCCCGCCGTAGGTGCTGATGACCTCGGGGAATTTGGTGTCGACGAACTTGTTGAAGAGCCAGCCGTTGACGCAGCCGAGGATGATGCCGATGAAGACGCCCATATCGACGACCTGCACGCCGAGGACCATGCCCTGGCCGGTGCCGTAGAGGCCTCCGGACGGATCGACCAGCATGCCGTTGTTCGACAGCCAGAAATTGTTGGCGAACAAGAATGCGAGGAATGTGGACGCGGCGATGACGGCGGCATCCCCCTTCCTCTTGTCGGCGAGCGCGCTGCTGAGGCCGATGCAGAAGATCAGGCCGAGGTTGCCGATGACGGCGTTCATGATGACGCTATAGACGAAATCGCCTGTTGCCACCAGAGGAGCCGGCATGCCCTGCATACGCAGGATGACGCTGAAAGCCAGGAGGATACCGGCGACGGCGAGGAACAGGACCGGTCTGATAATCGCGCCCGAGAAGCGCTTCATGAGGCCGGAGAAGTCCACCTTCTTTCTCGATGCTTCCATGGTGATCCCTTTCTTGCGAAATGACAGATGGAAGGGAGGGGGTCCGCGGCCGTCTCCCTCTGAGCTCACCGCAATTGTGCGATCGAGCGCGCCCGCTCCGCGGCGGCTGGGATCAAGTTGTGAACCTGTTCGAGGATTCGGAAACGCTGTTCCAGAACCTAGGGTTCGTCGGGCTGCTGGCCGTCGTGCGCCTGCCAGACGCAGGGGCCGAGATCGAGGCCGGTGAACCGCGCCGTGAATGATGAATCCTCGGGGGAGCAGGCGTAGATGCCCACGCGCACCTCTCCCGCGCCTTCATGGAGGTGGCAGACGCGCATCTGGTGCCAGATCGTGCCATCGAAGGAGTTGTCGATGCGGAAATCGTCCTCGCGGCGGCTGATGCGGTAGTGCATGCGGCGCACGTCTGCGGGCATCTCGACGGTTGCCCAGTCGGACCAGCCGTGGTTGGTGACCACGCTGCCCACATGCTGGATCACGCCGTCCTCATACTCGACCGATGCCTTGATCCAGTTATCCGAGTCGAGGTACATCGCGATACCGCACTGATCGAACCGATGCGCCGCCTCGGAGAAGTCGCAGCATGCGGAGAATGTGAAGAAGCGCTCATCGGTTGCTAGCTGCAGCACAGGCGCGTTGTCGTTGCGGAAGCGGTAGTAGGTCCGCTGCCAGAGATCGGTTCCGGGTCGGGTGGTTATCGCGATGCCGTCGTCTGCGATCGTCCAGCTGGCGGGCTCGCGTGTCCATTCGAATGACGAGAAATCGATCATGAGGTCTCCTTCGGCATGCCGGCTTCACGGAAACGCTTGCAGGTTCTACGGCAATAGCGATGTACTCACGAAATCCATTGTACCTCGCTGTGCGCCCGCAGCTGCGGTGACAGCCGCATGCCGGACGTGTCTGCCCACGGTGTCCGTGTATCGTTGAAGCCGCAGGGTAGGGGCGCGTACTGGTATCATGTTCGGTGGCGGTTTTCAAAGAGAAGGGGATATGAGCATGGCAGAGATCAAATCCGATATCGAGATCGCACAGGCATCGACGATGCTGCCCATCTCCGAGGTCGCGGCCAAGGCCGGGCTTTCCGAGGATCAACTCGAGCACTACGGCAAGTACAAGGCCAAGGTCGACATCCATGCCATGGAGGACATGCCCTCATCGGCCAAGCTCATCCTCGTGACCGCCATCAACCCCACGCCTGCGGGCGAGGGCAAGACCACCACGTCCGTGGGACTGGCCGACGCCATGAACCTCACCGGCCGCAAGACCATGCTCTGCCTGCGCGAGCCGTCCCTCGGCCCCGTGTTCGGCGTCAAGGGCGGCGCCGCCGGCGGCGGCTATGCGCAGGTCGTGCCCATGGAGGACATCAACCTGCACTTCACCGGCGACTTCCATGCCATCGGCGCGGCCAACAATCTCATCGCCGCCATGCTCGACAACCACATCAAACAGGGCAATTCCCTCAACATCGATCCGCGCCGCGTCATCTGGCGCCGATGCGTCGACATGAACGACCGGCAGCTGCGCAACGTGGTGGACGGCCTCGGCGGCATCGCCGACGGCATGCCGCGTCAGGACGGCTTCGACATCACCGTCGCCTCCGAGGTCATGGCCGTGTTCTGTCTCGCCACCTCGCTCACCGACCTCAAGGCGCGTCTCGGGCGCATGGTCGTCGCCTACACCTACGATCGCAAACCCGTCACCGTCTCCGACATCCGCGCCGAGGGCGCCTGCACCGCACTTCTCAAGGATGCCGTCAAACCCAACCTGGTCCAGACGCTCGAGAACAACCCGGCGTTCGTCCACGGCGGTCCGTTCGCCAACATCGCCCACGGCTGCAACTCCGTGATGGCCACCGCCACCGCCATGAAGATGGCCGACTACGTGGTCACCGAGGCCGGCTTCGGCGCGGACCTCGGCGCCGAGAAGTTCCTCGACATCAAGTGCCGCGCCACGGGCCTCAAGCCCAGCGCCGTGGTGCTCGTCGCCACCGTCCGCGCTCTCAAGCACAACGGCGGCGTGCCCAAGGCCGACCTGGGCAGGGAGAACCTCGCGGCCGTCGAGGCGGGCCTGCCCAACCTGCTCCAGCATGTCGACAACATCAAGAATGTCTTCAAGCTCCCCGTGGTCGTCGCCATCAACGCCTTCCCGACCGACACCGAGGCCGAGCTCGATCTGGTGGAGGCGAGGTGCAACGAGCTGGGCGTCAACGTGGCCCTCTCCGAGGTGTGGGCCAAAGGCGGCGAGGGCGGCCGTGCGCTCGCCGACGAGGTCGTGCGCCTGTGCGACGAACCCAACGAGTTCTCCTTCTCCTACGATGCTGATGCGCCCATCATGGAGAAGCTCGACGCCATCGCAACGCGTATCTACCATGCCGACGGCGTCGATCTCACCGCGAATGCCGCCAAGCAGCTCAAAGACCTCACCGAGCAGGGGTTCGACAAGCTTCCCATCTGCATGGCCAAGACCCAGTACTCCTTCACCGACGATCAGGCCAAGCTCGGCGCGCCGCGCGGCTGGCGCCTCACCGTCCGCAACCTCAAGGTTTCCGCCGGAGCCGGCTTCATCGTCGCGCTCACCGGCGAGATCATGACGATGCCGGGCCTTCCCAAGGTGCCCGCCGCCGAGAAGATCGACGTCACCGCCGACGGCAAGATCGTCGGCCTGTTCTAGCTCCCATTCAACCCCCATTGGGGGAGTATCCCCGAATGGTTGCGATTGGAGATCATGCATGCCTGACGATCTTGCAAACATGAGCTGCGCGGACTTTGCGGCCGAGCTCGCGGCGAAGCAGCCCGTACCCGGCGGTGGAGGCGCTGCGGCTCTCGTGGGCGCGCTCGGCGTCGCGCTCTGCTCCATGGTGGGAAACTACACCGTCGGCAAGAAGATCTATGCCGCCGTCGAGGATGACGTGCAGCGCATGCTGGCAGACGCCGAGGCCGTCCGCCTGCGCCTCATCGACCTCGTGGCCGAAGACGCCGCAGCGTTCCTCCCGCTCTCACAGGCCTACGGCATCCCCCAGGACGACCCGACCCGCGCCGCCACGCTCGAGGCAGCCACCAGGAAGGCCTGCAAAGCGCCCTACGAGATGATGGTCGAGATCGCCAAGTCGATCGAACTCCTCGAGGAGATGGGGGAGAAGGGCTCGAAGATGCTCGTCTCCGATGTGGGCTGCGGCGCCCTCTTCGCCCGTGCCGCCCTCGAGGCTGCGAGCATGAACGTGTTCGTCAACACGGGGTCGTATCGGTGCTCTGCATGGGCGGAAGAGCTCGAAGCTGCATGCGACGCCCTTCTCGCCGCATATGTCCCGCGCGCGGAGGCCTGCGCCGCCTCCGCCCTGTCCCGCATCCGCGCGTAACCCCGCTCGGGGAGTATCCCCCGTTGGGGGTGGAAAAGGAGAATGGAGATGGCACGCGAACTGCGCGGCAAACCCGTTGCCGACGCCCTCACCGACAAGCTCGTCGCCCGCGTCGACGCACTGAAGCGCACGGGCATAACCCCCAAACTCGCGATCCTGCGCGTGGGCGCCCGGGCGGACGACCTCTCCTACGAGCGGAGCGCCCTCAAGCGCTGTGCCGTCGTGGGCATCGATGCGGAGTCCATCGCGCTTCCCATCGACTGCTCCCAAGCAGAGCTCATGGCCGCCATCGACCGCATCAATGCCGACGAGGCAACCCACGGATGCCTCATGTTCCGTCCGCTTCCCGCACCCCTCGATGAGGATGCCGCTTGCGCCGCGCTCGATCCCGCCAAGGATATCGATGGCATCACGTCCGAGTCGCTCTACGGCGTCTTCGCTAACTGCGCGGCGGGCTTCGCCCCGTGCACGGCTCAGGCCGTGATCGAACTGCTCGAATTCTACGGCTACGACCTTACCGGAACCCGCGTCACCGTGGTCGGCCGTTCGCTCGTCATCGGCAAGCCCGTCTCGATGATGCTTCAGGCGAGAAACGCCACCGTCACCATGTGCCACACCCGCACGCGCGACCTGCCGGCAGCATGCGCCCAAGCCGAGATCCTCGTCGTCGCCGCAGGTTCCCGAGGCTGCGTGAGCAAAGAATGCGTTGCGCCCGGCCAGGTCGTCGTCGATGTCGGCATCAACTGGGACGAAAAAGAAGGCAAGCTCGTCGGCGACGTGCTCTATGATGAGGTGGCTCCTATCGTAGAAGCCATCACGCCGATCCCCGGCGGCGTTGGCTCGGTTACGACGGCCGTGCTCGCCGAGCATGTCGTCGCGGCCGCCGAGAGAACGGTTGCCCGCCATGCTGGATAAGCTCTCCTACCGTCCCATCGACAAGCCCCGCATCGAAGCCGCCGTGCGCGAGCTTCTCCTGGGCATCGGCGAGGATCCCGACCGCGAGGGCCTGCTCGACACGCCCGCCCGCGTTGCACGCGCCTGCGAGGAGATCTTCGGCGGCATGCAGGAAGACCCCGGCGCCCATCTGCTCGCGCAGTTCAACGAGCCGGGCAACGAGGACATGGTCATCGTGAAGGACATCCCCTTCGCATCCATGTGCGAGCATCACCTGCTGCCCTTCGTGGGCAGGGCGCACGTCTGCTATCTGCCCGACAACGGCAGGATCGTCGGCCTCTCCAAGCTCGCCCGCTGCGTGAGCGGCTTCGCACGCAGGCCGCAGCTGCAGGAGCGCTTGACCAACCAGATCGCCGACGCCCTGGTCGGCCGCCTCGGCGCGCGCGGCGCGCTCGTGGTGCTTGAGGCCGAGCACTCGTGCATGAACATGCGCGGCATCCGCGCCGCAGGATCCAAGACCGTGACCTCGGCCGTGCGCGGCTGGTTCAAGTCCGACCTCAAGGCCCGCGATGAGGCGCTTAAGTTGATCGGGGTGGGAGCGTGATGACGCCAGCTGAGATCGAGGCCGCTGCCGAGAAGGCCGGCCGGGCCAAAGCCGCGCTGCCGCCGGGCAGGGCGTTCATGCGCGCCATGCTCGCGGGCTTCCTCATCGGCCTGGGCGGCATGTTCATGCTGATCGTGAAATCCGACGCCGCGCTCTCCTTCGCTCCGAGCGCGCTCCTCGGCGGCCTCTGCTTCAGCGTCGGCCTGTTCGCGGTGCTCGTCGCAGGCGCCGAGCTCTTCACGGGCAACAACCTCATGGTCCTCGGCTGCCTGCGCGGAACGTATGCGCCCTCGCAGCTCGTCCGCAGCTGGGTCATCGTCTATGCGGGAAATCTCGCAGGCTCGCTCGTGCTGGCCGCCATCCTGCTCGTTGCAGATTTCGCGGGCATGAACGGCGGCGCCGTGGGCGAAGCCGCCGTCGCGGTGGCGACGGCGAAGACCTCCCTGCCCTTCGCCACGGTGTGCTTCAGGGGCATCATGTGCAATTTCCTCGTGTGCCTCGCCGTATGGATCTCCTTTGCCGGCACCAGCGTCGTCGACAAGCTCATCGCCGCAGCGCTTCCCGTCACCGCCTTCGTGGCCTGCGGTTTCGAGCACTGCGTCGCCAACATGTTCTTCCTGCCGTTCGGCATGGCGCTCTCGGGCGGAACCGTCGCGCCCGACGCCGCACTCATGAACATCGTCGCCGCCACGCTCGGTAACATCGTGGGCGGAGCGCTGCTCTTCGCAGGTGCCTATTGGCTCGCCTATGGCGCAAAGGATGCGGATCGATGATCTACCGGCCCCCCTTCGACGTTCCCGCGTTCACCTACGACGAGGCGCTCCAGGTACTTCACGATGTGCTCAAGTTCGGCATCTGCCCCATGCTCGAAACCGTCGAGGACATGCTCGGCGAGCTCGGCGATCCCGACGCCCGTTTCCAGGCCGTCCAAATCGCCGGCACCAACGGCAAGACCTCCACGGCACGCTACACCGCCGCCATCCTCAAGGGCGAGGGATTCCGCACGGCGCTCTACACGAGTCCCGAGCTCGTCTCCTACACCGAGCGCATGGAGGTGCAGGGCGCGCCCGTCTCCGAGGAGCAGTTCGCGCACGGCATCAGCGCCGCACGGCGCGCCGGCGAGCGCGTCAATGCGCGGCGCATCGCTGCGGGCGAGCGTCCCTACGACATCACCGAGTTCGACCTGATCACCGTGGCCGCCTGCGTGATCTACGCCGAGGCCGCCGTCGAGGTCGTCGTGCTCGAATGCGGCATGGGTGGGCGCTGGGATGCCACGAGCGCCGTCAAATCCATCAGATCCGTCGCGGTGACCGGCGTGGGCCTCGATCACATGCACGTGCTCGGCGGAACCGTCGAGGCCATCGCGGGGGAGAAGGCCGCGATCATCAAAGCAGGGCGTACCTGCGTGCTGGGCGTCGGCACCGCAACGCCCGCATCGGTCGAGGACGTTTTTCTCGCACGCTGCACCGCATTGGGCGTCGTGCCCACGCTGCTGCTCCCGGAGAAGCTCGCCGATGCCGAGGGGGAGATGCTGGGAGACGACGTGCGCGTGCATGCGGAACTGCCCCATGCACGCTATCTCGTCACCAAGCATCCCGCGCGCCTGGGCCAGCCGCTCGAGCTCGACGTGATCACGTCGCGTGCTGCCTACCGCGAACTGGCCGCGCTCAAACCGTCCTACCAAGCGGCCAACATCGCGTGCGCGGTCTGCCTCGCCGAGGACTTCGTCGGACGCGAGCTCGATGCCGACAAGCTCTACATGGCGATCGTCAGCTGCCCCACGCCCGGCCGCTTCCAGCTGCTCCGCCCCGACCCGCCCATCCTCATCGATGCCGCCCACAACCCGCAGTCGGTGCAGACCTTCCTCACGGCCGTGCGCGCCATCGAGCCGCATGTGCGCAACCGCCCCAAACTGCTCTGCGCGGTTCTCGCCGACAAGGACGTGCGCGGCATCGCCGATCTTCTCGCGCGCGCGTTCCCCAGCGTGGTCTGCACGCAGACCTCCTCGCCGCGCGCGCTGCCCGCCGACGAGCTCGCGTCGCTGTTCAGAGAGGCGGGCGCGCACGTTGCAGGCTCCTATCCCACGGTGCGCGAGGCCGTATCTGCATTATGTGAAGATTCATTCATCGCGTGCGGGTCGATTACGCTTGCCGGTGAGGTCGCGGGCATTTTGGCGTAGCACTCTGCTACAATTTTCCCCGTATGTTGCACCTCATGTTGGCTTTGCGCTAAGGAGCACTGGAAATGCAAGAGATTCTCGATCAGCTCATCACGCCCGAAGTACGTATGGTCCTGTACCTTATGGTGGCTTGCGTCGTCATGCTGTACGTGCTCTCCATCGTCTATGTCATCCGCGACGCCCAGCGCCGCGGCGCCGAGCCATGGTGGATGTGGGCGGTCATCTCGGTCATCCCGGTCATCGGCCTGCTCGCCTATGTCATCCTGCGCCCCAGCTCCTATCTTATCGATCGCGAGGAGCAGGACCTCGACATCGCCTTGCGCGAGCACCAGCTCTCCCACTACGGCATCTGCCCCAAGTGCGGAGCCCCCATCGACCGCGATTTCGTCGTGTGCCCCATCTGCAACACGCAGGTGCGCAATGTGTGCCCCACATGCCACAGGCCCCTCAACGCCGACTGGAAGGTGTGCCCCTACTGCCGCACGCGCATCCAGTAACCATATGTCCCGGCCGCGCGCTTGCGCGCGTTCCTTCGCGGAGCCGCATTCGCAGCTTCGTTCCGTGGTAGAAAGAGAAAGGATTGACGATGATTTGTTCGCATTGTGGCGCCGAGATCCCCGATAGCGCCGTGTTCTGCTCCAGCTGCGGCAAGCCGGTCCAGGCTTCCGCAGACGTGACGGAGCACGATGTCGCAGAGGCTGCCGAGAAGACCGTCGAGCAGGCTGCCGAGACGGTGGAGGCCGCTGCCGCCGCTGCTTCCACCGAGGCGGAGGACGCCCTCGCGCGCCTTAAAGCAGAGATGGAGGAAGCCGGCGAGCTTGCTGCAGAGCCTTCCGCCGAGGCCGCTGCCGAGGCCGATGAGTCCGTCACCGAGGTCGTGGAGACCGCCGCCGAGGCCGCTACGTCCGCTGCAGCGACGGTTGCAACGGTCGCTCCGGTTACGGCTCCCTCCGAGCCCGCATCGCCTGTCGAGCCGACCGCGTCTGCGCCCGCCCAACCCGCTCAGCCCGCTCAGCCCCCTCAGCCTGCTCAGGGCTATGCAGCCCCTGCCGGCCAGACGATGCCGTCACCCGTGCCTACTCCCGCTCCTTCGCAGCAGTCGGCCTACACGCCCTCCATGCCGGCTTCCCAGCCCGGTTCCTATTCGTATCAGCCTGCAGCCGCTGCCGGTCCCGTTGCCGCCACGGCCGCCAAGAAGTCCCCGGTCGCCAAGATCGCCATCGCCGCGGTGGCGCTCGCGCTTGCCGGCTTCCTGCTGTTCTGGGCGTTCGGCCGCAACAACCCCGGAGGAGGCGGCGGACCCGTCATCGGCGGCGGTTCGGAGGCCGGCTACGAGCTGGTCGACGCCGAGGGCAATCCCACGCTCTACAGCGTGCTCGAGCTCAACGGCGCCGACCTCGTCAGCGCTATCGAGAACGAGGGCTTCGCATGGGAGGACGAGCGCAAGTGGTGGCTGTCCTCCGACGGCAACGACGCCTTCTACGTCTCGAGCAACAACCAGTATGAGTTCCTCCGTCCCGAGATCGTCGACCTCGACGTCAACGGCGGAAGCGATTCCTGCGTGTACGTGATCGTCGTCGATGACCGCGACTATAGGAACGGCAAGGACGCTTTCAACAAGCTCTGCAACATCGAGGTGGTCGACGTCGAGTGGTTCGAGGACGACCTCGGCATCGCAGTCGTGAAGAGCCCTTCCGGCACCGTCAACCTCGTCCTTATCGACGTCAATGAGGATATCGGCCTGTATGTGCTCGACGTCTTCAACGAGCGAGCCGTCTCCTCCGGCCTGTTCGAAGAGTTCGTCGGAGAAGGCTTCGGCCGTTCTATCGAGGAGATTTGGAACAACGTCGCCGGGAGGTCCATCGAACCCACCGGGGGAACTGCGTCTGCGGTTCCCACCGTCACCGCACCGAGCACTCCCACCGTCGGCACCCC
>JAWRJQ010000043.1:0-12982 GCA_040307385.1 Atopobiaceae bacterium
GTAACCCGCGGCCGCGCCCATCTTCGTCATGGTCGTGAATGTTCGTGAACGTGTTAGAGGGGCAGGCCGCCCTCCGCCTGGATGCCGGGAACGGCGGGAATGGTGGCGAATCCCGCCTCGAGCTCCTCGTCGGTGGGCACATGGTCGGTCATGACGCCCTCGTTGTACGCCTCGTAGGCGGTCATATCGAAGTACCCGGTGCCCGTAAGGCCGAAGAGGATGACCTTCTCCTCGCCGGTCTCGGCGCAGCGCTCGGCCTCGAGGATGGCGCCGAGGATGGCATGGGCGCTCTCGGGTGCGGGCAGGATGGTCTCGAGTTTGGCGAACTTCTCGGCGGCGGCGAAGACATCGGTCTGCTTGACGGCGATGGCCTCGAGGTATCCGTCGTGGCGCAGCTGGGAGATGATGGGGGCCATGCCGTGGAAGCGCAGGCCGCCCGCATGGTCGGGGCTGGGGATGAAGCCGTTGCCCAGGGTGTACATCTTGCAGAGCGGCGCGGTCTTGCCGGTGTCGGGATAGTCGTAGGCAAAGCGGCCGCGCGTGAGCGAGGGGCAGCTCGCGGGCTCGACGGCGACGAAGCGCGTGTTCGGCTTGACGCCCGTGAGCTTGTCGCGCATGAACGGGGCGATGAGGCCGCCGAGGTTGGAGCCGCCGCCCGCGCAGCCCACCACCACGTCGGGGTACTCGCCGAGCTGCTCGAAGGCCGCCTCGCACTCCAGCCCGATGATCGACTGGTGGAGCAGCACCTGGTTGAGGACGCTGCCCAGCTGGTAGCGGCCTCGGTTCTCGGGCACGTGGAGCGCGCGCTCGACCGCCTCGGAGATGGCGGTGCCGAGCGAGCCGGTGAAGTTGGCGGGGTTCTCGAGCATCTTGCGGCCGACCTGGGTCTGGTCGGAGGGGGAGGGCGTGACCTGCGCGCCGAAGGTCTCCATCACGGAGCGGCGGAACGGTTTCTGCTCGTAGCTGGCGCGCACCATGAAGACGTCGCAGTCCAGGCCGTAGTGCGCGGCCGCCTCGGAGAGGGCGGTTCCCCACTGGCCGGCGCCCGTCTCGGTGGTGATGGTGGAGAGGCCCTGCTCGGCGGCATAGTATGCCTGCGCGAGCGCGGAGTTGAGCTTGTGCGAGCCGCTCGTGTTGTTGCCCTCGAACTTATAGTAGATCTTCGCGGGCGTGCCGAGCGCCTTCTCGAGGTTGTAGGCGCGGCAGAGCGGGGAGGGGCGGTACACCTTGTACATCTCGCGGACGCCCTCGGGGATGGGGACGTAGCGCGTCTCGTCATCGAGCTCCTGGCGGCACAGCTCTTCGGCGAAGACCGGGGAGATATGCGCGACCTCGGCGGGAACGCCGTTGGGCAGCAGCATGCGGCCCGGCTTGACGGGCATATCGGCGCGCAGGTTGTAGTACGCGGTGGGGATCTGGCCCTCAGACAGGTAGATGCGGTACGGGTTCTTCTCGGTCATGGTCGTTCCTTTCATGGGATGACGTGCGGGCATGCGTCTGCGCGCTCACAAAATGAAAGCTGTGCGGCTGTAGAAAGAGAGAGATTGAGCCCCACGGCAAGAAAAAAGCCCCCGGATACCCGGAAGCTCATCCTGCGCGCACCGGCACAAGCTCCGAATAATCCGAGTTAGGCCTTGCCGAGGTGCCATCGACCGACGCAGCGCACGAGCGCAGCGTTTGCAAGCATGTGGGTGCTCTCGATCATGGCGTTCCTTCCAAACGGATAGGGTATGAGAAGAGTATGGCGGTGCGCGGTAGCGCGGGGGCGGCTGTTAAGCGTTTCGTAACATAGCGGGTTTCTCTGGTTTTCGACGGCCTGCGCGCCCGTGCGGGATGGCGGGCGGAGGTGCAGGTCGACGGTGCCGGGCACGCCGTTTTTGTATCGCATTCGTTACGGTGGGCCAGAGAGCCGGGGTGCGTGCGCTATCGTGGATACGACCTTTAAGAGCGGTACGGGATACCGACAAGGCGCCCAAGCATATACGCAGCATGCCGCATCGGAGCATCCGCCCGCACGGGCTGGATGCTTTTTTACCAGGCATGCGTGCTCTCGGGCAGAAAGCGAGGCGTTTCCATGAACCTGTTGCTCGACCGATCGTCCCACCCCGAAGCCCTGCTCGTGCTCGAAGACGGCACGGCCTTGCGCGGACGTTCATGCGGAGCGTCCGGCGAGGTCATAGGCCCCCTCGTCCTCGACACGGACATCTTCGGCTATCAGCGCGCGCTCGGCGCATCCGAGCACGCCGGCGCGCTCGTGGCCTTCACCTACCCGCAGGTGGGCAACTTCGGCGTCAATGCCGAGGCGCCCGAGCGGCCCTGCGCGGCGGGCATGGTCGTGCACGACATGATCTACACCCCCTCCAACTGGCAGTGCGAGAAAACGCTGCCCGACTACCTGGCCGAGCAGGGCATCGTGGGCATCGAGGACATCGACGTGCGTGCGCTTGCGGCGCGCCTGCGCGGGAATCTGGGCTGCCGTGCGATCCTGTCCACCACGACGCTCGACCGAGATGCCCTGCTCGCACGCCTGCAGGCCGAGAAGGGGGGAGAAGCCCATGCCTAAGCGCACCGATATCAGGAAGATCCTCATCATCGGCTCGGGCCCCATCGTCATCGGCCAGGCATGCGAGTTCGACTACTCCGGCACCCAGGCCTGCAAGGCGCTGCGCGGCGCGGGTTTCGAAGTGGTGCTCGTCAACTCCAACCCCGCCACTATCATGACCGACCCCGATACCGCCGACCGCACCTACATCGAGCCCATCACCGCGGAGAGCGTGGCCCGCGTGATCGAGCGCGAACGGCCCGATGCGCTGCTGCCCAACATGGGCGGTCAGAACGGCCTCAACTGCGCGGTGGCGCTCGAGAAGGCGGGCGTGCTCGAGAAGTACGGCGTGGAGGTCATCGGCTGCAACATCGCCTCCATCGAATGCGGCGAGGACCGCGAGCTCTTTGCCGAGGCCATGCGCGATATCGGCCTCGAGGTGGCGCGCTCCGGCGTTGCCCACAGCATCGAGGAGTGCGAGGCGATCGCCGACGATCTGGGCTATCCTGTGGTGCTGCGCCCCGCGTTCACGCTGGGCGGCGCGGGCGGCGGCATGGCCTACACCCGCGACGACCTGCTGCGCATCGCAGCCGAGGGCCTTGCGCTCTCGGCCAACGGCGAGGTGCTCGTGGAGCAGAGCGTGGAGGGCTGGAAGGAGATCGAATACGAGGTCATGCGCGACAGCGCGGGCAACGGCATCTGCATCTGCTCGATCGAGAACCTCGACCCCATGGGCGTGCATACGGGCGACTCCATCACCGTGGCGCCCGCGATGAGCCTGACCGACGCCGAGGTTGCCAATCTGCGCGCGGTCTCGCTCAAGATCATGGACCGCGTGGGCGTGGCGGCGGGCGGCTCCAACGTGCAGTTCGCCGTGAACCCCGAGGATGGACGCGTGATCGTCATCGAGATGAACCCGCGCGTATCGCGCTCCTCCGCCCTTGCCTCCAAGGCCACGGGATTCCCCATCGCCAAGATCTCCGCCTTGCTCGCCGTGGGCTACACCCTCGATGAGCTGGAGAACGACCTGGTTGCGGGTCGCACGATGAACACCGATCCCACCATCGACTACGTAGTGGTCAAGGTTCCGCGCTTCGCGTTCGAGAAGTTCAAAGGCGCCGACGCCACGCTCACCACGCGCATGAAGGCTGTGGGCGAGGTCATGGCCATCGGCGCGAGCTTCGAGGAGGCCATGCAGAAGGCCATGCGTTCGCTCGAGCAGGGCTATGCCGGGCTGGGCGCAGACGGTGCGGAGAGCTTCGACGAGAAACGCTTCGATGAGCTCGTGGCCGCTCCCACGCCCGATCGCATCCTCTATGTGGCCGAGGCGCTGCGGCGCGGCTGGGGCGTCGAGCGCGTGAACGAGGCAACGCGCATCGATTTGTGGTTCCTCAACCGCATCGCGGATATCGTGGCTGCGGAACGCATCATCGCCGACCTCGGCATGGCGGGGCTCGATGCCGAGCACATGCTTGCGGCAAAGCAGCTGGGGTTCTCCGACGCGCAGCTCGCGTACCTCACAGGGGCGACCGAGGACGTGGTCCGCGCCGTCCGCAGCGTGCTCGGCGTGCGTCCGCTCGTGAAGACCGTCGATACCTGCGCCGGCGTCGCGCCGAGCCGCGGGGGCTACCATTACCTTGCCTACGAGCGCGGCGGGGCGACGGAGTGGCATGAGGCCGATAAGCCGCGCGTGGTCATCCTCTCCGCCGGGCCCAACCGCATCGGCCAGGGCATCGAGTTCGATTACTGCTGCTGCCATGCGGCCTACGCGCTTGCCGCCAAGGGCTTCGAGACCGTGATGGTGAACTGCAACCCCGAGACCGTCTCAACCGACTACGACACGAGCGACCGCCTGTACTTCGAGCCGCTCACCTTCGAGGATGTCATGAACATCATCGAGATCGAGCAGCCGGCGGGCGTGATCGTGACGCTGGGCGGACAGACGCCCATCAACCTCGCCAAACGCCTCAAGGCGGCGGGCGTCCCCATCATGGGAACGCAGCCCGAGGCCATCGACCTCGCCGAGGACCGCGACCGCTTCGCGGCACTGCTCGATCGCCTGGAGATCGCGTATCCGCCCAGCTCCACGGCGGCGACGGTCGATGAGGCCAAGCAGGTGGCGCGCCGCGTGGGCTATCCGCTCATCGTGCGTCCGAGCTACGTGCTGGGCGGTCGCGGCATGTCCATCGTCTACAACGACGACGACCTGGCGACCTACATGGCCGAGGCGGCACTCGTCTCGCCCGATCATCCCGTCTATCTTGACGCCTTCCTCGAAGATGCCGTGGAGCTCGACGTTGACGCGCTCGCCGATGGCGAGAGCTGCTATGTGGGTGCCGTGCTCGAGCATATCGAGGAATGCGGCATCCACTCGGGCGACTCCGCATGCTGCTATCCTCCCTTCTCGCTCTCGGATGTGCTGGTGGCGCGCGTGTGCGACATCACGCGCAAGCTTGCCGCCGAGGTGGGTATCCAAGGGCTCTTGAACGTGCAGCTCGCCGTGCGCGACGAGCAGATCTTCGTCATCGAGCTCAATCCACGCGCGAGCCGCACCGTGCCCTTCTCGTCGAAGGCGACCGGCGTGCCGCTGGCCGCCCATGCCGCGCGCATCATGGCGGGGGAGAAGCTGGCAGATCTGGACCTTCCCGAGGAGCTTGCGCCCACCGGCCACTACACGGTGAAGGAGGCCGTGATGCCCTGGAGCCGCTTCCCCGGCGCGGACGTGCATCTGGGGCCCGAGATGAAATCGACGGGCGAGGTCATGGGCGTCGATGCCACGCTGCCTGCGGCGTATGCCAAGACGCGCCAGGCCATCGACTACGAGGTGCCCATGGAGGGAAACGTGTTCATCTCGGTATGCGACCGCGACAAGCGCTCCATCGCGCCCATCGCCTTGGCGCTGGCGAACCTGGGATACGGGATCCTCGCAACCCGGGGGACCGCCAAGGTGCTGCGTGCCGTGGGCATTTCGTGCGAGGTGGTGCAGCCCATCAGCGCGGGCAGCCCCAACATCTTGGATCTCATGGCGGCGGGCGAGGTGGCGTTCATCATCAACACGCCGAAGGGGCACAGCTCGCGCGGTGACGGCGCCAAGATGCGCAGCGAGGCCGTGAACCGGGGCATCGACATGGCCACCACCATGAGCGGAGCCACGGCGCTCGTGCAGGCTATCGGAGCCTTGCGTGCCGGCAACCTGGGCATCTATGCCCTGCAGGACAGCTAGCTTCCGCGTGTGCGGCGAAGCGCTCCACGTCTGCGCGGGGCGGCGCGAAATGCACGAAGAGTGCTGCGCGCGAGCCTGCCTGCAAGCGCTATACTCATCTAGTTGTTCAAGCGAGAATGCGAGGAGACACCATGGATTTCACTTCCAACCATCGTCCCGACGATATGGTTCGCATCACCACCCCCGAGCTTGCACAGGCCTTCATCGACGAGGCCGTCGCCTACACGCGCGAGCAGGTGGGGGAGGGCAAGGTGCTTCTTGCGCTGTCCGGCGGCGTCGACTCGTCCGTGGTCGCGGCGCTGCTCATCAAGGCCCTCGGCAAACAGCTCGTGTGCGTGCACGTGAACCACGGCCTCATGCGCAAGGGCGAGTCCGAGCAGGTCATCGAGGTGTTCCGCAACCAGATGGGCGCCGATCTGATCTATGTGGACGCCACCGATCGCTTCCTCGGCAAGCTGGCCGGTGTGGCCGATCCCGAGACCAAGCGCCACATCATCGGCGAGGAGTTCATCAAGGTGTTCGACGAGGAGGCCGCCAAGCTCGAGGGCATCGGCTTCCTGGGGCAGGGTACCATCTACCCCGACATCCTCGAGTCCGAGGCCGGCGTCAAGGCCCACCACAACGTGGGCGGTCTGCCCGCAGAACTCGATTGGGAGCTCGTCGAGCCGGTCAAGCTGCTCTTCAAGGATGAGGTGCGCGTGGTGGGCGAGCAGCTGGGGCTGCCCGCCGGCATGGTGTATCGTCAGCCGTTCCCCGGTCCCGGCCTGGGTGTGCGCTGCACCGGCGCCATCACCCGCGACCGCTTGGAGGCGCTGCGCGAGGCCGACGCCATCGTGCGCGAGGAGATCGACGCGGCTGCTGCGGCGGGCACCATCGAGCGTCCGTGGCAGTACTTCTGCGTGGTGCCCGACTACCGCGCCACCGGCGTGCGCGACGGCGTGCGTGCCTACGAGTGGCCCTGCATCATCCGCTGCGTCGACACGATCGACGTCATGACCGCCGAGGTGCCCGAGCTCGACTGGGCGCTGCTCAAGAAGATGTGCGCGCGCATCCTGGCCGAGGTGCCGGGTATCTGCCGCGTGTGCTACGAGCTGAGCCCCAAGCCTATCGCGACGGTTGAGTGGGAATAGAAAGCCCTGTTCAGAGAGGTAGTCACTGGTAGCCACCTCTCTTACAACCTCGTACCATCTGGTACAACGACGAGCAGCAAGCCACCTGATGAGAATGGGGAATGTCTTCCCGGACGATGCCCCCGACCCGGATGAAATCGGGGGCATTTCAGCTTCTTGTGGCAGCCCCTCAACCAGCCAAAACATTCTCGCATGACGCTTCTGGGGTCTTCGCCGGCGCACGGAGATTGCCAGAAGTTGCACGAGATTGTAAGAGGTTGTAAGAGACCGTTTTTGGGAAAAACATTTCCTTGGAATGAAAAATTCTAAAAAGGTGAGAAAGCGTGAAGATTTGGCACAGGTGGTAGTCAGTTGGTAGTCACCTGGGTTTTGAGACGGCGTTTTCGGGGTTTTCGCAGGTGGTTGCAGGGGAATGTTTTTTCGCCGGACCGTCCCGAAACCCGTCGTTTCGAGCCAAAGATCGAGAGTCTAGGCGGTTCGCGGTGGCGGCGAAACATTCTGAAAAGGTTGAGGAGATCGCCCGCTGCAAGCGGAAACCGTTCCAAAAACCCCCGAAACCGGCACGGGAACGTTTGCCTGGGATGTACTGCCAAGGCGTTGCGAGACGAGGGGTTCGGCGCCGCCGCCTCCGGTTGATTGACGGGTCGGACGTGCCCTACCCCTTGAAGGAGAGTTTCCACGTCTCGTACTCGGTCTCCGAGATCTCTCCCGCGTCCAGCTGGGCCTTCTTGCGCCTCCACGCCTTGAGGGCCTGGTAGAACTTCTGGGAGCCCTCCACTGAGGGATCCACGGTCACCGCGAGGCCCTGGTCCGTGTCGGCGAGCACAAGCCCCAGGGAGTCCTCCATCCTGAAGAGCATCTCTAGCGCGCCGCGCGCGGTCTCGGGGCCCACGTCCGAGAGTGCCTCCTCGGATACGCCCAGCGCCTTGGCGAGGGCAATCATGTTTGCCTTGTTGGGGTTGCGGATCCCCAGCTCGTAGTTGCGCACGGCCGACTCGGACACGCCGATCTCCTCCGCCAGCTCCCTCTGCGTCATGCCGGCTTCCTTGCGGAACCTCCTGAGACGCGTTCCCAGACTCATTATTCGTCTACCCTCCTTGTCTGCATCACCCGTAGAATTCTATGACAACACATATTTGTGCGCAATCCGTTGACAGCACATATGCACATTGCTATCATCCAAAAACAAAAGAACACATATATGTGCGGTTTTGGAAGGAGCATGGGGATGTCGGTAAGATGTGAGGACAATGGTACTTGGACGGCCCAAGTATGGTATCGCGACTACAGGGGCGACAGGAGGCACAAGACCAAGCGCGGCTTCGCAACCGAGGAAGAGGCGCGGATGTGGCATGACGAGTTCGCAGCCGAATCAGAGGGATCGGTCAGCGGCACGCTCGCGGCGTTCACCGAGACCTACCTCGAGGACATGAGGCCGCGCATCCGCGAGAGCACCTACGACACCAAGGAGCAGATCATCAGCACCAAGATCCTTCCCCGGCTCGGCCACATGCGCATGGAGGAGATCGAGCCGGTGGACATCATCAGGTGGCAGAACCAGCTTATGAAGGAGCGCAACTCGAGGGGCGAGCCTTACTCCGCGACCTACCTGCGCACCATCAACAGCCAGCTGAACGCCATATTCAACCACGCCGAGCGTTTCTATGGCATGAGGGACAACCCCTGCCGCAGGACCCAGCGGATGGGCTCGTCGGAAGCCGGCGAGATGCAGTACTGGACCAAGGACGAGTACTTGAGGTTCGCCGACGCCATATCCGACAAACCCTATTCGTACCACGCGTTCGAGGTGCTCTACTGGTGCGGCCTGCGCGAGGGCGAGATGCTCGCACTCACCCCTGCCGACATCGACTTCGAGCGCTCGACGCTCTACGTGCGCAAGACCTACCGCCGCGCGCACGGACGGGACGTCGTCACCGACCCGAAGACGCCGAAATCCGTGCGTCGGGTGCAGATGCCCGCCTTCCTCCGCGACGAACTCGAGGAATACGTCGGGCAGCGCGGGACAGGCCCCGACGAGCGGATATTCACCATAACCAAATCCGCTCTCTACCACGAGATGAAACGCGGAAGCGAGACGGCTGGCCTCAGAAAGATCCGCGTTCACGACCTCCGACACAGCCACGTCTCCCTGCTCATCGACCTCGGATTCTCCGCCGTCGCCATCGCAGACCGCCTCGGGCACGAGAGCGCGGACATAACCTTCCGCTACGCGCACCTGTTCCCCGACAAGCAGTCGGCCATGGCAGACGCGCTCGACGGGACAAGGGCGTAGCGCCATGCCGTGCCCCAACGATCACAGGCGGCGCAGCGTCACCATCGCGTTCAGGACAACCCCCGAGGACGCGGCGCGAATCGACCAGCTCGTCGCCCTCTCCGGCATGACCAAGCAGGACTACATCGTCAGACGGCTCGAATGTGAGGACATTATTGTTGTGCCAAGCATCACCGTGCAGAAAAACCTGCGCGTTGCCATGGACCGCGTATGCTGCGAGCTGTCGCGCCTCGTCGACATCAGTCAGGCAGACAAGCACGCCATAAGGCTAGCCGAAACCCTCATGAACGTGTACGCCGCACTTGGCGCGGACTTGCCCACCGATATCAATCGTGACCACTGCCCTGGCTCGGATCAAGCTCACGCTCACGCGGCGAAGATCATCGGTCTTGAGCGCTGAGACCGACATCGCGACACTCCTGCAACATGCGCGCTTGTACTCACCGACCTCCGGGCATGGGCGCGCTCCGTTCAAGGGTCGAATGTCCAGGTTGCTCTTGCAGTGTCCAGACTGCGATTGCAATCAAGCAATGAGTCTAAAAATAGCGCAAGAGAATAATCGTGTCTTCCCCTTGACATGACTGTTATGTCTGAATATACTGTACATGTGAAAAACAATACAGTTGGAGGTGATAACTTGGAAATCGTAATATCGAACAGCTCCAGCTCGCCAATTTATGAACAAATAAAAGAGCAGGTAAAGGCTCAAATACTATCGGGAGAGCTAGAGGAAGATGAAATGCTCCCCTCGTTGCGACAGCTGGCAAAAGACTTGAAAATTAGCGTGCTGACAACTACAAGAGCATACAACGAGCTTGAACAGGAGGGCTTTATTGCAAGCCGGCAAGGCAAAGGCTTCTTCGTCATGTCGAGCAGCTCAAACCTTATCCGCGAACAGCTCATCAAGGAGGTAGAAAGCAATCTAAACAATGCGATACAGGCGGCAGGGCGAGCAGCAATGCCTGATGACGAAATTATTAGCCTTTTACGGCTTCTGTTGGAGGTAGAAAATGATTGATAACTGCTTGGAATTAAAGGGCGTAAAAAGGGGCTTTCCGGGTTTCAAGCTTGACGACATAAGCTTTTCTTTACCCAAAGGCTATATCATGGGGCTTGTTGGCCCGAACGGAGCCGGGAAGACAACGACGATACAGCTCATTCTGAATATGCTTGAAAGGGACGCGGGAGAGATCCTTGTTTTCGGCAAGGATAACATAAAAAGCGAAAGCGTTATTAAACAAGATATCGGGGTTGTGTTCGACACTACCTTTTATGTAGACACATGGACGGTAAAGGACACAGAAAATGCCGTTTCCGTCTTTTATGAAAACTGGGACCATGATCTGTTTAATGAAATGATAAAAGATTTTGATTTGCAAACGAATAAAAAAGTAAAGGAACTGTCACGCGGCATGCAAATGAAGCTAATGCTTGCTTGCGCTTTTTCACATGACGCAAAACTTCTTATTCTTGACGAGCCGACAAGCGGGCTTGACCCGGTTATCCGTGGCGAGTTTTTAGAAACGCTACAAGAGTATATAAAGGACGGTGAAAGGAGCGTTTTGTTCTCCACTCACATCACTACGGATTTAGAGCGTGTTGCCGACTACATCACCCTTATAAATCAAGGCAAGGTTATTTACACGGGCAGCATGGAGGGCCTAATGGGCAGCTACCGACTTATTAAAGGCAGAGCACGGGATTTAACGGCAGAGCTTGAAAAAACCATCGTCGGCTTACGGAAGACTGATATGGGATTCGAGGGTCTTATTGATGCGAAAGAAGCGGCACAGTATAAAAACTGTGTTCTTGATGCCGCGACGATTGACGATATTGTTATCAGAATGAGCAAGGGAGGCACAAACCGATGAATGGACTTATGAAGATGGCTAAACTTGATTTCATTACAATGAAATCACAATTTTGGGCGTACCTTTCATTGGTGGGGATAATTATTTTGTCTTGGACTATGGGGTCGTCGCTTATCCTCTTGAGTGTCTTGGCGAGTCTGTATGTAGCATTATTCTCTTATACCATTTTTTCATTGCAAGAAAAAAACAAGCTCGACCGTTTGTATGGCTCGGTTTCCGTTACCGTGAAAGACATTGTGTTGGGAAGATATGCGTTTATATTTCTAAACTTTCTGTTGGCGCTTTTTGCAACGATTATCCTATATTCTATCTCCGCAAAACTTCAGAATGAGGTGTTGCGGATAGACGATGTTGCTATCAGCATCTGCTTAGCTCTTCTGCTTTTTTCCGTTCTCACAGGCGTGCAGATACCTATGTTTTTCAAAATGGGCTACACAAGAGCGAAAGCATGGTCTTCGTTCCCATTCATAGCGGCAGCGATTCTGGTGATATTCTCCAAACCATTGCTTTATGCGCTATCGGGGGTGATCCGGTTCTCGGAGATAGTCGAATTTGCGCTGTCCAACCAAGGCATTTTGATTATAGCCTGCATATTGGCAAGTTGTATTATTCAATTCTTTTCATATCAGATTGCCTTCACTGCTTATCGTAAGCGAAAAAGAGGGTGATTATGGATCAAATGGGGGTGCGAACGATTTCTTGGGCCGGCTACACGGCATGGCTGTGTAGCTCACGATACTCGTTTGGACTGAGCCAACCTAAAGAGCGCTTGATGCGCTTTTCACAATAGTATCTCATGTAAGCATCAAGCCTTTCCATGAAGTCCTCTACTGTCACACCTCTCCAGTCCCGGTAGTAGAATGCGTACGGTACGCATAACCGATAGCAGTTCCACGATGCGCCGATAGGCGTTCCACGCTTCGCCGATATCCAGAGCCCGGTTTCCGGGCTCTTTCCTTTCTTAGAATCGATTTGGCGCCAAGGGCGCCGATAAGGCCATGCCAGTTCTTGTTGTTTGCGGCATCCCAGACGCTGCGGCCCATGACGGGTACCTGTCCGAAGCCGTGCATGGCTTCCTGTGCAAGAGCTTCTTGCTCTTCTTCGGACAGTTGCCCTTGCGCTGCCTGTTTGCAACGTTCCTGCAAGGATCGAACGTAATCTCGCATATTCCTCCTAACGAAGAGTTCGTTATTTGAAGAAAGCCATTATAAATCGGGCCAGTGACAAAAAAGACCGCTTGCATGATACAAGCGGTCTTCTATCATTCTCCCTTGCCTGCGCGCCTGCCACGCTCGAACGCCTTGAACACCGGCACCAGCGGAATGAACAGCGCCACCATCACCAGGCAAGCCACGTCGCCCAAGAGCCAGCCCGCCTGGTCGGCCCAGAACTCCAGACGCCGCCTCATGACAGCATCTCGTTCACGCGGGCCTGCACGATCGAGTAGTACGAGCCCAGGCGCCGCCTGCGCTCCTCGCCGTTGCCGTAGTCGCCCCGGATCACCGCGCGGGCCATGGCGTCGACGTCCATGGAGGTCGAGCTCGCGCCAGACGCGCCCAGGATCTCGTTCACGCGCCTCTGCACGGCCGAATACTTGTCACCCAGGCGCCGCTTCCGCTCGTCGCCGTTCCCGAACTCGCCGGCGATCACGCGCCGCGCCAGGGCGTCCACGTCGTAGGAGCCAGCAGAGGATCCGCCAGAGAGGATCCGGTTGACCTCCGCCTGCACCTCGTCGTAGCGGACGCCCAGCGCCGCTTTCGCTCGTCGCCGTTGCCGAACTCTCCGGCGATGACCCTCTCCGCAAGCTCTGACACGTCGCCGGAAGGCGCACCAGAGCCGGAACCACCCGGCGCGCCGCCAACGTCGGCCATGCCGTTGTAGTGGAGGATCCCGTCCCAGCTGCCGGAGTAGTAGTCGTGGACC
>JAWRJQ010000044.1:0-8041 GCA_040307385.1 Atopobiaceae bacterium
AAGGCTATGCGGGGCGACCCGTCATCCATGTAGACGATGCCGCAGCGTACGAATCCAGCGCGCTGAAGGGCTGCCTGCATGGGCGCGTTGTCGGCGTGCGTGTCGGCCCTCAGGCATCCGAAGCGCTCCTGCGCCCAGCGAAGGCAGAAGCTTCCGATGCCTTGGCCGGGGGATGCGCTGACGATTCGGTGAATCGTTCCGTAGGGCATCTCATCGGGCCAGGTGCCCTCGAAGATCCGCCTGTAGGTGTGCTCCGGCCACGTCTGCATGCAAAACGCGCCCGCGATCTCGCCCGAGGAAGCGTCTTCGCAGATCATGAGCGCGTCATGCGCGATGTCGTCGAGCACGTTCACGCGGGAGGGGTACCCGTTCGCCCACTGTTTCGCGTTGCCTTGGGCGCGCATGAAGCTTCGGGCCGCATCGATGAGCGCGAGCACGGCGTCGACATCATCGAGCGTTCCCGGGCGGATGATCGGTTCCACGTTGCTCTCCTTCTGCGGCGGATGGCGCGCCGCCGCCCTCTCACTTCGGAAAATTTCCAGCTTTACGACAGGTACTATACCCAATCGTGGTGTTCTTGCGCAGATGTGATACAGGCGGGTTAATTCGACAAGGTGCTTTGTTAAATCCTCGGCGTCGTCCGCGCGGTGCCCATATCATGGAAATGTTGAAAACAGTTCAACGCACATGCCCATGTCAACCATGTGAACCAACACGCATGTTCGTGTGAAGCGAAGAAGGAGGCAAACATGGCAGTTAATGCAGAGCTCCAGATGTATGGCATTGCCCATACCGACAGCGAGGTCACGGTGGACGCCAGTCCGGCCGAGCTTGTCGAGATGGCGATCGGGCGGGGCGAAGGCAAGCTCGCCAGCACCGGCTGCCTCGCCGTCACCACGGGCGCATACACCGGCCGCAGCCCTGAGGACCGTTTCATCGTCGATACGCCCGACGTGCATGAGAACATCGCCTGGGGCTCTGTGAACAAGCCCCTCTCCATCGCACGCTTCCAGAAGATCCGCGAGGAAGTCGTTGCGTATCTCTCCGAACGCCGCGTCTTCATCGTCCACTGCATCGCAGGCGCCGACCGCCGCTTCGCGCGCAAGGTGCTCGCCGTGTGCGAGCTTCCCAGCCAGGCGCTCTTCGTGCAGCAGATGCTCGTGCGCCCCACCAAGCACGAGATGGCTAACTTCGGCCTGGCCGATTTCGTGGTGCTCGCGGCTCCCAACCTCAAGCTCGACCCGCGCGTTCACGGAACCAACTCCGAGTGCGCCGTGATCATCAACTTCCAGGAGCGCATGATCCTCGTGGTGGGCACCCAGTACAACGGCGAGATCAAGAAGTCGATCTTCTCCACCATGAACTACCTGCTTCCCGTTGAGAACAACGTGCTCCCCATGCACTGCTCCTGCAACATGAACCCGCGTTCCCACGGCACCACGGTGTTCTTCGGCCTTTCTGGCACCGGCAAGACCACGCTGTCCGCCGCCGAGGATCGCATGCTCATCGGCGACGACGAGCACGGTTGGGCCGACGACGCCGTGTTCAACATCGAGGGCGGCTGCTACGCTAAGACCATCAACATCACGCCCGAGGCGGAACCGCAGATCGTCAACGCCATTCGCTTCGGCTCCATCTGCGAGAACGTGGTGATCGACCCCGAGACGCGCGTGGCCGACTACTTCGATGACTCCCTCACCGAGAACGGCCGCGTGGCCTATCCCGTGGAATACATTCCCAACGCAGTGACTCGCGGCTTCGCCCGCCGTATTCCCGACGTCGTGATCTTCCTCACCGCCGATGCCTTCGGCGTGCTCCCGCCCGTCTCCAAGCTCGACACCGATTCCGCCATGTACCACTTCATCACCGGATTCACCTCCAAGGTCGCCGGCACCGAGCGCGGCATCAAGGAGCCTCAGCCCACGTTCTCATCGCTCTTCGGCGAGCCCTTCATGCCGCTCGACCCCAACGTGTACGCGAAGATGCTCGGCGAGCGCATCGAGCATGGCGGCACGCGCGTCTACCTCGTGAACACCGGCTGGACGGGCGGCCCCTACGGCGAGGGCGCCCGCATGAAGCTCGCCTACACCCGCATGATGGTCGATGCCTGCCAGTCGGGCATCATCGACGAGGCCGAGTTCGTGCACGACGAGCGCCTCAACGTATACGTGCCCACGTCGTGCCCGGGGGTTCCTTCCGAGCTGCTCAATCCTAGGAACACGTGGAGCGATCCGGACGCCTATGACGAGATGGCGAACAAGCTCGCCGCCATGTTCGTCAACAACGCCGAAACGCGTCACCCCGGCATGGCTCCCGAGGTCAAGGCTGCAGGTCCCAAGCCGCTTGCGTAGCACGCAGCCTCCTGACGTTCTCGATGACGGGCTCCCGCCTAAGGTGGGAGCCCGTCATCCTCGTGCCACCGGGGAGTGCGTCTCCGTTCCATCAGGGAACCTGTCTCCGTCCCACTGGGAGTGCGCCTCCGTCCCATCAAAAACTACGCATCGGTTTTCTCTCCAGATGCTTTTTCACACGCCATCTGGTGTTTTGTTGCGACTTTTTTCTCTGAGAGAAAACTAATGCGTAGTTCGGCGGCTGCGGGAACGAGCAGCTCAGGGGCCACGGTCCTGTGCTGCATGCGGTGCGCAACGAAAGACCACCCGCACATTGCGGGTGGTCATGGATTGAGCGAGACGCGCAGAAGGTGCGGGCGCGATGTCTCCAGCCTAGGCGATCTGCGCCTGGACGGCGGTGATGGCCACGACGCCCACGATGTCCTCGGCGGAGCAGCCGCGCGAGAGGTCGTTGACCGGCTTGGCGATGCCCTGCAGCAAAGGCCCGTACGCATCGGCCTTGGCGAAGCGCTGGACCAGCTTGTAGCCGATGTTGCCGGCATCGAGGTTGGGGAACACCAGGATGTTGGCCTTGCCGGGAACCTTCGAATCGGGCGCCTTCAGAAGGCCCACGGATGCCTCGAGAGCGGCATCAAGCTGCAGGTCGCCGTCGAGGAAGAGCTCGGGCGCCTTCTGCTTGGCGAGGGCCGTCGCCTCCTGCACCAGCGTGGCCGTATCGCCTTTGGCGGATCCCATGGTGGAGTAGCTGAGCATGGCCACGACCGGCTCGTCGTGCATGAACGAGCGCCAGGTGCTGGCGGAGGACAGCGCGATCTCGGAGAGCTCGTCCGCATTGGGGGCGATGTTGAGCCCGCAGTCGGCAAACAGGAGCGTGCCGTCCTCGCCGTACTCGGCGACGGGCGTGCACATGATGAAGAACGAGGATACGAGCTTGGTGCCGGGTGCGGTCTTCAGGATCTGGAGCGCGGGGCGCAGGGTGTTGGCGGTGGAGTGGCAGGCGCCGGACACGAGCCCGTCGGCATCGCCGAGCTTGACCATCATGGTGCCGAAATAGGTGGCGTCGGCCATTTGGTCGTATGCCTGCTCGGGCGTGACGCCCTTCGCCTTGCGCAGCTCGTAGAACGCGTCGGCGTATGCCGAGCGCTTCTCGGAGGCGGCGGGGTCGATGACCTCGGCGCCGGGCACGTCGATCTCGGCGGGATCTCCCAGTATGATGAGCTTGGCGATGCCTTCCCGTATGATCTGCGTGGCCGCATCGATGGTGCGCCGATCCTCTCCCTCGGGCAGGACGATGGTCTTCACATCGCCTGCGGCCAGTGCCTTGATCCTGTCGAGAAATGCGCTCATAGCTTCCTCCATACTCCGCTTGCTCCTGTTGTATTGATGGACGCACGGCGATTGGGCCGCAATTCACCCTGAATCGCTTGCGAAACACCTACCATTATAATGTTGAGTGGTAGAATCGGTTCAGCTCATCCGTCTGGTTTTCGAAAAGGGGACTTGCTATGGGTATTCAACGCGGCCTTCCCGAAACGTTCTCTCCCGACTCCTACGATGCCATCATCGTCGGCGCGGGATATGCCGGAGCGGTCTGCGCGCGCCGCCTTGCGGAAGCCTGCGGATCCAAGGTATGCGTCATCGAGCGCAGGGACCACATCGCAGGCAATGCCTACGACTGCCTCGACGATGCGGGCATCTTGATCCACCAGTACGGCCCGCACATCTACCACACCACCGACGATCGCGTGCACCAGTTCCTGTCGCGCTTCACCGAGTGGACGCCCTACCAGCACAAGGTGCTCGCCAACATCAACGGCACGCTCATGCCGGTGCCCTTCAACCACCAGGCGCTCAAGCTCGCGTTCGGCGAGGAGCGCGGCGAGTCGCTCTATCAAAAGCTCGTGCGCGCCTTCGGCGAGAACAAGAAGGTCCCCATCATGGAGCTGCGCGAGCAGAACGACCCCGATCTCACCGAGGTCGCCGACTTCGTCTATGAGAACATCTTCCTCTACTACACCATGAAGCAATGGGGCAAGACGCCCGACCAGATCGATCCCTCCATCACGGGGCGCGTCCCCGTGTTCGTGGGTGACGACGACCGGTATTTCCCCGCAGCGCCCTACCAGGGCATGCCCGCCGAGAGCTACACCAAGCTCTTCGAGAACATGCTCGACCATGATCTCATCTCCGTCTTCCTCGACGTCGATGCGCGTGACCTCATGGAGGTGGGGGAGACGAGCATCTCCATCTGCGGCAAGCCCTATGCAGGCGAGATCATCTACACCGGCCCGCTCGACGAGCTCTTCTCCTACGATCTGGGCGCGCTGCCGTACCGCACGCTCGACATGCAGTTCGAGACGCTCGACGTCGACCAGTTCCAGCCCGTCGGCACGGTGAACTACACCACGAGCGAGGATTTCACGCGCATCACCGAGTTCAAGAACATGACGGGCCAGGTGCTTCCCGGCAAGACCACCATCATGCGCGAATACTCCAAGGCCTACGAGCCCGGCAGCGGACAGACGCCGTACTACGCCATCATCGAGGACGAGAACATCGACCTGTACCAGCGTTATCGCGAGCGTGTGGCCCATCTGCTCAACTTCCACTGCGTGGGCAGGCTTGCGGAATACCGCTACTACGATATGGACGGCGTCGTGGTTTCCGCCCTCGACCTCACCGACGAGATCATCGCCCAGCACTAACCCGCCCAGGAGATTGCACATGAACAAGCTACTCACCATCGGCATTCCGTGCTACAACTCGGCGGAATATATGGACCATTGCATCACGACGCTGCTCGAGGCCTCGTGCTACTCCGATGACCTCGAGATCGTCATCGTCGATGACGGATCGCAGAACGACAGCACCGCCGCGAAGGCCGACACGTGGCAGAAGCGCCATCCTGCCATCATTAAGGCCGTCCATCAGGACAACGGCGGCCACGGTACGGCGGTTATGAAGGCGGTCGAGCATGCGACGGGCCTCTATTTCAAGAACATCGACTCCGATGACTGGGTGGACCTCGCGGCGTTTGCATCGTTGCTCGTGAAGATCCGTGCATTCGTCACCGCGCAGGATCTGCCCGACCTGATCATCACCAACTTCGTGTACGACCATGCCGACGAGGGCACCTCCCACACGGTCAAGTATCGCCGTAAGCTGCCGGTGGACCGCATGTTCACGTGGGACGAGATCGGGCGCTTCAACAAGACGCAGTATCTGCTCATGCATGCTCTGACGTATCGCACCGAGGTGTTGCGCGCCGCGCAGCTCGACATGCCCGCGAACACCTTCTACGTCGATAACATCTACGCGTACGTGCCGTTCCCGCTGTGCAAGAAGCTGTATTACCTCGACGTCGATCTCTACCGCTATTTCATCGGCCGCGATGACCAATCGGTTAACGAGAAGGTCCTGACCAGCCGCATCGACCACTACTGGCGCGTCGCGCGCGTCATGATGCACGCCTACCACCTGTACGAGGATGTGGAGTCGGTGCTGCTGCGCGACTACATGATGGGCTACTTCACTATCATCATGGCCATCTGCTCGGTCTTCTCCAAGTTCTCCGATCGTGCGGACGCTGCCGAGGAGCTCGACGCTCTGTGGAAGGAGCTCAAGGAGTATGACACGCATATGTACCGCCGCGCCCGCCGCGGCGTCATCGGCACCGTCACCAACCTCCCCGGCGCGATGGGGGAGAAGGTCACCTTGGGTTTGTATCGCATCGCCCAGAAGGTCGTCAAGTTCAACTAGGACGCGGCTGCTCCATCATCGAGACGTGCTGCGATAGCCGGGTCGGAAGCGTTTCCGGCCCGGCCTATTTATTATTCTTTTTGTCATTATCTTTTTAATTAACAAAATGATGGGGAAAACTAGCTAATCAGTTAGTGATGCGTTAGTCGGGGGAGGGTATAAAAATTTAGTTTCATGGCTTCGCGTGCCTCGCTTGGGAAACGCCATGCTCTGTCGAGCTTAAGAGGAAAGGACATTGCGCGTATGAGTATAACAACGAAACGGTTGCTCGGGATAGTTTTGGCGGCGCTCATGCTGCTCGCCATCCCTCAGCGGGCGATGGCAGATCCCCAGGAAGTGAAGACGAACATCACGAACTTCAGGATCGAGAATTCACTGCACCAGACGGTGAATAGCATCTTCTACACCGATGCGTTCTATCTGGCTATGGACTGGGAAACCGACCCGGACACGATCGTGCATGCAGGGGATTATTTTACGGTCGATCTGCCCGATGAGATGAAGTTCGGAGGTGCTTCGAGCTTCAACATGACCGATGATGATGGAAATGTGATTGCAACGGCGCAGGTCAATCCGGGTCCTGATGGCCGGGGCGGCAACGTCGTGGTCACCTTTACGGAGAATGCGGACAACAAATACAAGGTCCATGGCAACATGTACCTGTCGGCCAACTTCGTCGCGCAGTACATCAACTTGAATCAGCCGAACACGTTCTCGATCGAAGTCGGGTCCGAAGTTACGGAGATAAGCTTCACGCCGAGCGGCCCTCAGGTGATCGTCAACGAGCACCTGTTCAAGTGGGGCTATCAGAATCCGGATTCAGCTTACGTGGCAAACTGGACGGTGAGGATCAATCACGCCAAGTCCAATTTGACGGGGGTTGTTATAGCGGACACCCTTGGAGATCAGGAGGCCCAGTATGTACCGGACTCCTTCGTGCTCAGCATCGTAGAATATACTCCGACGGGCGACTACACGTTAGTCGATGGTGTCGAGCTGGCGGATAAGCTGACGATCAGCGAGGATGGCAAGTCCTTCACCATCAACCTCGGCGATACTGCGGGGCGGCAATACCGGCTGAGCTATCGTACGACCTATATTCCCGGCATGCAGCTGCGGAACAACGTGACGCTCGCGTCTGGAGAACAAACGTGGACCAGGGGGTATACGTTCGTTTCGCAGACATCCGGCGGATCCGGCACCGGCGAGCTTGCCAACAAGATTAAGATCATCAAGGTCGATGAAAACGGCAACGTCATTGCTCTAGCAGGAGCGAGGTTCGAGGTAACGCGGCCGAACGGCCAGACCTTCACGCTTGAAACCGACGAAAACGGCGAGGCCGTCTCCGACGTCCTCATCGCAGGAGAGTATCAGGTCAGAGAGATCGAGGCGCCTACCGGGTATATCCTCGACGATCAGGTGCATACCCTGACGGTCACGAACGGGCAGGGCACAACCGAGCGAATCACAAACAAGTCGAACACCACCAGCATCACGGTGAGCAAGACGTGGGTGGGCGAGGCGCTGGACAGCGTCACCGTGCATCTGCTCGCCAACGGTGATGACACCGGAAAGACCGTCGAACTTTCCGAGGGCAACAGCTGGACTGCGACCTTCGACAACCTGCAGAAGGTGGATGACGATGGGAACGCCATCGTATACACCGTTGCGGAAGATCGCTATGTGGGCTATGAAACCGAGGTGAGCGGCAGCGCCGAAGATGGGTTCACCGTTACCAACACGCAGGAGCTCGTATCCATCGAGGGCTCCAAGACCTGGGACGACGACGACGACCGGGACGGAGCCCGCCCCGAGAGCATCACGATCCGCCTGCTGGCCGACGGCGCCGAGGTCGCCTCCAGGACGGTGACCGAGGCTGACGGCTGGAGCTGGGCCTTCGAGGGCCTGCCCAAGTACCGGGGCGGCGAGGA
>JAWRJQ010000045.1:0-25970 GCA_040307385.1 Atopobiaceae bacterium
GCTCATCAAGCGCCGACTTCCCGCCGAGCTGGGTATCAAGGGCATCGACGCGCATCGCCCCTATTACATCCAGTTTCGCATGTCCGTCTCGGGCGACGAGTTCCTCTCGGCGCTCGCCCATGCGGCCGCGCACGCGTTCGATCCCATCGAGCTCGTGTATCCGGGCGAGGTCCCCGTGTTCGACAAATACGACGAATACCTGCCTGAGGAGCTCGTGCGCAAGGGGTTCGCCGAGGGCGTGCTCGACATCGAGGGCATGCGCGAGCGCGTGCTCTCCTGGGTCTGATCCCCATTCGGGGAGTATCCCCCATTGGGGGAGTATCCCCGAATGGGGGCGGGTTACTTCTTGACCTTGCCCTGGCTCGCGACGGCGTCGATCTTGGCGGCGATGGTCGCGGGGTCTCCGATGTAGTGCTTGTCGAGGACGTTCCAGTTCTCGTCGAACGTGTAGGATAGGGGCACGCCGGTGGGGATGTTGACCTCGAGGATTTCCTCGGGGGTGAGGTTCTCGAACATCATGTACAGGGCGCGCAGGCTGTTGCCATGGGCGGCGATGAGCACGCGCTCGCCGGCCTCCATGCGGGGCTTGATCTCGCGCTCGAAGTACGGCCATGCGCGCGCGACGGTGTCTTTCAGGCACTCGGTGTAGGGGAGGCTCTCGCGCGGAACGGCGCGGAACATGTCGAGGACGTGCGGGTCGCGCTCGTCGCCGGGCTCGAGGGCAGGCGGCTGCACATCGTAGCTGCGGCGCCAGATCTTAACCTGGTCCTCGCCGTGCTCGGCGGCGGCGTCGGCCTTGTTGAGGCCCTGCAGCGCGCCGTAATGGCGTTCGTTGAGCTCCCAGGCCTTGATGACGGGCAGCCAGTTGCGGTCCATCTCGTCGAGCACGTGGTTGAGCGTGTGGATGGCGCGCTTGAGGTACGAGGTATAGCAGATATCGAAATCGTAGCCTGCCTCCCTGAGCGCCTGTCCGCCGGCGGCAGCCTCGTTGTGGCCCGTCTCGGTGAGGTCCACATCGGTCCAACCGGTGAAGAGGTTGAGCTTGTTCCACTCGCTCTCGCCGTGACGGATGATAACGAGCGTCATCTCCTTGCCCATAGCTGTCCTTTCTCGCAAAACCTATAGATCTCATCGATAGCTATAGTATGGCGCACCGCGTCGCGCCATGCGCCCGAGAAGCCGTTTCTGCCTTGCGCGTGAAGGATGGTGCCGCTGACAGACGGTGAAACGGTTATGAAATACTGATGCGGCAGGATACTATAGAGAACAGGAAGACGGTTGGCCCCGAAAGGAGTCTTCATGAGCAACGAAAGCAGCATCGATTTCGTCCTGAAGACGGTCGAGGAGCGCGACATCCGCTTTGTGCGCCTGTGGTTCACCGACGTGCTCGGCAACCTCAAGTCGTTCTCCATCTCGCCCGAAGAGCTCGAGGAGGCGTTTGAGGAGGGCATCGGCTTCGACGGCTCCGCCGTCAACGGCTTCGCGCGCCTCGAAGAGTCGGACATGCTGGCGTTTCCCGATGCGAACACCTTCCAGCTCATGCTCCGCAAGGAGGGCGAGCACAGCGCCGTCGCACGCGTGTTCTGCGACATCCGCACGCCGAGCCGCGAGCCGTTCGACGGCGACCCGCGCGGCGTCCTCGAGCGCGCGTTCTCCAAGGCGGACAACATGGGCTACGTGTACAACGTGGGTCCCAAGATCGAATACTTCTATTTCGATAACGACTTCGATCCCGCGCCGCTCGATCGCTGCGGCTACTTCGACTTCTCGCCCACCGACTCGTCGCTCGACCTGCGCCGCGCCATCTCGCGCGAGTGCGAGAAGATCGGCATCCCGGTGCAGTACTCCCACCACGCCAACGCAGAGTCGCAGAACGCCATCGAGCTGCGCTATAACGAGGCGGTGAGCTGCGCCGACAACATCATGGCCACGCGTCTGATCATTCGCGAGCAGGCTGCTAAGCGCGGCTTCTTCGCGTCGTTCATGCCCAAGCCGCTGGCCGGCTATCCGGGATCGGCGATGCTTCTGTACCTCTCGATGTTCGACCACGATGGCGAGAACCTCTTCTGGGCGCCCAAGGAAAGCAACGACGCGCACCTCTCCGAGCTCGCGCAGCATTTCGTGGGGGGCCTTCTGACCTATGCGCCCGAGTTCATGCTGGTGACCAACCCCACCGTCAACTCCTACAAGCGCTTCGCCTCGAACGGCGTCGTGCCGCAGTACGCAACCTGGGGTAGCAAGGACCGCTCCGCGCTGGTGCGCGTGCCCACGCACAAGCCCGGCAAGCACATCGCCACCCGTGTCGAGCTGCGCAACCCCGATCCCACGGCCAATCCCTACCTGGCGCTTGCCGTCACGCTCGCCGCAGGCCTCAAGGGCATCGAGGACGGTATCGAGATGCCGCCCGAGGCGGCTCCCGACACCAGCTCGCTCTCCGCGTCCGAATTGGAGAAGCGCCGCATCGCGCGTCTTCCGCGCACGCTGGGCGAGGCCGTCGAGCGATTCAAGGCGAGCGATCTCATGCGCGAGACGCTTGGCGACCACATCTTCGACTATTTGGCGGATGTCAAGAGCAGAGAGTGGGAAGACTTCTGCAGCGCCGTCACCGACTGGGAGCGCGAACGCTATTACGGCGGCGTGTAAGCCCTGCACAGGCATCGAGGTGCCGGACGCCCGGCCGTTCGGCACCTCGGGTTTAATACCCAAACATATGCATTAATGCGCTATAAATAACCCATTTATATGACGTTTATGTAAAAAAGCTCGGGAGAGCTATGCAGTTTAACAGGCATATGCCAAACTGCATCATCGATACTGCTCTCAGCCAGAGAAAGGACCTGCCATGTTCCAGCTCAGCAGGCGTGATCTTCTTACCAGCGCGGCCGTCTTCGGCACGCTCGCCCTTGCAGGGTGCGGCTCCGGCACAGGCGACGCCGAGGTTGACGCCGAGGCGGATGACGCATCATACACCCTCGTCGCGCCGGGCACCCTCACGGTTGCGTCCGACCTCGACTTCCCGCCGCTCGATTCCTATGAGAACGGCGAGCCCCAGGGCTTCGACGTGGAGCTCTCGAAGGAGATCGCCTCCCGTCTCGGCCTTGCGTGCACGTATCTGCCTCCGCAGGACTTCGACTCGATCATCCCCATGATCAAGCAGGGCGGCAAGGCCGACATCGGCAACTCCGCGTTCTCCATCACCGACGACCGCAAGGCCGAGATCGACTTCACCGATCCCTACCTCGATTCGAACCTCGGCGTTGCCGTCCGTTCCGACAGCGATGCCAAAACCGAGGACGCTCTTAACGACCCATCCAAGACCATCGCCGTCCAAACCGGCTCCACAGGCGAGGATTGGGCTCGCGAGAACCTTCCCAACGCCACGATCGTGCCGCTCACATCGGTTACCGTGTGCATGACCGGCGTGTCCACGGGCAAATACGATGCCTTCTGCGCCGATCTGCCCGTCGTCAGCCATCAGTGCACGGTTTCCTTCACCGATTGCGAGATCGCCATCCAGATTCCCACGGGCGAGCAGTACGCCATCGTCGTCTCCAAGGATAACCCCGGCCTGACCGCCGCCATCAATGCGATCCTCGCCGACATGCAGGCCGACGGCACCATGGACGCGCTCAAGGACACGTGGTTCGGCGGCGACGTCTAAGCTGGACGGCTTGTTAGGAAAGAGGTCAGCATGCCTCGCAGCTCACATCATGCAGTCGCATCCGGACGGGCGCCTTGGGCGCTCGTCTGCCTGTGCGCGCTGCTCTTCTCGCTGCTCATCGCTACGCCCGCATGGGCGCTGTCCACCAACAAGGCCACGGCACGGCCCAACGAAGACGGCGGCAGCGGCGTCATCGGCGGCATTGCCACGCGCCTCACGTGGGAGGGCACGGTCGATGAGGGCGAGCAGGTAGCCTCGATCACGCTCACGCTCCCCGAGGGCGGCTCCTTCGACGAGGCCGTCGTCAAGGTCACGGTCCTCGACGACCTGACGCGCATCCCCGTCGGCATCGCGTCAACCGACGCATCGGGCGCCTCGGTGACGATAGCCTTCGACGAGCCCATCGCCGCCGGCTCGCTCGTGCGTCTCGAGCTTGAGGGCATGCGCTTCCCGGCCGAAGGCGGCGACGTCAGCGTGACGGGCTCCTACGTGCTGGCCGACGGCACGCAGGTCGAGCTCGAACCCTCCAAATCCATCGTCACCATCTCCGTCACCTGGCTCCAGCAGATGGTGGCCGCGCTCGACGCGAGTCCCGCCGTGCAGGCATGGAACTCCCTCTCCTTCACGGGCATGTTCCTCAAGCCGCAGCTCATCCTCACCTCGCTCGTGTCGCTGTTCCCCGGCTGGCTCGTATGCCTGGCCATCGTCGTGAGCGCCTATCCGTTCGCCATCGCCATCGGCATGCTCTTCGCGCTCATGAAGATCTCCAGACGCAGGACCCTGCGCGCCATCGCCATCGCCTACATCAACATCCTGCGCGGCACCCCGCTCTTCCTGCAGATCTACATCATGTTCTTCGGTCTTCCGATGCTCGACATCAATATCGACAACAACATCCTCGGCGTCATCGTCATCGCCATCAACTCATCGGCCTATCTTGCCGAGATCTTCCGCGCGGGCATCGAATCCATCCCGCAAGGCCAGTACGAGGCGGCCTCCAGCCTGGGCATGAACCGTATCCAGACGATGTTCTCGATCATCATCCCGCAGACCATCCGCCGCGTCATCCCCACGGTGACGAGCGACTTCATCACCTCCTACAAAGATACCTCGCTGCTTTCGAGCGTGGGCGTCATGGAGCTGATGATGTTCGCCAAGAACGCCACGTCCGTCTCGGGCAACATGACGCCGTATGTCACCGCCGCCCTCTTCTACCTCGTCGTGACGCTGCCGCTCATCAAGGTGGTCGGCATCATCGAGGCCAATATCGCGCGTTCCGAGCGTGGCGGGGGCCGTCCGGGCGGCAACCGTGCAAGGGCTGCCGAGAAGATCGCTGCCGCAGAGGCCATGTCGGTGGCCGGCAGCTCGCACTTCGAGGGGCTTGAAGATGCGGATCTGCTCGCAGGAGGTTCGTTCGCACCGTTTGCGCCCGCACGGCAGGCGGTGCCCGCAACAGGAGGTGACGCTCATGCCCGGTAAGAAACGATCCGGCATCGCCCTGCCCGACGTTCCGCCCGCCCTCGATGCCGAGGAAGCTGCGGCGATCGCCTTCGCGTCCGATCAGGGCCTCACGAGCCACGGCTTCGTGGAGGGCGAGCATCCCATCGTGCGCATCGAGCACCTCAACAAGACCTTCGACGGCACCACGCAGGTGCTGCGCGATGTCAACCTCAACGTGTGGCCCGGCGAGGTCGTGGTGGTGCTCGGTCCCTCGGGTTCGGGCAAATCGACCATGCTGCGCTGCATCAACCTGCTCGAGACCCCCACGGCCGGCCACATCCTCATCGAAGACGAGGAGATCACCGGCAAGAGCGTCTCCGACGTGAACAAGCTGCGCCGCGACGTGGGCATGGTGTTCCAGAGCTTCAACCTCTTCCCGCATCTCACGGCCAAGGAGAACGTCATGATCGGCCAGACCAAGGTGCTCAAGAAGAGCAGGGCCGATGCCGAGCGCGAAGCGCTGCTGCAGCTCGAACGCGTGGGTCTGCTCGATCGTGCCGACTTCAAGCCGCCCCAGCTCTCGGGCGGCCAGCAGCAGCGCGTGGCCATCGCGCGCGCGGTTGCCATGCATCCCCATGTGATCCTGTTCGACGAGCCCACCTCGGCGCTCGATCCCGAACTCGTGCGCGGCGTCCTCGACGTCATGCGCGACCTTGCCGAGAACTCCGGCATGACCATGATCGTCGTCACCCACGAGATGGGATTCGCCCGCGATGTCGCCGACCGCGTGGTCTTCATGGAGGAAGGCGTGGTGGTCGAGCAGGGCAAGCCCGAGAAGGTCTTCGACCATCCCGAGAACCCCCGCACGGCTGAGTTCCTCGGCTCGATCGAGTAGCGGCCATGCTCGGCACCGCAGACGACGGCAGGATCGTGTCCGCGCGGCGGCGCTGCCTGTCCGGCAGCGCGCTCAAGCTCATCGCCTGCGCCACCATGCTGCTCGACCATGTGGCGGCGCATCTGCTGCGCTTTCAGGCTGCCTATACGCGCGTGCTGTTCTCGGCGTTCGGTGCAGACGTTTCCTGGTATTGGATCTTCCGCAGCATAGGGCGCATCGCGTTTCCGGTATACGTGTTCCTGCTCGTGGAGGGGTTTCTCCACACGCGCAACCGCGTGCGCTACGGCGCATCGCTGGGTGCGTTCGCGCTCATCTCCGAGGTGCCGTGGGATCTCGAGCACTTCGGCGTTGCGCTGGAGCTCTCCAGCCAGAACGTCTTCTTCACGCTGCTGCTCGGATACCTTGCGCTCTGCGCGCTCGAGGCGTTCGATGCAAACCAAGCCGCGCAGGCGCTGGCCTTGCTCGCGTGCTTTTTCGCCGTATGCGCCATCCGCGCCGACTACGGCCTCATGGGGTTCGGGCTCATCCTCGTGACCTATGGGCTCAAGCATCACGAGGCGCTGCGCGATGCCGCCAGCATGGGCGTGCTCTCGAGCGAGCCGCAAGCTATTCTTGCATATCCGCTCCTCGCCTTATACGACGGCACGCGTGGATTCGTGGGAACAGGTGCGCTGGTCAAATATGCCTTCTATGCGTTCTACCCCATCCATCTGCTGATCATCGCGGTCATAAAAATGTGGCTGGGATATGTATAGGGGTATGCCCGGTATGCTTTGTGGTAAATTAAAGTATCTGTTCGGTGATCGGCGGTAGAGGTTGCCTATGGCGCATCATAAAACCATATTGCTCGTTTCGAGCACTGCGCGCCTTCACGACCGCATGCGGGCCCTCGGCCACTCGATAGACGTCTCCATAGCGCTTGCCACGCACGATACGCTCTCGCAGGCTCTCAATTCGGGGCACGAGTTCGATCTGGTCATCCTCGACTCCGAAGGGCTTCCGCAATCCACGCTCAGCGCCGTCGATGCCTTCGTTGCCGAGAACGGGTTCATCCCCATGCTGGCGGTCGTCGATCCCGACAAGCTCTCATCGCTCCGCATGCCCGTGCAGGGGCGCAACGATTTCATCCTTTCGACGGCCGGCGAGGCCGAGTTCGAGGCGCGGTGCTCGCTGTTGCTGTGGCCGGGCGAGGAGAGCGCCCCCGACGACATCGTCACCATCGACAACATGACCATCAATTTGGCTACCTACCAAGTCAGCATCGATGACGAGCCCGTCGACCTCACCCTGATGGAGTACTCGCTGCTCTCGTTCTTGGCCACGCACCCCGGTCGCGCCTATTCGCGCGAGACGCTGCTCCATCGCGTATGGGGCTTCGAATATTGCGGCGGCACGCGCACCGTCGATGTGCACATCCGCCGCGTGCGCTCCAAGGTGGGTCCTCAGGTTGCCGCCCATATCATCACCATCCGCGGCGTGGGCTACCTGTTCAGAGTCTAACGCCGTTTGGCTCTTGGGGCATCGGGATAGCGCATGGGATCCGTTTGGATAACGTAGGATCCGGATATATTGTCCTTGCGTATCACGTAACGTGATGCTCTACGGTAGCATCGGAGGTGATGAAGCATGGACAATGTAATCAAGATGCTTTCAACACATAAGGACTACCGGATCGCCCTTGCGGACACCAGGCAGATCGCAGAAAGGGAGCTGGCCGGTTTTGCGGGGGAGCGTTCCGTGAGGGACTTCCTGGCGCACTTCATCACGAACTGCGTGCTGCTGTCGGGGATAAACGATTTCAGCCATAAGATCAGCGTCTCTCTGAGGTTGTCAGAGGGGGTGTCGGCCTTCTGTCTGATCGCAGACCGCTCCCTCAGCTTGGAGTATGCAGATGCGCTGAACGCATACCGCGGGAGCCTGTCCACGTTGTTCGGCTGCACATCGGTCATGTCGGTGACAACCGGAGACTGGCAGACGGGCCTGCATACCGGCTCGGTGGAGGCGCATATCGATAGCGCCGACATGCTCTTCTCCCATTTCACGGTGCAGAGCGAGCAGCTCCCCAGCCAGTTCATGATCGCGGGGAAGGACAGATCGAGAGGGCTCCTCTTCCAGCCGCTCCCCTTTGCGGACCACGGGGCGATGCAGAAGGCCGAGCAGGAGCTGGCATATCTATCCGGCGAGCTCGAGCAGGCTGATTGGACCGATGTCCCAAAGATATACCATCACCTGGGATCGGTCATATCCGAGAGCACGATAGCGTAGAAGGAGGCATGATGAGCCGGCACCTCAAGACCAAGGCTTTCAGCGAGCTGACGGGGACAAGCGTACGCACCCTGCAATACTATGATGAGATAGGGCTGTTGAAGCCGGCGTATGTCAACGAGTATGGACATCGTTTTTATGATGCGGAATCCTTCTCGAGGATGTTCGTCATCCTTGCGATGAAGGAAATGGGGATGGGGCTGCAGGATATCAGCGAGTATCTCAACGGAGGCAGCTTCCAGCTCATCGCGTTCATACAGGAGGAGATGCGCAGGGTCGAGCGCGCCATCAGCGACCTGCAGCTCCGATTGATGCGGTTGTCTGAGCTGGAGAAGCAGGCAGCGTCGCGGCGGGATATCACGCCTGCCGTCCTTCCCCTCTTCTCCCATCTTGCCGGAAGGGATCTTTCCGCCGATGAGATCGAGAGATTCATGGAGAACAGCAAGCAAGAGTCCGCCATCGATCTGAAAGCGTGGGATGACTTCGTCGAGGATCTCAACTATTGCTGCGAAAACGATCTTCCCACAACGGACGAACGCGCCGCCGCCTGCGTGGCATTCTGGAAAGAGCAGGTCATCAGGGCTCATAATGTGGACGATGCGCTGATCAGGCTTGCGGAGGACTATTATCGGAAGCACCCGCAAAACGGGTTCGGGATAACCTCGAAGACCTACCTGTACCTATCCAAGATGCTCGGAGCATGTCCGGGGTAGGAGGACGTGACAGGATATCGAGCAACTCCAAGACCTGCACGATCGCGTGCAGGTCATTTTTCTGTAAAGCTCATGGCCAAAAGCCAGGGTTGTGCGATATATGCAAGGACGGCGCATCAATTCCGAGCCCTGCATTATCTGATATCATCCATGTTCATCATCGAGATGGCGGAGACAGGCGGGCATGAGAACCGTTTTGCTACATGGACTGGGTCAGACGGCGCAAGACTGGGGAGGCGTGACCGCGCTGATCCCGTCGTGCGACATAGACTGCCCTGAGCTGTTTGCATCGACGGGCGGCGAGCTGGTCTATTCTCGGATAAGGGATGAGCTGGAGCGACGGTATGCGGATGCTGCGGAGCCGCTTTGCATCTGCGGGCTCTCGCTGGGAGCGCTGTTCGCCATGGACTTCGCGATCCGGCATGGGGATAGGGTGGCTTCGCTGATTCTGATCGGGGCTCAGTATAAGATCCCCCGTCTGATCATCGATCTGCAGAACCTGCTGTTCCGCTGTATGCCGCGTGCGGCGTTCAAAGGCATGGGGGTTTCCAAAAGCGATGTGATCGGCCTGGCACAATCCATCCGTTCGTTGGATTTCACGCCGCACCTGCACCGGATCGCATGTCCGACGGCGATCCTGTGCGGGGAGAAGGACAAGGCGAACCTCAAGGCATCACGGGAGTTGAGCGAGCTTCTGCCGCAGGCGACGCTGCATATCGTGCCCAAGGCGGGGCATGAGCTCAACAGAGAGGCCCCCGATGCCATCGCGAAGGTTCTCCTGAAAAACTGCAACCGGCATGCGACGGCTTGAAATGCCGCTGTGCAGCCGCGTTCTACTCCACGGTGCCGTAGACAAAACCCAAGCCCCGCGCCGTGACGATGGAGTTGAGCTGGTCGCAGAGGCGGTGGCGCTTGTAGGAGCCCGCAGGGAGGCTCTCAACCACGTCCATGAGATCCTCGCCCAGATCGAAGGTCTCGGCCAGCACCACCACATCGAGGCTGGAAACCTGCTTGGAGGGGTTCACGGCATAGACCGCATCGACGAGCTTCTGCAGCTCGCCATACTCATCTGAGCGAGAGCCGGGCGCACCCGACGTGTTAGGAGATGTTTTCATGCCCCTATACTAGCACCGCGCGGGGCATGCAGCGTCTATACTTCAATTCAATGCACACGTCGCGGCAAGGAGGGACCATGGTCTCGGTTTACCACAGCATGTCGGATGCGGACCTCGATCAGGAGCTTGCGCAGCTCGAGGCCGAGGCGGAGGCGCTCCGTGCGAGGAACCTCGCGCTCGACATGGCGCGCGGCAAACCCAGCCGCGAGCAGACGGATCTCTCCAAGCCCATGCTCGACCTGCTCACCGGCGAGACCGACCTCACCGACGGCGGCATTCCCGCCGACAACTACTTCGCGCCCGACGGCCTGCCCTCGGCGCGCGCCCTCGCCGCCGAGATCATCGGCGTCGATGCCGCGCACGTGATCGTCAACGGGTCCTCGAGCCTGAACCTCATGCACGACCTCGTGGCGCATGCGTATGCGCTCGGCGTGTGCGGGCACGATCCGTGGTGCACGCAGGGCCAGGTCAAGTTCCTCTGCCCCGCGCCCGGCTATGATCGCCACTTCACCGTGACCGCCCACTACGGTATTGAGAACATCCCGGTCGCCATGACGCCCGACGGCCCCGATATGGATGAGGTTGCCCGTCTCGTGGAGACGGATCCGCAGGTCAAGGGCATATGGTGCGTGCCCAAGTACTCCAACCCCCAGGGCTGCACCTATTCCGATGAGACGGTGCGCCGCTTCGCTGCGCTCAAGCCCGCCGCGCCCGACTTCCGCATCTTCTGGGATAACGCCTATGCGGTCCACGACCTCTACGATACGGGCGATGAGCTTCTCAACATCTTCGATGCGCTCGCCGAAGCGGGCGCTGCCGACCTCGTGTACGAGTTCGCCTCCACGGCTAAGGTCACCTTCCCGGGATCCGGCATGGCATGGGTCGCTGCGAGCGATGCCGACATCGCCGATATCCGCAGCCATTTTGCCGCCATGCGCGTGTGCCCCGAGAAGATCTCCCAGTTCGCCCACGTCGCCTTCCTGCGCGATGCCGCAGGCGTGCGCGCGCATATGCGCAAGCATGCCGCCGTGATCCGCCCGCGCTTCGAGCTCGTGGAGCGCAAGTTCGCCGAAGGCCTCGCCGATCTGGGCATCGCCGCATGGACGCATCCGCGCGGCGGCTACTTCGTGCTGTTCAACGGGCCTCATGGGTCGGCCAAGGCCATCGTCGCGCTCGCCAAGGAGCTCGGCGTCACGCTCACCGGAGCCGGTGCCACCTGGCCCTACGGCAACGACCCCTGCGACTCCGACATCCGCATCGCGCCCACCTTCCCCACGCTGGAGGAGCTTGCCGAGGCGCTCGACGTCTTCATCGTCGCGGTCAAGCTCGTGTGCGCGCGCATGGAGCGTGCGGCTCGCAGCTGATCGCAAGCTCCTGTTCGTGGGCAGAGTTTTTGTATTCGCCGCATCTCGTTCAAAGCGCCCGCGCACAACGGGCGCTTTTGTTCTACACTAATCGTTTGCAGGTGCATATATAATAAACTGAGCGTACGATAGGCATCACTATGTCAAAACGAGCAACCAAGCAGGGTCAGCAGCACAAAAAGCCCCGTACTACCCCGGCTCAGCAGAACGCCAAGAAGAGCGAGGGCCTCTCTGTGGGATCCAAGATCGTCATCATCGCCTTCGCGGCGATTCTGGCGCTGTCGATGATGGTCCCGTCGTTGGCGGGTCTTTTCGGCGCGGACGCTTCGACGTCGCAGGCTCCCGCCTCCATCGAAGAGCTTGACGCGCGCTATACGGAGATCACCGAGCCGCTCGAGCAGAAGATCGCGCGCGATCCCGACGACATGGAGTCGGTCCGCGCTCTCGCACAGGCCTACATGAACTGGGGCTATAACGTGTCGTATCTGGCCGCGGTGGATGCCGAGACCTCGCACGCCAACGAGCTCTTCTCCAAGGCCCTCCAGCTTTTCGATGCCTATCTCGACACCGATCCCGAAGACAGCGGCCAGATCAAGGTCGATCGCGCCCTCTGCCTGCTCTACGCGGGCGAGACGAGCAACGCCCGCGAGGCGCTCGAGGCCATCACCGAAGAGGATCCCGAGAACGCCGTCGCCTGGGCCAACCTGGGCTTGGTCTACGAGATCGTCGGAGATACCGAGCAGGCCCGCAACGCCTACTCCGCCGCCATCGAGCACGACCCCGACAACGAGCAGGGCGCAAAGGCCTACGCCTCATCGCGCCTGCTCTCCATCAATAACAGCTCCAGCGGCTCGGAGGGTCTGCCGGGCACGCTGCGCGACCTTTCCGACACGAGCGTCTAGCAAAGGAGACGTACCCATGTCACTTACACTCAAAACGGGCGAGACCGCAGGCACCTCCTTCGTGAGCGTTCACGGCGAGGTGGATGTATCGTGCGCCGATGAACTGCGCACCTGCATCGCGCACGTCATGGAGCACGAGGCGAAGGGCATCCGCATCGATATCGCCGACATGCCCTATATCGACTCCACGGGCATCGGCGTCCTCGTCGGCGCGGCCCATACCGCTTCCGAGCAGGGCATCGCGTTCGAGATCGCCCATCCGCAGCGCAACGTCGCCCGCGTGCTCGAGCTTCTGGGCGTTACGTCCGAGCTGGGCATCTCCAAGGGCTAGCGCGTCATTCCATTCTTCCAGAGGAGGTTAGCTCACGTGTTTGGCATAGGAGAGACCGAGCTTTTCATCATCATCCTCTTCGGTTTCATGGTATTCGGTCCCGACAAGCTCCCCGGTGCCGGGCGCACGCTCGGCCGCGCGCTGCGGCAGTTCAGAACCGCGCAGGAGGGCTTCACCAAGGTGGTCCAAACCGAGATCGTCGATCCGGCAACCGAGATGCTCGACGTCGACGCCGCGAAGCCCAACCGCAACCGCGCCGCCGAGCTCGAGGATGATGCCGACATCGAAACCGACGATTCCGATAACGAGGCGCCGCGCAAGAAGGAGACCTTCGCCGAGCGCAAGGCACGGCTCGCCGCCGAGCGCGCCGAGGCCAAGGCTGCCGAGGAAGCCGCCGCTCAGGCGGAGGCCGCGCATGCCGCCGAGGGCGCCGAGGCAGAAGGCGCCGCTGCAAGCGCCGAGCCCGCAAGCGCTTCTCCGGATGGCAACGCGAAGCCCGCGCACATAAAACCCTCAGCGCAGAACCATGCCGCTGCCAAGAGAGCCAAGCCGACGGCAGCTGCCGACCTCTACGCCAAACCCGCGAAGAAGCACCTTGCCAAGGCCGCTGCCGAGACGACTCCCGCCGAGGAGGCGACCGCAGCTCCTGCAATCGACGAAGCTGGGAAGGAGGATGAGGCGCGCTCGGAGTAATCCGCGCACCTCAACGCACCCATATGCCCATCACCCCCGCACGCATGCCCCTGCTCGATCACCTGGGAGAGCTCAGGAGGCGCCTCACCATCGTGGTGGTCTCCGTCATCGCAACGGCGGTCATCATCTACTTCGCCACGCCCACGCTGATCGAAATCATGATCGATCCCATCCGAAGCTCGTTGCCCGAGGGTTCCGAGCTCACGATCCTCTCGGCCCTCGGCGGCTTCACCATCCGATTCAAGGTGGCGTTCTTCTTCGGCATCATCATCTGCACTCCCATCATCATCTGGGAGATCATGGGGTTCTTCCTGCCCGCGCTCAAGGCCAACGAGCGCAAGTGGGTCGTTCCCACCGTGGCCGCCATGGTGGTGCTCTTCTTCATCGGCATGATCTTCTGCTATCTGGTGATCCAGAAGGCCGCCTTCGGCTGGCTGCTCGCCCAGACCGATGCCTTCGCCGAGCAGGTCGTCGATGCCGAGGACTTTCTCGACATCATGATGAAGCTCGAGATCGGCTTCGGCATCGCCTTCGAGCTGCCGTTGGCCATCTTCTACCTCTCCACGCTGCATCTCGTGCCCTATAAGACCTTCCGTGCGCAGTGGCGCTACATCTACGTGGGCCTGCTCACGCTCTCCGCCGTCGTCACGCCCGACGCGTCGCCCGTCACCATGGTCATCATGTTCGCGGCGCTCATCGCCCTCTACGAGGTGGCCCTCGCCGTTGCGCGCATGGTCATCACGGCGCGCGACGGCCGCGAGGCGCTCAAGTGGACGCGCGAGGACTACGAGGAGCACGAGTTCGACGAGTAAACCGCATCGAGGCAAGGAACCGACTTTGAACCTTATCGTCACCGAGAAAAACGACGCCGCCGCCCAGATCGCGCGGCTGCTCTCCGAGGCCGGCAAGCCTGCGGCCGACAAGGTGTACAACACGCCCGTGTACCGCTTCAGATGGCACGGCGAAGACTGCGTGACCATCGGCCTGCGCGGCCATATCCTCGAGCCCGACTTCCCGCCCGAGCTCAAGTTCAGCGATGAGCAGGGCTGGTTTGCCGTGTCGGGCGACGGCGAGATCCTGCCGGCCGACATCCCCGACGGGCTGGAGCGCCCGCCCTATGCCAGCCGTCGCAAGCCCTACCTCGCCGACGGCATCGACATCAAGAGCTGGAAGGTCGCGAGCCTGCCGTACCTTGTGTGGGCGCCCATCGAGAAGAACCCCGCCGAGAAGGAGATCATTCGCTCGCTCAAGAACCTCGCAAAAAAGGCGAGCTGCGTCATCATCGGTACCGACTTCGACCGCGAGGGCGAGCTCATCGGGTCCGACGCCCTGCGCCAGGTGCTCGACGCCAATCCCAGCCTGCCGGCGTACCGCGCGCGCTACTCGGCCTTCACCAAGGCCGAGATCGACGATGCCTTCGCGCACCTCGTCGATCTCGACCAGAACCTGGCCGACGCCGGCGAGAGCCGCCAGTACATCGATCTCATCTGGGGTGCCGTGCTCACGCGCTACCTCACCATGGCGCGCTACGGCGGCTTTGGAAACGTGCGCTCGGCCGGTCGCGTGCAGACGCCCACGCTCGCGCTCGTCGTCGAGCGCGAACGCGAGCGCCTGGCGTTCGTGCCCGAGGACTACTGGGTCATCTCGGGCGAGGCCGAAAAGGCCGGCGATGCCTTCAAGATCGGCCATGCAACGGCACGCTTCAAGGAGCTGGCCGCCGCCGAGACGGCCTTCTCGCACGTTGAACATGCCACCGAAGGCACCGTGACGGGCGTGGAGCGCAAGAGCCGCAAGCAGTCCGCGCCCGCGCCGTTCAACACCACGTCGCTGCAGGCCGCTGCCGCTTCCGAGGGCATCGCCCCCGCGCGCACCATGCGCCTTGCCGAGAGCCTCTACATGGAGGGCCTCATCTCGTATCCGCGCGTCGACAACACGGTGTATCCCAGCTCGCTCAACCTGAAGGACTGCGTGCGCGCCCTCGCGGCGGTGCCGCAGTACGCGCCTACCTGCAAGAAGCTTCTCGCCGCCGAGAAGCTGCATCCCACGCGCGGCAAGCAGCAGACCACCGATCACCCGCCCATCTACCCCACGGCGGCCGCAGATCCCGACAAGCTGCAGCCCGCCGAGTGGAAGCTCTACAACCTCATCGCGCGTCGCTTCCTCGCCACGCTCATGGATGCTGCGGTGATCGAGGGCACCAAGGTCATGATCGACGTGAACGGCGAGCCCTTCGTGGCCACCGGCAACGTGGTGGTGAAGCCGGGCTTCCGCGAGATCTACCCCTACGGCATGCGCAAAGACGAGCAGCTCCCCGAAATCTCCGAGGGAGATGTGCTGTCCGTGCGCAACATGAAGCTCGACGCCAAGCAGACCGAGCCGCCCGCGCGCTATAGCCAGGGCCATCTCATTCAGGAAATGGAGCGCCGGGGCTTGGGCACCAAGTCAACCCGCGCCTCCATCATCGAGCGTCTCTATACCGTGAAATACCTCAAGAACGATCCCATCGAGCCGAGCCAGCTGGGCATGGCCGTGATCGACGCCCTCACATCGTTTGCGCCGCGCATCACCTCGCCCGACATGACGGCCGAGCTCGAGAGCGACATGAACAACGTGGCGGAGGGAAGCGTCACCCAAACCGCCGTGGTCGATCACTCGCGCTCGCTGCTCGCCGGCATCATGGACGCCCTCATCGACCACAAGGAGGATCTCGGCGAGGCCATCGCCGATGCCGTCACGGCCGATGCCAAGGTGGGCACCTGCCCCACGTGCGGCAAGGACCTCGTGGTGAAGAACTCCGCCAAAACGCGCGGCAGCTTCATCGGCTGCATGGGCTGGCCCGAGTGCGACGTCACCTTTCCCGTGCCGCAGGGCAAGCTCGAACCCATCGAGGGCGAAGGCGGCGTGTGCCCCGAGTGCGGCGCACCGCGCGTGAAGATCCGTCCGTTCCGCTCCAAGGCCTACGAGACCTGCGTCAACCCCGCCTGCCCCACCAACGAGGAACCCGATGTGGTGGTGGGGGAGTGCTCCGCGTGCGCGCAGGCGGGGCGCACGGGCCAGCTCATCGCCCATAAGAGCGAGAAGAGCGGCAAGCGCTTCATCCGCTGCAGCAACTACGACACCTGCGGCACGAGCTACCCGCTGCCCGCGCGCGGCAAGCTCTCCGCGACGGGCGAAACCTGCCCCGAATGCGGCGCTCCGCTGGTTGAGGTGGTCACCGCACGCGGACCGTGGAAGTTCTGCGTCAACATGGACTGTCCCTCCAAGGAGAAGGCCAAGAGCGCTCCGCGTCGCGGCCGCAGTCGCAGCGTCAAGGGCGCGTCCAAGAGCGCGGCGCGTAAGAAGTCGAGCTAGGAGGCCTGCTATGAGCACCGATCAGGCGCGTACAGGCGTTTTCATCACGCTCGAGGGCATGGACGGCTGCGGCAAGTCGACCAAGGGCCGCATGCTGAACGAGGAGCTCACGGCAAAAGGACGCGAGGTGGTGATGCTGCGCGATCCCGGCAGCACCGCCATATCCGAGCGCATCCGCGAGATTCTGCTCGACCCCGAAGCGAAGGATATGGTGCCCGACTGCGAGCTGCTGCTGTTCGAGGCAGCGCGCGCCCAGCTCACCTGCGAGGTCATCAAACCCGCGCTTGAGCGCGGTGCCGTGGTGGTGTGCGACCGTTACACCGATTCCACCTTCGCGTACCAGGCCGTGGGCCGCCGGCTCGACGAGCAGACCGTCCGCCAGGCCAACGTGTTCGGCAGCTGCGGGCTCACGCCCGACCGCACCATCGTGTTCGACCTCGAGGTCGATGAGAGCTTCGAGCGCGCCACGCGCCATGGCACCGACCGCATGGAGCTCGATGGCGAGTCGTTCCAGGCCCGCGTGCGCGAGGGGTATCTGCGGCTTGCTGCCGAGGATCCTGCGCGCGTGCGCGTGGTCAACGGCCATGGCGAGAAGATCGAGGTGTACGCGCGCATGCGCGAGGAGCTCAAGGATCTGTTCCCCGAGCTCATGGAGGAGCTGGCCTGATGGATGCCCTCATGCCCGCAACGCTCGAGGTGCTGGCCGATCAGCCGCGCGTGCAGGCCTTTCTGGCCTCGGCGCTCGCCGGCGGCGGGATTCACGCATACCTGTTCACGGGCGCTCCCGGCAGCGGCATGCAGGAAGCCGCGCGTGCGCTCGCCCAGGCGCTCGTGTGCCCCAACGGCGGCGACGGCACCTGCGACGAGTGCCGTCGTGTGGCGCATCGCACCCATTCCGACGTGCATATGCTCGAGCCGTCGGGCGTGTCGGGGTACCGCGTCGAGCAGGTGCGCGAGCTTATCGACGACACCATGCGCGCTCCGGTGCGCGCCGCCTGCAAGGTGTACGTGATCGATCGGGCCGATACCCTGCGCGACTCGTCCGCCAATGCGCTCCTGAAGACCATCGAGGAGCCTCCGTCGGGTGTGGTATTCATCCTCATCGCGCCTTCGGCCGAGGCGGTGCTGCCCACCATCGTGTCGCGCTGCCAGGTGGTGCCGTTCCGCACGCTCCCGCCTGCGGTATCGGAGCGCGCCGTCATCCGCGCAACCGGTGCCGAGCCGTGGCAGGCCCGTCTGGCGCTGTCTATCGCCCACACTCCGCGCTCGGCCATCGACTACCTCAACTCGGCGCCGCGCCGCAACGTGCGCCGCAAGGTGGTCCGCACCCTCGCGGGCATCTTCGATTACGATGCATGGGATGCGCTTCTCGCTGCAAAAGATCTGGCAGATGCCGCGCGCCTTCCCCTTGAGGACGTGCGTGAGGCTCAGAAGGCGCAGACCGAGCAGGCCGGCGAGTTCCTTTCTGCAGGGGCGCTGCGCAGCATGGAGGATGCCCATAAGCGTGCGCTCACTGCGCGCGAGCGTATGGGGATGATGGAGATTCTCGCTGCAGGGGAGTCCGCGCTTCGCGATATCCTTATCCTGTGCAGCAGAATCGAGGAGACGATCGTCAATGAGGACGTCTCGGATGCCCTCGCGCGCATAGCCGCGCGCACCTGCACCGAGAGCGTCCTTGCGGCATTGGAGGCGTGCGGAGATGCCGCGCGCAAGCTCGATGCCAGCGTTTCACCGCAGCTTGTTTTGGAAGACTGGCTGCTTTCCATAAAGGAGGCACTTGAATGCCCACGATAATTCCGGTCCGTTTCGCCTTTGCCTCGCGCGACCTCTGGTTCGACCCGACGGGCACCCAGGCGGCCGAAGGGGATCATGTCATCTGCTCGACCGAGCGCGGTACCGAGATCGGCCTCGCAACGGCCGATGCGCGCGAGGTATCGGATAAGGAGTTCGCGCAGATGACCAACGGGGCCGCGCTCAAGCCCGTGCTGCGCGTGGCCACCGACGAAGACCTTGCCCGCGCCGAGGAGCTTGCCGCGCAAGGCGATGACGCCCTGCCGGTGTTTCGCCGCAGCATCGAGGCATGCGGGCTCGACATGAAGCCTGTGGGGGTTGAATACCTCTTCGGCGGCGACAAGGCCGTATGCTATTTCTCGGCCGAGGACCGTGTGGACTTTCGCCAGCTCGTACGCGATTTGTCGCGCGAGCTGCATATCCGCATCGATATGCGCCAGATCGGCGTGCGCGAGGAATCGGCCTTTATCGGCGGTTACGGTCACTGCGGCCAGGAGCTGTGCTGCGCGCGCTTCGGTCTGGCCTTCGAGCCGGTGTCGATCCGCATGGCCAAGGAGCAGGACCTGCCGCTCAACTCCACCAAGATCTCCGGCGCGTGCGGGCGGCTCATGTGCTGTTTGCGCTACGAGTTCGAGGCCTACCGCGATTTCAAGAGCCGCGCGCCCAAGCGCAACGCCGTGATCGAAACGCCGCTGGGCATGGGCAGGATCGTGGAGTACGACACGCCCAAGGAGCAGATTGCGCTGCGTCTGGAAAACGGTAAGGTGGTACGTGTTCCGCTCGCCGATATGGAGGCCAGCGAGGCAGCCATCAAGAAAAGCGAGGAGCTGGGTTGCGCCTGTCGTCCCGATACGGTGACGCGTGCTGCGCTGGAGCGGCTTCAGAGCCCCGACGTGCAGATGGCCCTCGCCGAGCTCGATCGCAAGAACGGCGTGGTCGAAAACGATGGCTTCGACACCGCCGACATCTTCGTGGATTCCAAACCGCGCCGTCGCTCGCGCAGCGCCGCGCGATCCGAGGTCGCTGCAGGTTCCAAGAAGGACGCCGAGGCGAAGGGCTCCGCAGAGCCCAAGCGCAGGCGCCGCAAGAAGTCCGCTGGTCCCGAGCAGTCCGGCTCGGGTGCTGACGCCGCCGCTCCGAAGCCTGCGGCGACCGATGCGGGTGCCACGCGTCGCAGAAGGCGCCATAAGAGCGCCGAGGTCGATGGCGGCGCAGGCGGATCCGAGGGCGCCTCCGCGCCTGCCGCAGCACCGAGGCACTCCCGTAAGCCGGGCGATCGAGGCGGTACCAGCCGTTCCTCAACCGCACCTTCCGCGCCTGCCCACGCTGCATCCGAGTCGAGCGGGGCAAGCGATGCCCAGCCCAAGAAAAAGCGCCGTCATCGCGGCGGTCGCGGCCGAGGCAAGGGCGGCCAGCCCGGTGCAGGCGAGCAGGTATCCGAATAGGAGGCTGCGATGTACGGGCTTAAAACCGAGGGTGCGTTCGATTCGGCGCATTTCCTCACCGACTACTACGGCAGATGCGAGAACCTGCACGGCCACCGCTGGCGCGTCACCGTGTATCTCGGGCAGGAGAGCTTGCAGGACGAAGGCACCATGCGCGACATGGTGCTCGATTTCGGCGTGTTCAAGAGCAAGGTGCGCCTGCTGTGCGACGAGTTCGACCACACCTTCCTGGTGGAGGAGGGCTCGCTCAAGCCCGCTACCATCGAGGCGCTGAAGGCGGAGGGCTTCTCGCTCAAGATGCTGCCGTTTCGCACCACGGCCGAGAACCTGGCGCGCCACTTTGCCGAGCGCCTGATCGCCGCCGGCCTGCCCGTGTGCCAGGTCGATATGTACGAGACGCCCAACAACTGCGCCATCTACTACGTGAACAGGTAGCGTGCCGTGCTTTCCGTGTGCGGCACACCCATAGGCAACCTTTCGGATGCGTCTCCGCGTCTCGTGGAGACGCTTTCCCGCGCCGATGCGGTGTGCTGCGAGGATACGCGCGTTACAGCGAAGCTGTTGGCGCGTTTCGGCCTGCATGTGCCGCTTGTGCGCTGCGATGAGAACGTGCTCGAGCGCCGTATCCCCGAGATTCTCGCCCGCCTCGAGGCGGGCGAGCGCGTGGCGTTCGTCAGCGATGCGGGCATGCCCTGCATCTCCGATCCCGGCCAGCGGCTCGTGGATGCTGCGCTCGATGCAGGGCTTGCCGTGGAAGTGGTTCCGGGTCCGAGCGCCGTGTCATCGGCGCTGGCGCGGTCGGGGCTTGCAAGCGGCCGGTTCTTCTTCGAAGGTTTTTTGCCGCGCAAAGCGGGTCCTGCCCGCGAGCGGCTGATGTGGCTGCGCGGCATCGGCGCGACGTTCGTGCTGTTCGAGAGCCCGAAGCGCGTGGTCGAGACGCTTGCCCGCATCGCCGAGGCTATGCCCGAAAGGCGTGTCGCGCTCGTGCGCGAGCTTACCAAGCTGCATGAAGAGATGCTGCGTGGATATGCTTCCGAGCTGGCGGAGATGGCAGCGGAGCGTGGCGAGTTCAAGGGTGAGTGCGTGATCGTGGTGGAGGAGGGCGACGGCTCAAAAGCGGCTGTTGCACAAGCCGGCCTGCCGCCGCTCGACGAGGCGATCGCCGCCGGTCTCGCTGCAGGTGAATCGAAGAGCGCGCTGGCAAAGCGCTTGTCACATGCCTACGGCATGGCGCGCAGCGACGTGTACGCTCGCATCTTGGAGCTCGCCGAGTAACCAAGCCGGGCTCGTCAATGGCTAGGCGTCCGCAGCCTTTTCATGCAACTTCTTGCGCAATTCGTCGGATAACTGTGGAAAGAGCTGCGCTATGGTGGCGTCGACATTCTTCTTCTTGAGCTCGCACTCCCAGACGGTATGGATGATCCAGCCCTCGGCTTCCAGCTCGGAGCGCACGCGTCGGTCACGCTCCTGGTTGCGCTCGAATTTGGCGGTCCAGTATTCCACGTTGGATTTGGGGACGCTCGGGTTGCAACGCGGGCAGCGGTGCCAGAAACAGCCGTTCACAAACACGGCCACCTTTTTGCCCGGCCAGCAGATATCGGGGTGACCGGGCGCTTTCCACTGCAGGCGATATCCGGTGAGGCCATGTGCCCGCAGCAGAGAGCGCAGCAGCAGCTCAGGCTTGGTGTTTGCCCGCTTATTGCCCTGCATGCTCTTGTGCACTGCCTCGGAAACCATCCGCTCAGCCCATCTTTCAAATCGCATCTCGCTCCGCTTCACTTGGATTGTATACCAGCGCAGATATCGCATATGCTCCGCGTACAGGCAGCCTTGCGCGGCAGGAGCTGTTACACGCCGATTCGCCAGAATGGCATAATTTTCCGTTTTTCTGCCGAAAAACGGTACCGGAGAAAACGGGGCTACATTCACGTGCCTTCTGACCTGCGCAAACGGAGGGCAGGTTTCCGGCCGATGATGGATAGAGACGTAAAAACGGCAGAAAAACGGAAAATTATGCCATTCTCACAAAGCGCCGTGACATGCGATCCTCGGTTCGCTATCATGTGTCCACTTCGGTGCTGCGCGATGCGAGGAGTGCTATGGCTATTTTTCTCAGCCATGAATCGGCTATCGAGATGCTCTGCCACCTGCGTGCCGACAGCGACGTGCGCGGCGACATCTCGGGTTGGAATGCGACATGCGACAAGAAGTTGCTCGGCAATGCCGTGCATACGAAGCGCGGACTAGACGCGATGTCGCCCCATGCCGACAGGCTGCTAGAGAGGCTTACGAAACCGCTTCACGTTCTTGTTGCGAAGAAAGGCCATGTGACCATGTCGGACGTGCTTCACCCGCATTTGTGGACGGGCGATGTCGGTCGCAGGGCATTCATCGACTTGGGCAATGACGTGTACCTCAGCTCGCCCGCATTCGTGTTTCTGCAGATGGCATCTCGGCTCAGCGTCGTTGAGCTCATCATGCTCGGGATGATGTTCTGCGGCTATTACGCACCGAGTCCTGATTTCGGCCGCTCAAAGCATACCCAAACCCTTGACATGCCTCTTGAGGACCTGCATAAGCAGATGGTCTGCAGCTCGCAATCGTTCGAACTCGAACCGATCTGTTCGGAGCGCACGCTGAGCCATTTCATCGAGCGCCATCCAAACGTGCATGGGGCTAAAGCGGCGCGCGCTGCTTTGCCGTGGGTGCGAAACAACTCGGCATCGCATATGGAATCGGCGCTATATCTGCTGCTCTGTCTTCCTGTGCGCATGGGCGGGTACGGTCTTCCCAAGCCGCTGCTCAATCCTAAGGTGCGCATCGTCCAGCAGAGCGGCGAGCGCATCTGCTATCCGGACCTGTACTGGAAGACGCCTTCGATCGATATGGAGTATGCAAGCGATTGGGCGCACGCCAGCGTGAGCGCGAACTATCTCGACTCACGGCGCATGACTGCGATCGTCTGCAACGATATCGATTACCTCTCTATTACGACCGGCCAGCTCAGGAGGCCCACTGACGTGGATGATGCGGCGCGAGGCTTGGCTAAGAAGCTCGGCCATCGCATACGAAATGCAAACAGCGTATGGGAGAGCAAGCGCGCGCAGCTGAGGCAAGAAGTCCTGCCGCAGGACTTCGAGCGCAACGCAGCTTTCGACGGAATCGGTTACACGTCGTTTTAAAAAAATGGCATAATATTACGCTTTTCTGCCGAATTTTGGTGCCAAATCGTCATCGGCTGGAAAGAGCACCTCTGTTTGCGCAGGTAGAAAACGCGGAAATGCAACCCCGCTTTTTTCGAGACCTAAAAACGGCAGAAAAACGGAAAAAAATGGCGCACGGACGTTAAAGTGCGGGAAGCCTTACGCGCGAGCCATCGCCCTATCTCATGCTGCTTCTGTAAGGATGATGGGGTGTGCGGCCTGCTTGGATATGGATATGCCGGTATTATCTGCACGAATGGCGCGGTCAGCCCATGCCTGTCTCGCCGCCGCCCAGCTTAAACCCTGCGACGCCGCCGACGATACCGCCCGCGAAGTGCGACAGGTTGGAGATGTTGTCGGCTGCGAATACCCCCTGAAAAACCTGCTGTCCGAGAAAAATGACGGCAACTAGGATGAACGTGAGCGGAATCTCGCCCGTGCGGAAGCTCGTCACCGACGACAGCAAAATGAGCGCGAATACCACGCCGCTCGCACCGCAGAGCGCGATGCCGGGAAAAAGCACGTAGTTGAGCACGCCCGTGATGAGGGCGGTCACGGCGATCACGGAGAGCAGCGCGCGCGAACCGTACTTCTCCTCAAGGAGCGGTCCCAAAAGCAGAATGTACGACAGGTTTCCAACGAGGTGATCCCACCCCGCATGGCCGAGCACATGCGTGAAGAAACGCAGATAGGTGAGGGGATCGAGCAGCGACGAACGGTAGGTCATGAAGAACGCCTGAGTAGTGGAACCTCCAGTAACCGTCCCCGCTGCCGCAGCGAGTGCGCAGAGCGCCGAGAACGCGAGCACCACGGGCGCGTTGAGGGTGATGCGCCAGCGCCTCCGCGCAGGTTGCGGGTTAGGGTGCATCCGTGCGATTTCAGGTGACATATCGGCTCCTTTCCCGCATATTGTACGCCCGCTGCACAGAGAAGCCGCCGCCTCGCGCGACGGCTTCATGCATGCAGCGCAGACGGAATCTACTTGGCGCAGGCTGCTTCGACGGCAACGGCGCAGGCTACCGTGCAGCCGACCATGGGATTGTTCCCCATGCCGATGAGGCCCATCATGTCAACGTGCGCGGGCACCGACGAGGAGCCGGCGAACTGCGCAGAGGAGTGCATGCGGCCCATGGTGTCGGTCATGCCGTACGAGGCGGGGCCGGCGGCCATGTTGTCGGGATGCAGCGTGCGCCCGGTGCCGCCGCCCGACGCGACCGAGAAGTATTTCTTGCCGGCAAGCGTGCGCTCTTTGAAGTACGTGCCTGCAACGGGGTGCTGGAACCGGGTGGGATTGGTGGAGTTTCCCGTGATGGAGATGTCGACGTTCTCATGCCACATGATGGCGACGCCCTCGCGCACATCGTCGGCACCGTAGCAGTTGACGGTGGCACGCGGCCCGTTGGAATAGGGGATGGACTGCACGACCTCGAGCTCGCCGGTGAAGTAATCGAACTTGGTCTGCACGTAGGTGAAGCCGTTGATGCGGGCGATGATCTGGGCGGCGTCTTTTCCAAGGCCGTTGAGGATCACGCGCAGCGGCTTCTTGCGCGCCTTGTTGGCGTTGTTGGCGATGCCGATGGCGCCCTCGGCGGCCGCGAAGCTCTCATGACCTGCCAAGAACGCGAAGCACTCGGTATCCTCGCCGAGCAGCATGGCACCCAGGTTTCCATGGCCCAGGCCGACCTTGCGGTCCTCGGCAACGGAGCCGGGCACGCAGAAGGCCTGCAGGCCCTCGCCGATGGCCGCAGCTGCCTCGGAGGCGTTGGCGACGTTCTTCTTGACGGCGACGGCGCAGCCCAAGGTGTAGGCCCACTTGGCGTTCTCGAACGCGATGGACTGGATGCCCGTGGTGATGTCGTAGGGGTTGAAGCCGAGATCGGTACAGATCTTCAGAGCGTCCTCGAGGTCGGCGATGCCGTACGTCTTGAGAAGCGCATTGATCTTATCGATGCGGCGCTCATAGCCTTCGAACGTGACTGCCATTGTGATCAGCTCCTTTCCTGTTACTCGTGGCGCGGATCGATGACCTTGGCGGGGCTGTCCCACTGGCCATAGCGTCCGGTCGCCTTGGTCATGGCTTCCTTGGGGTCGACGTCCTTCTTGAGAAAGTCGGCGAGCACGCCCAAATTGACATACTCGAAGCCGATGATCTCGTTTTCGCTGTTGAGGGCGAGCTGCGTGATATAGCCCTGCGCAAGCTCGAGGTAGCGTGCGCCCTTGGCCTTGGTGCCGTACGTGGTGCCGATCATGGAACGCAGGCCCTTGCCGAGGTCGTCGAGGCCCGCTCCCACGGGCAGGCCGTTCTCGGAGAAAGCCGTCTGGGTGCGACCGTAGACGATCTGCAGGAACAGCTCGCGCATGGCGACGTTGATGGCGTCGCATACGAGGTCGGTATTGAGGGCTTCGAGGATGGTCTTACCGGGAAGGATCTCGGCGGCCATGGCTGCGGAATGCGTCATGCCGGAACATCCGATGGTCTCGACCAAGGCCTCCTCGATGATGCCGTCCTTCACGTTGAGGCTGAGCTTGCACGCGCCCTGCTGGGGAGCGCACCAGCCGATTCCGTGGGTGTAGCCGGAGATATCGGCGATCTCCTTAGCCTGCACCCACGCGCCCTCCTCGGGAATGGGCGCAGGTCCGTGGTATGCGCCCTTGGCGACGGGGCACATGTTCTCCACTTCTACCGAATACTGCATGAACCTCTCCTCTCCTGATCTCGTGCGCAGACGCCCCCTTGCGCCCGCGCAACCGTGCCGGCATCCAGGCCGGGCAAGAGCACTGAGATCGGCATTCGCCGAACA
>JAWRJQ010000046.1:0-21995 GCA_040307385.1 Atopobiaceae bacterium
CCAGCTCGAGGGCGCGCTCGCGGTCGCAGTCGAGCGCGACGATGACGGCGTCGCGCGCTTCCATCTCATTCAGCATTCGAATGCACCTACCAAATCGTTGATGTCGGATACGCCCTGCACATGCGCCCATGCCTCGAGCTCGGCGAGGATGCGCGGCCCTGCTGCAGGATCGTAGAGGTTCTGCGTGCCGATGGTGACGGCCGTGGCGCCCGCCAATATCATCTCGGCCGCATCGGCGCCGCTCGCAATGCCCCCGATGCCGTTGATGGGGATGCTCACGGCCTGCGCGGCCTCCCACACCATGCGCACGGCGATGGGGTGTATGGCGGGGCCCGACATGCCGCCCGTGGGTTTGGAGAGGCGGCTTCTGCGCGTGCGGATGTCGATGGACATCGCATTGATCGTGTTGATGAGCGAGAGGGCGTCGGCTCCCGCACCCTCGCAGGCCTTCGCGATCTCGGGCACGCGCACGGGCGCCATCTTCACGATCAGCGGGCGCGAGACGAGCGGACGCACCGCACGAACGACCTCGGCAGCGTCCTCGGGCGTGCCGCCCACGAGCGCACCGCCGCGCGCGATGTTGGGGCAGCTGATGTTGAGCTCCACGCCCGAGGCGAAGGGCGCGAGCTCCTCGATGAGGCGGACGGCGTCTCGATAGTCCTCGAGCGCATGCCCCGCGGCCTGCATGATGACGCGGCATCCGCGCCGCTCGAGGTCTTCGAGATAGGCGCCGTACGCATCCATGACGCCGGCGACGCCGGGGTTGGCGAGGCCGATGGTGTTCAAGATGCCCGAGGCGACCTCGCACATGCGCGGCGCGGGATTGCCCTCCCAGGCAACGGCGGACATGCCCTTGGTGGTGACGGCCCCCAGTGTGGCGACGTCGTAGAAGCCCTCGAACTGCCAGCCGAAGCCGAAGGTGCCCGAAGCCGTGTTGAGGGGGTTGCGCATCTCGATACCGCCCAGGTTCACGGCCATGCTCACCGCGCTCACCATGCCACCTCCTCGGCATCGAAGACGGGGCCGTCCATGCAGCAGGAGGCGTAGCCGCCCGCCGAGAGCGCAACGTTGCAGACGCCGCAAGCGCCGAAGGCGCATCCCATCATGCGCTCGAGCGAGGCCTGGCAGGCGATGCCCGCGCGCGCAGAACGATGCGCCACGCCGCCCATCATAGCCTGCGGTCCGCAGGTGTAGATGCAGCCGTAGCCCCGCTCTGAGAGAAGCCGGTCCATCGCCTGCGTGACGAAGCCGGCGATGCCGTACGATCCATCATCGGTGGTGACGAGGACCCGCGCATCGTCGGCCATGAGCGGCTCGATCTCGGAAAGCAGCCGGAAAACGACCTTGGCCTCGGTCTGGGCGCCGGCGATCAGGTCGAAGGGTATGCCCGCTGCCGCCAGCATGCGGCCTGCAGCGGCCACGGGGGGAAGGCCGATGCCGCCGGCGACGAGCAGGCAGCGCTCCGACCCCGTCGCGGGCAGGCGCCAGCCCGTGCCGCATGGACCCACCACGGTCGAAGCGTCGCCGGGCAGCATCCGCGCCAGCCTGCGCGTGCCCTCCCCCACCGCAGCGTAGTAGATCACCGTGCACGCGGTAGCGCGATCCGTTTCGGAGAACGATAGCGGGATGCGCAGGATATGGGTCGCGTCGCCCGGTACCTCGAAGTTCATGAACTGGCCGGGCGCAAGCTCCCGCGCAACATCGCTCGAGATCTCGAAGCGGTAGACGCCCTGCACAACCTCTTCGTTGGAGATCACGGAGAAGCGATGGAGGCCTACGGTGCCCCGAGGCATGCCGTGCGCGCTCCCGATCATGCCACCACGCCGTCTGCGAGCGTGCGCGTGCCCGCCATGAACACATCGGTGGCGGCTCCCGTGAGCGTCATGCCCAGGAACGCGGAGTTCTTGGACTTGCCCTGGAAGTAGTCTTCGGTCACCTCGACGGACTGCACGGGATCGATGAGCGTGAGATCGGCCACAGCTCCGGCCTCGACGGCGATGGGAGCGAGGCGCAGCACCTTGCGCGGGTTCACGGCCATGACCTCGACGAGGCGCTGCCAGCTCATCAGGCCGGGGGCCACCATGTTCGTGAGCATGAGCGGCAGCGAGGTCTCAAGTCCGATGGTGCCGAAAAAGGCGATCTCCCACTCGCAGTCCTTCTCATGGATTGCGTGGGGCGCGTGGTCGGTGACAAGGCAGTCGATGGAACCGTCGAGAATGCCCGCGCGCAGCGCCTCGGCATCCGAGGGAAGCCGCAGCGGAGGATTCATCTTGAGGCTGGTGTCATAGAGGTCGGTGATGTCGTCCTCATCGAGGAAGAGATGGTGCGGGGTGACCTCGCAGGTCACGGGCAGCCCTTCGGCCTTGGCGGCCTTCACGAGCTCGAGGCCTTTGGCCGTGGAGATGTGCGCGATGTGCAGGGCGCAGCCGGTGAGCTTGCACAGCTCGATGTCGCGCATGATCTCGAGCTCCTCGCCCAGGGCGGGCCAGCCGAACATGCCGAGGCGCGTGGAGGCGCGGCCCTCGTTGATGACCCCGCCGGCGCTGAGCGATTCGACCTCGCAGTGCGCGATGGCAACCTTGTCGAACTGCGACACGTATCCCATGCAGGTGCGCATCATGCCGGCGCTCTGCACGCCGTGGCCGTCGTCGGAGAAGGCGCATGCGCCCTCCATCACCATGTCGCCGATCTCGGCGAGCGCCTCGCCCTGCTCGCCGCGCGTGAGCGCGCCGATGGGACGGATGTGCACGAGGCCCGCAGAGCGCCCGTGGTCGATCTGATAGCGGATCTCCGCGCCCGTGTCGGTCACGGGGTCGGTGTTGGGCATGGTCGCCACGTCGGTGAAGCCGCCGTGCGCGGCAGCGCGCGAGCCGGTGGCGATGGTCTCCTTGTACTCGAATCCGGGATCGCGGAAGTGCACGTGCATGTCCACGAGGCCGGGCACGAGGTACTTGCCGGCACCGTCGATCACGGTGGCGGCTGCCGGGGCGTCGATGGATGCCGCCACCTGCGCGATCTTGTCGCCGTCGATCAGCACATCGAGGATGTCGTCGAGGTCGACCTGCGGATCGACGACATGGGCTCCCTTAATCAGATACATTGCTCTCTCCTCCCAGCAGCAGATACATCTCCGCCATCCGCGTGAGCACGCCGGCGTTGACCTGGTTCAGGATGCGCGAGCGGGCGCAGTCGGCCACGTCGGCGTTGATCTCCATGCCTCGGTTCATGGGACCGGGGTGGCAGATGATGGCGTCGTCCTTCATGCGGTCGACGCGCGCCATATCGAGCCCGTAGAGGCGGTTGTACTCGCGGCGGCTGGGGATGGAGGCGCCCTCCATGCGCTCGAGCTGCACGCGCAACATGTACACCACGTCCATATCCTCGATCACCTCATCGAGGCTGGAGGTCTGCGGGCAGCCGAACCAATCGGGATCGTCGACCTGGAAGGTGGGCGGGCCCACGAGCGTGACCTCGGCGCCCATGGTCTTGAGCGCGGGGGCGAGCGAGCCGCACACGCGGGAGTGCGCGAGATCGCCCACGACGGCGACCTTGAGGCCGTCCAGGTGCCCGAAATGCTCGCGGATGGTGTAGAGGTCGAGCATGGCCTGCGTGGGATGCTGATGCTTGCCGTCGCCGGCGTTGATGACGATGGCGTCGGTGTTCTCGGTGATCTTCTGCGGTGTGCCGGCGAGCTTGGCGCGGCATACGAACATGTCGACGTTCATGGCGTCTATGGTTTGGATGGTATCGGCGAGGCTCTCGCCCTTCACCACCGAGGAGGTGGAGCCGCCCATGGAGATGGAGTCGGCTGACAGGCGCTTCTCGGCGAGTTCGAAGGAACTCTTGGTGCGCGTGGAGGGCTCGAGGAAGAGATTCACGATGGTGCGGCCGCGCAGCGCGGGAACCTTCTTGATGATGCGGGCGTTGTTGACGGCGGCGAACGACTTGGCCGTATCGAGGATCTGCGTGATATCGTCAGTCGTCAGGCTGTACGTGTCGATGAGGTGCTTGACCGAGAGCATCTACGCCTCACTCCCCTCTGCATCGTCCTTCACCCAGATCTCGACGGAGTTGGCGTCGTCGTTGGGGACGATGCGCATGCGCACGTCCTCCCCACGCGACGAGGGCACGTTCTTGCCCACGAAGTCGGCGCGGATGGGCAGCTCGCGATGGCCGCGATCCACCATCACGGCGAGCTGGACCGTCTTGGGCCGACCGTAATCCATGAGGGCGTCGAGCGCGGCGCGGATGGTGCGTCCGGTGTAGAGCACGTCGTCCACGAGCACGACGTCCTTGCCCTCCAGATCGAAGGGGAGGTCGGTGGCGTGGAGGACGGGTGCGATGTGGCGCATGACGTCGTCGCGGTAGAAGCTGATGTCAAGCGTGCCGATCTGGGGCCGCGCGCCCTCGATCTGCTCGATCTCATCGGCGAGCAGGGCTGCCAGGGGAACGCCCCTCGTGACGATCCCCACGAGCACGATGTTCGCCGATCCCTCGTTCTTCTCGAGGATCTCATGGGCGATGCGCGTGACCGCGCGCTTCATGGCGGCCTCGTCCATGATGGTCGCTTTGAGCCTATAGCCGTCCATCTGCATCCTTTCTCATGAAAAAACACCGCTGCGCATGGCATGCGGTGTCGTTGCTCGGCAAGAAGAGTGCAGATGAGGCTATGTTGTTGCCTTGCGGGCATCGCGGTACCACGCTTAAAGGTCCGGTTCAGTGTAGCACAGCGCGGGCGCCCTGCAAGCGGGAGGCGCTACAGGGCGCGTGAGTCCGGCTGCTGCAGTCCGAGATGCTCTTTCCAGAACTCGGGGCTCGTCAGGTGCGGACGCGCGTCCGCCCATGCGGCGCGCACCTCCCTGCGGCGCGCGCGGTAGTCGGCCATGAGGGCCTTGTAGCGGCCTTTGAGCTCCTTCCAGCGCGCACGGTCGAGATGGCGGATGTTGCCCTTGGTGGCATCCATGTTGAGCGCCACGAGCGTGTCGCGGGCGGCCGTGGCGCGTGCGGGATAGGCGCCCCGGCAGTAGTAGATGGCCGCGGGCTCGTGGATGAGCAGCGCGTCGGGCAAAAGGTGCCTGTCGTGCGGGATCTGCTCGAAGAGCTTGCGCGGGATGGAGCGCTCGAGGAACTCGCCGAAGTAGCGCATATCGGGCTTTATCTTGGCCATGATGCCCTGGTCGAGCTGCTCGACGGGCACGAGCGGCTCGTTGCGCGCGCGGTTGTCCATGAAGATCTGCTCGCCGTTCGCAGACGCCAGGAACTCCGGACCCTTCAGGTAGTCCTCGAAGCCCTGCAGCAGCAGGTCGCAGAACCAGTAGTTCATCGACCTCAGGTAGATGTTGAACGTGCGCGAGAAGCGCGCGAGGAACGCGCGCTCGAAGGGCAGGCCGTTGGATGCGTTCATGATGAGGAAGTTGCGGGTGTACTGGTAGGCGTCGACCGAAGCCGATGAGCGCCCGGCGAACTGCTCATGCCACACGCAGATGCCCGACATGACCATGTAGGTGGGGTTGTTGCGCACGCCGAACTCCACGTCGTCGCAGCGCACGAACAGCGGCAGCGCCAAGCCGTTGGCGCGGATGGCCGACGTGGGGATGCACGAGTACCACCAGGCGCCGTATGCGCGCCGCACCTCCACGTCGATGGATTCGTTGCGGGCGAGGTCGGCAACGGTATCGACGGCGAGGTTGGGCTTCACGCGGTCGTAGATGCCGTCCATCTTGACGAAAGCAACGTCCTCGAACTGGATGTTGGGACGTTCGATGTTGAGCATGGCGCCGTTGAGGAAGGCGTTCTCGTAGGCCTCGTTGCGCAACGTCAGCACGCCCAGCGTGCGGAAGATCGACTCGGGCAGGATGCGCACGTCGTCATCCATGAGCAGCACATGCGTGGCACCGCGCTCGCAGGCCTCCATCATGCCGCGAGCGAAGCCTCCGGCGCCGCCCACGTTGCCGTTTCCGATCACGGTGACGCCGCCGCCCGAGAGCGCCTCGACATCGAGCGTGCGGCCGTTGTCCACCACGAGCATCTCGAAACGATCGGCGATGGACTCCTCGCCTGTGAGCAGGGCGTCGCGCACGTTCTGGATGTTGGCGGTGATGTAGTGCTCCTTCTTGAAGGTGGTCGTGGAGAGGAGCAGGCGCACGTCGCGCATCTCGTCGTCATAGACCTTCGAGAAGTATGAGGCGCGCACGATGCGGCAGGTACCCCGCGGAAACACCTCGAAGCCCGCGATGAGGCAGCTCGGCGAGACGTCGAGGGCAACATCGAACGACTGAACCTCGTCCGAAGCCTCCACGGAGAGGACGGGAAGCTCGGAGCGCCGGTTGATGGTGTCGTTGGCGAAGATGGAGCTGAGGTAGATGTCGCAGCCGTCGCCCGAGAGCTCGATGTGCAGGTAGGGCGTCACCACGCAGGTATAGCGGCGCCATTTGGCGATGGGCAGTCCGTTGATGTAGGTGGCGAAATCGGTGGCGCCGCGAAGCTCGAGCGCGCCCGTCTCCGCATCGTGGGCCGGCGGCTCCTGGTAGCTACGGTAGAACAGCTCGGGGCAGTCTGCGGCGAAATCGGGCGGCGTCAACAGCAGGTGCGCCAGCGTGTAGTCTCTCATGTCAACCTCTCTCGCCGTTAACTCTGGTAGCTCTTGTAGGCCTCGCATACCTCCGCGCACGGCCCGACCATCTTGAGATCGCCTTTCTCGATCCATGCCACACGGTTGCACATGCGCTCCACCAGGTCGATGGAATGACTCACGAGCAGGACGGTCACGTTGTCGGATTCGATGAGCTCGTTGATGCGCCGCTCGCATTTTTGCTGGAAGAGGAAGTCGCCCACCGAGAGCGTCTCATCGACGATGAGGATGTCGGGCTCGGTGATGGTGGCGATGGCGAAGGCGATGCGCGCCACCATGCCGCTCGAGTAGTTCTTGAGGGGCATGTCCATGAAATCCCACAGCTCGGCGAAGTCAACGATGTCGTCGAAATGCTCGTCGATGAACTCCTTGCGATAGCCCAGCAGAGCGCCGTTGAGGTAGATGTTCTCGCGCGCGGTGAGCTCCATGTCGAAGCCGGCGCCGAGCTCGATGAGGGGCGCGATGGTGCCCGCGACCGTGCAGGTTCCCTCGGAGGCGTCGAGCACGCCGGCGATGATCTTGAGCATGGTGGACTTGCCCGATCCGTTGGTGCCCACAAGGCCGAACGCCTCTCCCCTCTTGACCTCGAAGGAGATGTTCTTGAGGGCGCGGAACTCCTTAAAACGCAGCTCATGCCTCATGAACGCGATGAAATACTCCTTGAGGGAGTTGAAACGCTCGGAGGCGATGTTGAAGATCATGGTGACGTCGTCGACCACGATGGCCGGCGCGCGATCGTCATAGGTTTTCGCACCGCTGCCCATGCACACCTCCCGTCCCTAGATGTAGAGGATGAACTTGCTCTCGTGCCTGCGGAACACGAACAGGCCCACGACGAGCATGCCTGCGGCGAAGCCCGCGCAGCCCAGAGTGAGCTCGAGGCTGGGCGCCTGACGCATGAGCAGGGCATCGCGCAGATAGGTCAGATACAGGTACATGGGGTTGAACCTCTCGAGCTCCTGGAGCCACTCGGGGAGGATCATGATGGAGTAGAACATGGGCGTGAGGTAGATCCATGCCGTGAGGAAGACGCTCCAGAGGTGGATGATGTCGCGGAAGAATACCGCCGCGCATGACAGCAGCAGCGACAGCCCCACGCAGAACACCGACAGCATGAACACGCCGGGGATGAGATAAAGAATGTAGATCGAGGGCTCGTACCGGAAGAAGATCATGACCAGGATGACGGCTACGAGCGAGAACACGTAGTTGACCACCGAGAAGAGCACCTTCTGCACGGGGAAGACCCAGCGGTTGATCTTGACCTTCTTGAGCAGCGACGAGGCGTCGATGATGGAGGTGAGGCCCCGTGACGTGGCATCGCTCATGAGGTTGAACGCCGTGTTGCCGATGATGATGTAGAGCGGGAAGTTGGGGATGGAGTCGTCGGCGCGGCCCATCAGGCGCGTGAACACGGCGGCCATGATGATCATCATCATGAGGGGGTTCAGGACGCTCCAGGCAACGCCGAGCGCGCTGCGGCGGTATTTGAGCTTGAAATCTTTGGAGACGAGCTGGCGAAGAACGAAGCGGTCTCGTTTGTGAACGGGATACCAGGCATCCTTGCCGGATACCGTCGTGCGCGAAACGGCCTCTGATGCATCTGCAGTACGTGTAGGCTCCAACATTCCTCCAAGCAGACCGTACGCGGTCTCGAGATCATAGGAGTATCCTACCATAGCGACCTGCGGCCGCCGCCTGCGAGCATGCCGCACACACATCAGCTTCAAGTGCGGGCCGGCTGCTCGCCGCGTGCGTGCGCTGCGCCATCAGAACAGCGTGCCCTTGAAGCACACCTTAGGACGCTGCGCGTCGTAATCCCAGCTATGGTGGGCGTCGCCCCGGCACACGCGCACGTGCTCGCAGGCGCGGCACTCCGCACACGAGTCGGAGAGATCGCGCCTGAACAGCTCGAAGCGGGCGTCCCACACATCGCGCAGGCGGTCGCGGCGGATGCTGCCTTGGATGGACTCGGGACGGCGCTCGATGTCGAGGCACGCGCCGATATCGCCGTTGGACATGATGGAGGCCGTGTACACGCCTGCGCTGCAGAGCCAGTACCAATCGCGCACCTCGGCCTCGAGGTCCAGGCCCAGATAGTGGCTGCAGCCGTATTCGAGGGGATAGCCCGCGCGCCGTTTCTCGCGGATGAACTCGAACAGGACCCGGTAGTCGTGCGGGGTGAGCATGAGCTCGGGACGCAGAAGCGCTCGGCCGATGGGCTCGAGGTTGATCACGCGCCACGAATCGATGTCGAGGCCGTCCATGATCTCGAACAGGGCGTCCAGCTGTCCGATGTTGCCATGGTTGACCACGGTGGTCACCTGCACCGCACGGAATGCGCCCACGTCGATGAGGTTCTGAATGCCCGCCATGGCGCGATCGTATCCGCCTGCGAGCCCGCGCAGCTCGTCGTGCGTCTCGCGCAGGCCATCGATGGAGACGGAGATGGTTCCCATGCCCGCCTCCGCCAAGCGCCGGGCGACCGCAGGTGTGATGAGCGTGGCATTGCTCGTCATGCCCCACCGGAAGCCACGGGCATGGGCATGGCCCATGATGTCGAAGAAGTCTGGGTTGAGCAGCGGTTCGCCGCCCGTGGCGCACAGCTGCATGCGCGTGGCGTCGAAGTCGGCGCCCACCTCGTCGATGATGCGGAGCCAGTCCTCGCGCGCGAGCTCGTCGTTTCGGGAGGACGTGCACGAGCTGCCGCAGTGAAAGCAGCGCTCGTTGCACTGAAGGGTGAGCTCGAGATAGAGCCTGCGCAGTTCAGGGGCACGGTACAGCGTGCGCGTGTAATCTGCCAGGGAAGCGAGATGCCCTGCTTTAACCGCCGTGCGGTTCATCGCCGCTTCCCGAAGAATCGTCGTCCTCGGAGCCCTCGTCATCGAAGGGGCCGTCATCCGCAGGAGCACCGTAGACTTCGATGACGTCGTTCTCGGAGGGCTCGAACGAGGTGCATCCCGCAGGTCCCGCGCCCGCAAGGGCAAGAGCGGACAGGATGCCCGCAGCCGTGAAATCCCGGCGCGTGAGCTTCTTCATGATGCCACCTCCTTCAAGACGATTCTAACACCGCCTATACGCGGAAGCCGACGCAGATGGACCGCTACCGGTTGAAGAGACGCCGAAACCTGACGGAAAGCCCTGCCCGATGGGTGGATCCCTCCTTGATGCCGCGCAGCTTCGACCAATGGCAGTACACGGTAAGCACCAGGAACACGTCCGCAATGGATGCGAGCTCGGGATGGCCGACGCACATCATCGCGATTGCATAGAAGGCCATGGCAACCACGGCGGCAACGCTCAGATAACCCGAGATGACGATCGCCGCCACACCGACCACGGCTGCAAGGCAGCCCCACAGAGGATCCGAAAGGATGATGGTGGCGGCGATGGTGGCGGCGATGGTGGCGACGCCTTTTCCGCCCTTGAAGCGATGCCAGAAGGGAAACACGTGGCCGAGCGTCGCACCCAAACCTGCCCAGGGGATCGCAAGGTCTTCGAGTTGGGGGAATGCAAGACGGGCGATGAGGATGGCTAGAACGGTTTTCAGGACATCCCCCGCCAGACAGATGAGCGCGGCTTTTCTGCCCAGCTTGCGGCCCACGTTCGCCATGCCGGGATTGCCGTCGCCCAGCACGAAGATCGATGTATGATGCGAGACGCGGGCGATTACGTCGGCCGTGAGGAACGAGCCGAACGCATAGCCGATCAACAGGCATACGATGCGCTCCATGCAAGCCTCCCATCTCGCCGCGTATCGTCAGCTTACCAGATGATCGGCGATCATCGCTCATCATCACGGGGCGCTGTGCGCAGGCACCTGCGCCCCGCCCACTGCAGCAGGCTGCATCACGATCGGCATACACGCCGATTTACAGAAATGGCATAATTTTCCGCTTTTCTGCCGTTTTCGGGGCTCGATTCTCCATTGGGCTAAAACCTGCCCTCCGTTCGAGCAGGTCAGAAGGGCCATGAATGCGACCCCGTTTTTTCCGGTGTCGCTTTTCGGCAGAAAAGCGGAAAATTATGCCATTCTAGCGATTTCACGTGTATGCGTCGCTCAGGAGCTCCGGGGCCGAGGCCTCGGAGCGACTTCCTTCGGGGCCACCCGCCTTCCGCAAACGGCGCATGCGGGACGCACCTGGCGCGTACGTAAAGAAAACAGGCCAGAGAACACATCTCTGACCTGCAAAGATTCCTGGCTCCCCCGGCTGGATTTGAACCAGCGACACACGGATTAACAGTCCGCCGCGCTACCGCTGCGCCACGGGGGAATCTGAGGTGCGGTTAAAGAGTATAGAGCTTATGCCCTCCGCATGCAAACGCTATTTCTAATCTTCCATGTAATCCTTGAGCTTGCTCGACCGGCTGGGATGGCGGAGCTTGGCAAGCGTCTTGCTCTCGATCTGGCGGATGCGCTCGCGCGTGACGCCGAACTCGCGCCCCACCTCCTCGAGGGTGCGGGGATGGCCGTCCTCGAGACCGAAGCGGAACTTGATGACCTTGCGCTCGCGGTCGGCCAGGCTGTCGAGCACCTGATCAAGCTGCTCACGCAGCATGGAATCGGATGCGGCGTCGGGCGGCGCGATGGCAGAGGAATCCTCGATGAAGTCTCCGAGCTGGGAATCCTCCTCCTCGCCGATGGGCGTCTCGAGCGAGACGGGCTCCTGGCTGATCTTCTGGATCTCGCGCACGCGATCGGGGCTCATGCCCATCTCCTCGCCGATCTCCTCGGGAGTGGGGTCTCGTCCGAGATCCTGCAGCAGCTGACGCTGCACGCGGATGAGCTTGTTGATGGTCTCCACCATGTGCACCGGGATGCGGATGGTGCGTGCCTGGTCGGCGATGGCGCGCGTGATGGCCTGACGGATCCACCACGTGGCATACGTGGAGAACTTGAATCCCTTGGTGTAGTCGAACTTCTCGACCGCACGGATGAGGCCCAGGTTTCCCTCTTGGATAAGGTCGAGGAAGAGCATGCCGCGGCCCACATAGCGCTTGGCGATGGAAACGACGAGGCGCAGGTTGGCGCTGATGAGCGCCTGCTTTGCCTCGAGACCCACCTGCTCGATACGCATCAGGCGGCGCATCTCGGCACGGGTGAGCTCGATTTCGCCGTTCTCGGCGGCGGCAAGCTTGTCGGTTGCCTCGGTTCCCGCCTCGATCTTCATGGCGAGATGGACCTCTTCCTGAGCGGTGAGCAGGTCAACCTTGCCGATCTCCTTGAGGTACATGCGCACGGGATCTCCCGTGAGCATGACCGTGGCGGTGTCTTGGCGGCGAGACCGGGCACGGCTCGAGCGCTTGGGCTTGGACGTCTTGGCCTTGGGCACGGAGCGCAGGGCCTCCTTGACAGCTTTGGCCTCGTTGATGACTTCGTAGTCCTCGTCGTCCTCTTCGCTCTCGTATTCCTCGTCGTCACCCGAAAAGCCGCTCTCGTCATCGAGGTCGTCGGCGAAATCGTCTTCGGAGAACGAATCGGCAGCAGCCGTGGGAAGGCTCGCCTCGCCCGACGTTGTGATATCGATGCCGTGCGAGCGGAGGGCGTCGTAGAGATCGGACAGCTCGTCACCATCGACGTCGATTTCTTTGATGGCAATTTGGATATCGTCCTCGGTGATCGATCCCTGTTTGGACGACGACGCGACGAGGCTCTCAACTACGCCGTTGAGCTCAGATGACAGCATGACGTTGCTCTTTGCCTTTTTTACCGACACGAGGTGACCTCTTTCTCTTGAAAGCCTATATAGTCTACCCAAAATCACATATTCGTTGCACGGGACATGAACCCCGTGAGCTCGTTGATCCGTTTCTGCAAGGTCGAGGCCTCCTCGAACAGCGCGCGCAGGGCCTCGCCATCCAAACCCGCCTGGCCATGAAGCGCCGCCTTGACCTGCTTGAGCCTGCGCTTGGCGGAGGCGAGCTCGAGCGCATCGAGATATGCGGACGCGCGCTGCACGGCATCCTCGCCCGATGCCGCTCCCTCCCCCGCCGAAAGCAGCTGCGCAGCAGCAGGCTCGACAGACAGCGCAGACGCCACCACGCCCTTGGGTTCGGTGCCGTCGGGCGTGGAGAGCATGGCCCACAGCATCGCCTCATGACGCGCATCGGCCCAGGTGAGAGAGGTCATACGGGACGCGAGCGGACGCAGGTTGTCGGGATAGAGCGCGATCAGCGCAAGCAGCTCCCGCTCGATCTTGAGCTGGCGCCGCTCGCTCATCGAGATCGACTCGTAGGAGAGCTCGGGCTGCGGATCGCTGCGCTGCTCGCCGCCGTGAACCGCAGGCGCGTCCGCATGCCTGGACAGCGGCTTCTCGCGGATGGCGTTCTTGACGGCGTCCACCTCGATGCCGGGCAGGCGATACGCCACCTTGGTGGCGAGCTCGTCGATCAAAACCGATCGCTTGAGCGGGGCGAGCACCTCGACCACGTCGTCGAGCGCCTTGACGCGCCGTCCGGGCGTGGAAAGATCATGCTTGTCGAGACGAACATCGATCACGAAATCGATGAGCGGGCGTGCGGCATCGAGCTCGGCTTGGAGCTGCGCAGGCGTATGGCTGGCCAGAAACTCAGCGGGATCCTGGCCGTTGGGCAGCACCACGCACAGAAGGTTGGCCTCGGTTTTATCGACGTACTGCACCGTGCGCTCGGCAGCATGCTGACCTGCGGCGTCGCCGTCGAAGAGGCAGATGATCCTGCCGATGCGATAGCGTGCGAGCATGCGGATATGGTCGAGGGTGAGCGCCGTGCCGAGCGCCGCGACCGCATTGGCGAACCCCGCCTCATGCAGGGAGATCACATCGGTATACCCCTCGCAGATGATGGCCGTGCCCGTGGCGGTGATCATCTCCTTGGCGCGGTCGAGCGCATACAGGTTCTTGGATTTGTGGAACACGGGAGTCTCGCTGGAGTTGAGGTACTTGGGCTCGCCCTTGCCCAGCACCCGCCCGCCGAAGGCGATGGCGCGCCCCTGGTCGTCGTGGATGGGGAACATCACACGCTCGTAGAAGCGGTCGGATGCGCGGTTGCCGCGATCAACCGAGAGATTGGCCGTGCGGATCTCGGCGATCGAGAAGCCCTTCGTGCGCAGGTGCGCAACGAGCGCCCCGCGCCCGGGCGCATAGCCGAGACGCCACCGCTTGCAGATCTCGGATCCGAAGCCGCGTGCCGCAAGATAGGAGCGCGCGGCGGCGGCACCCTCGCACTTGCCGCGCATGAGCTGCAGATGATAATAGGACTCCGCCTCGGCGAGGCACTCGATGAGGCGATTGCGCCGAGGCCCTTTCGGACCGGTCGCAGAGCTCTCCTCGATCTCGATGCCCGCCTTCTCGGCAAGCGCCCGCACGGCATCTGCGAACTCGAGGTTGTCGCGTTTACGGATATAGGAGATGGCGTCGCCGCCCGTTTGGCAGGCGCCGAAGCAGTACCAGAGCCCCGTGGACGGATTGACCTTGAACGAGGGCGTCTTCTCGTTATGGAACGGGCAGCAGCCCCAGAACTCCTGGCCGCGCTGCTTGAGCTCCACGGTTTCGGAGACGAGATCGACGATGTTGACTGCTTGGCGAACGCGCTGGATATCATCGTCGCCGATCACGCGCCCACCTCCCCGGATGCAAACATGATATTGGGATGTTGTACCCAGTTTTCGCAGGCGCTATCATCCGCTTCGGGGAGCGGTTCGACGAACACCGCCGAGCAGGAGCGCGCATCGGCGGGAAGCGAGCCGCGCACGACATGCGCGGAGCACGATGCGGCATCGAGGCGGACGACGACGGGATACGCCGTCGTCGCGCACGCGGCATAGCAGGCGTATACGCCCGCCTTGGGCATGCAGGACCGGCTATCGAAGGACAGGACGGCCCCTCCCTGCGCGCAGGAGATGCCCGCCCGCATCATGTGATGGCGGGCGAGCAGCGCCTGAGCTTCCCTTAGACGCCCCGCTTTGAGCAGCGCCCTGATGCGCGTGGACGAGACGGGCGCGCCGCCAACCTCCACGAGCGGATGGCCGTGGACGTCGAAGCCGTGGCATGCGCCGAGACGCGCGATATCGGAAGGCGATCCCGCGCCGTCCGCCCCGAAGGTGAAGTCCTCGCCCACGTGGATGGACCGGGGCTTCACGATGCCGCCCAGCACCTCGAGCGTGAACGCCTCATAGCTGCAGCGCGAGAAGTCCCAGGTGAAATCGAACGCGATGACGAGATCGGGCTTGGTGAGGAACAGCGCGCGGATGCGGTCGTCATCGGTGCAGAGGTGCTCGGGATTGCGGCGGGAGAGCACCTCCGAGGGGTCGGGAACGAAGGTCACGAGGGCGAGCGGAAGTCCGCGCTTCTCCGCCTCGGCGCGCGCCGCATCGATAAGGAGCCTGTGTCCCAGATGCATGCCGTCGAAGGCGCCGATCACGCAGACGAAGGGCGCATCGGGTCCGCATGCCGAGCCGGGTTTGCGATAGAGCGTGGCGCCCTGCACACGGCGTTCTTCGAAACGACTCCCGTTGAGGAAAAGGGCACGGCGTATGAGCTGCACGGGCGACTCCGTCATGCACGCACCCCCTCGATGCCCTGCGGGAAGTTGACGGCGGTTGCAAGACGGTCTCCTGTGCGCGTGACGATGCTCCAGAGCCGCCCATCCCGCGTGAGGCAGGCGTCCTCTCCCTGGGCGAGACCGGGGCAGATGTCGGCGGAAAGCTGCCTGCCGTTCATGATGGCGGCAAGCTCCGCATCGGTAGGCGCGATACGTTGATGCGAAAGCAGCGTAAGCGGGTCGAGCGCGGCGGCGCGCGCGGCCTCGAGGCCGCCCTCCGCGAGCGTGTCGAGATCGATGCATCGATCGAGGCCGACCGCCCCCGAGCTCGTGCGCGTCAACCCCGAGAGGTGCGCCGCGCTATCCAGCATGCTGCCCAGGTCGCGGGCGAGCGAACGGATATAGGCGCCCTTGGACACGTGGAACGAGCACACCCATGCAACGTCTCCATCGTGGGCGTCAACAGAGATCAGCGCCGCGTCATGCACGGTGACGGTGCGAGCGGGAAGATCCACGTCCTCCCCCTTCCGCGCCCGCGCATAGGCGCGCGCGCCATCCACCGAGATGGCGGAATATGCGGGGGGGACCTGTTCCTGGACGCCCACGATCCGCGCAAGGGCCGCGCGGGCGAACCCCTCGTCGCGCAGGCTCTCGCCGATGGGCGCGGTGCGGATGACCTCGCCTTCCGCGTCGTCGGTAGAGGTCTGCGAGCCGAACGAGATTCGGGCCAGGTAGCGCTTGTCGTCGAGCGTTATGAGGCCGAGCAGGCGCGTGGCCTGGCCGATGCCCACGACGAGGACGCCCGACGCCAACGGATCGAGCGTACCGGCATGCCCCACCTTGCTCTCGCCCACGGCGCGGCGCACGCGCGCCACGACGTCATGGCTCGAGAGCCCGAGGGGCTTGTCGACGCCGATAAGGAGGCTATGTCCGCACGAGAAACGTTTCAACGAGATCTCTACGCCGTTTCCTTGGAATCGATGAGCTCTTGGATCTTGGGCAGCACGACGGAGAGCGCCTCGTCGATGTCGCCGTCGTAGGTGAATCCCGAGGCAGCCCGGTGGCCGCCGCCGCCCATCGCGCGCGCGATGCTCGAAATATCCCAGTCGGTTTTGGCGCGCAGGTTGCCGCGCACCTGATCGACATCGGTCTGCTTGAGGAACAGCGCGATTTCCGCGCCGGCGGCGCGGCGCACGACGTCCACGAGACCGTCGCATTCGCTCACATCGACGTCCGCATCCTCTATGTCGGCGAGCGACGCATAGCTGTAGGCGATCTTGCCGTCGAAGAAGGTGGTGATGCGGCCCATGACCTTGGCCTCGAGATGCAGATACGGAATCCGATCGCTCTGATACACCGCAAGCGCCACGTCGGAGGGCGAGGCGCCCGCGTCGACGAGCTTCGAGGTGACGTAGAACGCCTCGGAATCGGCGTTCTGATACTGGAAGCGGCCGGTGTCGGTGACGATGGCGCAGAGCAGGCACTGGGCGATATCGGCATCGAGATCGACGCCGAGGTACTCGATGAACTCCTCCACGATGACGCCCGCCGCCGCAGCATCGCGGCGCACCACGCCCGCATCCCAGAACACCTCGTCATACGGGTGATGGTCGATGACGGCCTTGCGCGGAGCGCGCAGGCAGATGCACGCGGCATCGGCGAGACGGTGGATGGCGGAGAGATCGACGCAGATGAACAGATCGGGCGTCGAGCCGTAGTCCGCCGCATGCACGAACGTGTCGGATCCCCGCATGAAGCGATAGATGAACGGCACATCGCCGGCATCGGCGAGCAGGTTTACGAAGGCCTTGTCGGGCCAGCGCTTGGCAAGCGCCATCGAGAGGCCGAGCGCGCTGCCCAGCGCATCCCCGTCGGGGTTGGTGTGGGCGCAGAGAGCGATCTCATGGGACTGCTCGATCAGGGCGACGATGCCGTCGAAGCCCTTGATCTGCTCCTGACGCTGTGCGAAATCGAGGGTCATCGGTCCTCCTCCGCCGGAGCGGCGGCATCGATGGGGTAGCCGCCCGCATCTTTGGGGACGCCCATGGTGGGCGGAACGTCCTCCAGGGCGCGCGCGATGTTCTCGGCCTCGTCGGTGGTGGTGTCGATATGGAAGGAGAGCTCGGGCGTGACGCGCCAGCCCAGGGAGTGCCCGAGAAGGGATCTGATCCTCCCCTTGGCGCGCTCGAGCGCAGCTTCCACACGCTCGTAACGGTCCCTGCTGCAGCTGACGTAGGCGCGGCAGACGCTCTTGTCGATGGACACCTCCACGCCCGTGAGCGTGATGAGCTCAAGATCGGGGTCGGAGACCTCGAACAGCAGGATATAGCCGAGCTTCTCGCGCGCCATCTGGTTGACGCGGCGCGAGTTCTGGTTCTGTTTCATGGCAGAGCGCCTCCTACTCGGTACGCGCAACCTCTTCGATGCGGTAGCCCTCGATGCTGTCGCCCAGATGGAAGTCCTGGAAGTTCTCCAGGCCGATACCGCACTCGAAGCCGGCGCGAACGCTCTTGACATCGTCCTTGAAGCGCCGGAGCGAGGCGATCCTGCCCTCGTAGATGACGATGCCGTCGCGGACGAGGCGCACGCGGTCGTCGCGCGAGATCTCACCCTCCTCCACCATGCAGCCTGCGGCGATGCCCACCTTGGGCACCTTGAAGGTGTCGCGCACCTCGGCGATGCCCGTGGAGACCTCCACCTCGGTGGGGCTGAGCATGCCCACACGGGCTGCTTCGATGTCTTCCATGGCCTTGTAGATGACGCTGTAGGTGCGGATCTCCACGCCGTCGCGCTCGGCGGCGACCTTCGCCTTGGCCTCGGGACGCACGCCGAAGCCGATGATGATGGCGTTGGAGGCGTCGGCGAGGATGACGTCGGTCTCGGAGACGGCGCCCACGGCGGAGTGGATGACGTTGATGCGCACCTCGGACTGGTCCATCTTCTCGAGCGAGTCGCGCAGCGCCTCGATGGAACCCTGCACGTCGGCCTTGATGATGAGGTTGAGCTCCTTGACCTCCGCATCCTCCATGGTGGCGAAGAGATTCTCGAGGGTGACGTGCTTGACGCGGTTCTGCTCCTCGATGCGGGCCTTGAGCGCGCGCTCATCGGCCAGGCTGCGGGCATCGCGCTCGTCCTGGAACACGCGGAACTCGTCGCCTGCCATGGGAACGTTCTGCAGGCCGAGAATCTCCACGGCATCGGACGGACCGGCCTCGGAGACCGGACGCCCCTTCCAGTCGAGCATGGCACGGACGCGCCCGAACGACATGCCGGCGACAAGGGCATCGCCCACGTGAAGGGTGCCTCGGTTCACAAGCACGGTCGCAACGGATCCGCGGCCTCGGTCGAGCTTGGCCTCGAGCACGTAGCCGGAGGCGAAGGTGTCGGGGTTGGCCTTGAGCTCGAGCACGTCGGCCTGGAGCAAGACGGTTTCGAGCAGCTCGTCGATGCCGATGGCCTTCTTGGCGGAGATGTTGCAGAACATGTTCTGCCCGCCCCACTCCTCCGGGATGACGCCGTACTCGGTGAGCTCCTGGCGCACGCGATCGGGGTTGGCGCCGTCCTTGTCGATCTTGTTGACCGCGACGACGATGGGAACGCCCGCTGCCTTGGCGTGGTTGATGGACTCGATGGTCTGGGGCATCACGCCGTCATCGGCGGCGACCACCAAAATGACGATGTCGGTCACCTTGGCACCTCGGGCGCGCATGGCCGTGAAGGTCTCGTGGCCGGGGGTATCGACGAAGGTTATGGTGCGATCGTCCAGGGTGACCTGCGAGGCGCCGATGGCCTGCGTGATGCCGCCGGCCTCGCCTGCGGCCACGCCGGTGTGGCGGATGGCGTCGAGCAGGCTCGTCTTGCCGTGGTCGACGTGGCCCATGACCGTGACCACCGGCGAACGGCTCTTAAGCAGCGACGGATCGTCATAGAAGGTGAAGGTGTTCTCCTCCTCCTTGGTCATGATCTTGACGTCGCGGCCCAGATCGTCTGCGACGAGCTCGATCAAGTCGTCGGACATGGACTCGGTGAGAGTGAGCGGCGTTCCGAGCAGGAACAGGCGCTTGATGATGTCGTTGGCGGGCACGCCGAGCAGCTCGGAGAGGTCCTGCACCGTGGAACCCTGCGGGATGCGCACGGTGTCGAGCTGGGCGAGGTCCTGGTCGTTGGCCAGCGCCTCCTCGATACGGCGCTCCTCGGCCGCCTCGGCGGCCTGCTTCACGCGGCGCTCCTTGCGACGCTTGCGACGGCCGGCGGATTCGCGCGTCGCCTCCTCGATGGCCTCGCGGGCCTCGTCGAGAACGCGGTTGCGGTTGTACGCCTCGGCCTCGCGCGCCATGCGGCTGTAGCGGTCCTCGCCCTCCGCGCCGCCGCGACGGTCCTTCTTGCGGCCCTTGCCGCGCCCCTTCGCCTCGTCGGCGGGAGCGGGGGCGTTGTGGACATTCTGAACCGCAGGGACGGCCTGAGAGCCTGCGGCGCGCTTGGACTCGCGGTACGGGCTGTCGTCCTTGCGCGCGCGGCGGGGCTTCTCATCCTTGGCCTTCTTGGCCGCCTCTGCCTCGGCGGCCTGCTGCTTGAGCATCTCCTCCTGCTGGGCGATCTGATCGAGCAGGCTGGAGAACGAGGCCTTCATCTTGGGAGCGGTGTCGCGCACGCGGTTGCGCTCGGCCTCCTCGGCCGCCTTGCGCTCCTCCTCCGCGCGGGCTGCCTCCTCGGCGGCGCGACGGGCCTCTTCCTCGGCTCTGCGCGCCTCCTCGGCGGCACGCTCTTCCTCGCGGCGCGCCTCGGCTGCGAGGCGCTCGCGCTCGGCGGCCTCTGCGGCAAGGCGGGCCTGCTCGGCGGCGGCCTCCTCCTCGGCCTTGCGGGCGGCCTCGATCTCGGCGGCGCGCGCCTCGAGGATGGGCTGGAGCTTCTTGCGCACGATGGGCAGGTAGGCGTCCTCGATGGTCGATGAGGACGACTTGGCGGGGATCTTCATGGCAACGATGTGCTCGAACATCTCCTTGCCGGTCATGCCGTATTCTTTGGCGAGTTCGCTGATTCGCGTCTTGGCCATGGGCAAACCTCCTCAGGTGGTGGCGTCTGACTGGACCTAGCCGCGCTAGATCAGGGAATCGGGGTCGTCGGACACGGCAACGTCGGCATACTCGGCCATCGACTCGTGCAGGCCGCAGAAGCGCGATCCGGGGCGTGCCATGTTGCGGCACTGCATACCGTTCTCGCCCACGTACTCGCAGCGATGGCCGCCTTCGTCCTCATCCACGACCTCGACGGCAGGCAGCTCGCGCAGCACGTCGGCGGCGAGCGTCTCGTTCTTGATGTCGATGTGGAGGCCGGTGAGGCGGGCGGCGAGACGGGCGTTCTGACCCTCCTTGCCGATGGCGAGCGAGAGCTGGTCGTCGGGGACGATGACCGTGGCATAGCCCGTCTCGGCATCGACGATGACGCGCGAGACCTTGGCGGGCGAGAGCGCGTTCGCGACGAACCTGCGCGGGTCCTCGTCCCACAGGATGACGTCGACGCGCTCGCCGCGCAGCTCGGTCACCACGGCGCGCACGCGGCTGCCTTTGGGCCCCACGCAGGCGCCCACCGGGTCGAGGCGGTCGTCGAGCGACGCCACGGCAACCTTGGAGCGCACGCCGGCGTCGCGCGCGATGGAGCGTATCTCGACGGTGCCTTCGTAGATCTCGGGAACCTCCTGCTCGAAGAGGCGCGCGAGCAGGTCGGGGCTCGTGCGGCTCACCACGATGGGCGGACGCGAGCGGTCGCCGCGCACGGGCGCAGCGGTGCCGTTGGGATCGCGCACGTCGATGATGATGGCCTTGATGCGCTGGCCGTGGACATAGCGCTCGCCCGCGGGGCGCTCGTTGCGCTCGTTCTCGTTGCGGCGCTGATCGAAGTACGGGAGCTCGGCCTCCACGCCCTCGCGGATCTTGACGATGGCGAACTCGTTGGTGACCTGGAGGACCGACCCGTTGATCATATCGCCGATGCGGTCGGAGAACTCCTCGTAGATCTGCACGCGCGCCGCGTTGCGCACGAGGTTGTTGATCTCGGTCTTGGCGTGCTGGGCGGCGATGCGGCTGGTGTCGGCCGGGGTCACATCGACCTCGTCGAACTCGGTGTACTCGCCGGTTTCCTCATCGAACGACTCCTCCTTGGGCACCAGCTCGTAGACGTAGACCTTGCCGGTGTCGCGGGAGATGGTCACGCGCGCGCCGAAGTCGAGGTGCAGGATGTCGGCGTAGCTTTTGGCGAGCGACTGCTCGAGGCGGTCGAGGAGGACGAGCTCGTCGATGTGCTTTTCCTGGCAGAGCAGCGTGAGGGCTTCGATCATTTCGGATGCCATGGGTATCGTGTTCCTTTCCTATCCGCGCTTCTCGGCGGAGGCCGAAAAGTCATAATCCGGTTTGATGGTGCAGCTCCTGATGTCTGAAAGATCGAAGGAGAACGTGCCGTCGTCGCAGGCGAGCGTGACGGTTGACCCTTCGATGCCTTCGAGGACGCCCGTGAACTTGCGACGCCCTTCGTACGCTGCCGTATGAAGGAGGACGGTATGGCCCGCGAAGCGCTCGAAGTCGCGTGCTTTGCGCAGCGGACGCGCCATGCCGGGAGACGAGACCTCCAGGGTGTAGCTTCCCGGGAACGGATCGATCTCATCGATCTTCGCGCCGATCCAGGCGTTTTGCGCGGCCACATCGTCGAGCGTGATGGGAGGCAGCTCCTCGTCTACGTGGTCGATGCGGACGCTCACAACGGGGAGCTTGGACGCGCCCGTGATCTGAACATCGACGATATCGATGCCATGATCTGCGCTTTCCTGCTCGAGCGCATCGATGATGCGGGT